>CALXOC010000112.1 GCA_944389915.1 uncultured Opitutales bacterium | reverse complement strand
TATTTTGCAAAGGAGGCAATCATCATGATATCGGCGTTTATGCCGGCGTTTTCCATTCCCGTATTGTACCCCATAGGATTTGGCATATTTCTTGCTATTTCCTCGGGTTTCGGGAAGTACTTAAATTCTTCCCCCTTATTCCATGAATTGACATAGTCGTAAAACAGCGAGGTTTTCGGGCAATAAAAATGCCCCCACAACGCCCTCCACGAAGCTTCCGCCCTGCTATCCGCCTCCGATTGTCCGCCGAAAGCGGGCGCGCACACAAAAAAGCACGCAAAAACACAAAGCCGCATGGCGCCATATCTCTTCAAAAAAAATTTCATGTATGCAAAATTACAAAATAATTTTTATGCAAAAATAAAAAACACAGCCGAAGGGTCAAGTTAAAGTCCGAAAAACGCCTTTGCGTTGCGGCTCGAAATATCGGCAACGTATTCCTCAGACACTTCAAACAGCTTGGCGGCAGCCCTGATGGTATGCATGAGCATATAAGGCTCGCAGCGGCTCCCGCGGCAAGGCACGGGCGCCAAATAAGGGCAATCGGTTTCAAACATGAGCATTTCCATGGGCTGGGCAAGCATAGCCTCCCTCATCTCATGGGCTCCCGCATAAGTTATGATGCCCGTGAACGAAGCCCTCCCTCCAAGCCCGTTCAGCTCCCTCAATTCATCGGCGCTGCCTCCGAAGCAATGGAAAACGGCTTTGGAAAAATTAAATCCCGCCCCTTTCATAATATCGACGCACTCCCTAAAAGCGTCGCGAGCATGAACGCATACGGGAACGTCCAAGTCCCGCGCAAAATCCAACTGGCGCCGAAAGGCCGCACGCTGAATCTCCTTTATTTTTTCACGCTCCGCATTGTCGGCGGGCAGCCTGTGAAAATCCATTCCTATTTCCCCTATGGCCACGGGAGTGGCGTCCCCGGCAAAATAAGACGGCAGAGCGTCGAGAAAGCTCATATTGGAATCAGATATGTCGCTCGGATGCAGCCCTACCTGCCACGACAGCAAATCCGGATACCTGCCTACCGCCTCGGCATAAAGGCCCCACTCTCCAGGATTTGTTGAACAGCATATAATGCGCTCCACTCCGGATTCAAGCGCCCTATCTATAACGGCGCCAATCGACGAATCTCTAATATATGCGTCCAAGTGCGCGTGGGTGTCTATAAGTTTTAAAGGCATGCCGCAATTAAAACGCCAAAAATTTTTTAGAAAAGTAAATTTGCATGCGGCTGTCCCGCTTTTTGGTAAAACGCAGCGCCCATTGAGGAAAAGGAAAATTTACAACGGCAAATGCCGATAATATATTTGGGCTGCTGGCAAAAAAGCCGGAACGCATGTCTCAATTTCCTTGCGCCGGCAAATGTGTTGCGCATATATTTTGAAAAAGCGGAAAAACATATGGAAGAAGTAATCATAATAGGAAGCGGCTGCGCCGGAATGGGCGCGGCAATATATTGCGCAAGGGCCGGAATGAGCCCCTTAGTGCTCGAGGGCTCGCAACCGGGCGGCCTGTTGACCACAACCAGCGATGTTGAAAATTTCCCGGGCTTTCCGGAAGCCGTAAACGGTTTCGACCTTGTTTGGCGCATGCGCGAGCAGGCGCAGAAGTTCGGCGCGCGCATAGAAACGGCAATAATTGAGAAATCGGATCTCTCCGCCCCGGAAAAGAAGCTGTACTCCAACGACGGCCGGGAATTCTGCGCCTCAAAAGTAATAATTGCAACAGGATCTTCGCCCCGCATGACCGGAGTCCCCGGAGAAGCCGAACTTTACGGGGGCAAAGGGGTGTCTGCTTGCGCCACATGCGACGGCGCTTTTTATAGAGACAAAGACGTAGTGGTTATAGGAGGCGGCGACACCGCATGCGAAGAGGCTGTATTTTTAACCAGATTCTGCAAATCGGTTAAAATAATACACAGGAGAAATGAATTTAGGGCCTCGAAAATTATGGCGGAGCGGGCGCTCTCAAACCCCAAAATAGAGGCCGTTTGGGACAGCGTTGCAGAGGAGATACTTAAAGGGGACGACGGATTTTGCCGCGGCGTTAAAGTAAAAAACGTAAAGACGCAAGCAGTATCCGAAATACCGTGCAAAGGAGTGTTCATAGCAATAGGGCACGTTCCAAATACGGCGGCTTTCAAGGGAGAGCTTGAAATGGATTCCGAGGGATACATAAAACATCTTCCCGACAGCCTTGTCAAAACCAACATAGAAAACGTGTATGTTGCCGGAGACTGTTCCGACAAAGTATTCCGCCAGGCCATAACCGCGAGCGCCATGGGCTGCATGGCGGGAATACTCGCCAGCTCCTAAGAATTTTAGGCCATGATAAAAATTTCATTAAAGATAAAAAACGCCCTCGTCCAGCCATTGGAGGACGCCCTATGTGAACTGACGCGTTCAAATTGGGGAATAGAAAAGGTAGACGACAAAAGCCAGCCTGAACTTTTCGGATATTTTGACGGCGTCCAAAGCGCAAAAACGGAATTCGACAGACTATCCGTCAAATTTCCGGAATTGGGCCGGGAATATGAAATCGAAAACATAGACGACCGCGATTGGCAAAACGAATATAAAAAATTTCTCAAGCCGTGGCAATACGAGAACTTGCATTGGATACCCATTTGGATGCGTTCGGAAATTCCGGTTCCCGCCGGGCACAAGGCTCTATACTTCGACGCCGGATTGGCCTTCGGGACGGGAGACCACCCCACCACGCGGCTGTGCGCCATGAGCATGCTGGATTACGCAAGGCAACACGACGTTAGCCGAAAGAGGCTTATAGACGCCGGCTGCGGTTCGGGAATACTGGCTCTTAGCGCAAAGCTTTTCGGTTTTCAAGACGTGTACGGCTTCGACCGCGATCCCGAAGCCGTTAGAGTGAGCCGCGAAAATGCTGCTCGCAACGGCATCGCTCCCAACGCCGTAAAATTCAGCCATGCCGGAATAGAAAAAGGGCTTGAGGGAGAAAAGGCCGACATAATTCTCGCCAACATAATAAGCGACGTGCTCTGCATTTATGCCGACAATCTCATCGGAGCCGTAAGAGACGGAGGTTGGCTTGTATTGAGCGGCATACTCGCCTCCGAAAACGGAAAAATCCTAAAATTTTTCGCCGATAAATGTTCCGACAGGCTCCTGTCTTGCGAGCCAAAGATTCTCGGAGAATGGTCGCGCCTTGAAATACGAATGAAATAATATGGAAAAGCTCAAAGTTGCGGATTTAAAAAACATGCGCGAAGACGACGCCAAGCGCCCCTTTGTGTCCATAGTTTTGTTAAAATCAAACCAAAAGCGCACCGCGAAAAACGGAAGCGAATTTTTGACGCTCGATCTCGGGGACAATTCCGGCTCGTTCTCGGCAATGTGCTTTGAGTCTTCCCAGCCTTTTCAAGCCCTAAAAGACGCAAAAGTCGGAACCGCTTACGAAATAGCGGGGATAGCCGAGTTTTACCAGGGGCGCTTCAGCCCGAAAATAGAGTCTGCGAGGCGTCTGGAAGACGGAGAACTCTCGATGGCAATGGAGGCTCTTGTGGAAGTGTCTCCATTAAACCCGTCGGAAATGCGCGAAGAGCTTGAACGGGCAATATCGGAAATATCGAACGACGCCCTGAGAGCCACCGTAAATATGGTATTGGAAGACACCCATGGAGACTTTTTCAAGAGCACAGCCGCGGTAAAAATGCATCACGCATACGTCTACGGGCTTCTTGAACACACGTTAAAGACGGCGAGAATGGTTATGGCTTTGCTGCCTCTCTATCCTTTCATAAACCGCGATTTGGCAATAGCCGGCTGTATACTGCACGATGTCGGCAAGGTCTTGGAATACGAGCAAAGCCCCGTATCGGACCGCACGAGAACAGGCATTCTTCATGGACATGTCGTACTGGGTTACAGAATGGTGCGGCGGGCGGGAATAAAGTGCGGATTAAATCCCGACACTCTCGAAAGGCTGGAGCACATAATTCTGAGCCATCAGGGAGAACCGGAATGGGGTGCGGCTGTCAGGGCAGCCACTCCCGAAGCGGTATTTGTATCTTCGATAGACAATTTCGACGCAAAAATGGGAGCGGTTGAATACGCCCTGCGAAATGCGGGAGATTCGGAATTTGTTGAGGTCGGGGCGCTAAAGTCAAAAATTCTCTCCACTCCGGCCGACGACCGAAAATGAAAATATATATTGCAAGTTCAAACCCGCACAAGATTTCGGAATTCTCGCAAATGTTCGAGAGGGAAGGCGTGAATTGCGAGCTTCACGGAGTGGAGGGCATAGCCGCTTACAAGCCGCCGGAAGAAGACGGCAAAAGCTTTGAAGAAAACGCATTCATCAAGGCTGAAGCCCTAAAAAAATTCGCGCCGCAAAACGCCTATGTAATGGCGGACGACAGCGGAATAGTAGTCGACGCTCTCGGAGGAGCTCCCGGTATTTTCAGCGCCCGATACGCGGGTTCCGACGGGCCGGATGCCGACAGGCTCAATAACAAAAAGCTCTTGCGCCAGATGGACAAAATTGAAGACTCAAAACGCTCCGCCCGCTTTGTGTGCGTGATAGCCCTGATATGTCCCGACGGGCTTAGAAAAAGTTTCGAGGGGCGTTTCGAGGGCTTTGTTGCACGAAAAGAATCCGGCGCAAACGGATTCGGCTACGACCCGCTGTTTTACGTTCCGGAATTTGGATGTACTTCGGCGGAACTCCCACCCGATAAAAAGAACCTTGTTAGCCACAGGGCAAACGCCTTCCAAAAACTCTCAAAATTCCTAAAAGAGAAAGAAAAAATATGAAAAAAATTATACCCTACATAATTTTAAGCCTCGCCGCAGCGGTTCTATCTGCGCAGAGCATAACCGAAAGCGATTTCGGCAAGACCAAAAACGGCGAAGCGGCAAAGCTGTTCACCCTAAAAAACAGCAACGGAATAACGGTGAAAATCACCAATTACGGAGCCATAGTATGTTCAGTCATAGTTCCCGACCGCTCCGGAAAATTCGCCGACATAGTTCAGGGCTTTGACTCCATTCAAGAATACGAAACATTGTCCGACTACTTCGGAGCCGTAGTTGGCAGATACGGCAACAGAATAGCGCGCGGCAAATTTTCCATAGACGGCAAGAGTTACACGCTGGATAAAAACAACGGCGAAAACAGCCTCCATGGAGGGCTTGTGGGCTTCGACAAAAAGATTTGGAGCGCAGAAGCCTTTGCCGACAAAAAGGCCGCAGTCCTAAAACTGACGCTTCTTTCACCCGACGGAGACCAGGGCTTTCCGGGAAATCTGAAAGTTGCGGTAACCTACACGCTGAACAACGACAATGAACTTATTGTGAATTACAGGGCGGTTACGGACAAACCCACCGTTTGCAACCTCACGCAACATTCGTATTTTAATTTGTACGGAGCCGGGAACGGCAATATTTTAAACCACGAATTGACCATAGACGCCGACCATTTTACGCCCGTTGACAAGGGATTAATTCCAACAGGCGAACTAAAGAGCGTAGAGGGAACCCCGTTCGACTTCCGCAAGCCCATGCCCGTGGGATCGAGCATAAACGCCGACGACGGTCAGCTAAAGTACGGGGGCGGATACGACCACAACTGGGTTTTGAACAAAAAACCCGGCGAGATGAAACTTGCCGCAACCCTTTACGAGCCCATATCCGGAAGATTGATGGAGGTATTTACAACCGAGCCCGGTATACAATTTTACAGCGGAAACTTTCTCGCAGGCCAAAAGGGGAAAGGCGGCAAGGCGTACAAATACCGCTACGGGCTATGCCTTGAAACCCAACATTTCCCCGATTCTCCAAACCATGAAAAATTTCCGAGCACTATATTGCGCCCAGGACAAAGCTACGATACCACCACAATATTTAAATTCCTTACGCAGTAGCAGCCATACGGTTGCGGAATACGGCGGCGCAAAAAAAATGCGCCGCCTTTTTATCTGCCCTTGTAGGACACTCCCCCCAGAGTTATGATTCTCGGGTTATTCATGTATTCGCGGGCGCCATTCGCATTATGAATTCCCTCCGGGCCCGCCCACCAAACCGAAGCGCATGAGCGCGGACAATACTTGTCCATTCCGGAAATTATATCCGAACATTCATACGTGTTCCGCGAGCTTGCAGATTTTCCAAGATGTGTGCCGAATTCGGACAGCTGAAAAATCTTTCCCATCTGCAAGACTTCTTTATAAAGCTTGGAAATACAGGAAAGGTTCCAAGCTTTCTTTTGGTAGACGTCGTAACCTATGATATCGTATCTTTCGGGCTTAAATATCCTGTCTCCATCCACCATACCCCACGATTTATGCCATATTACAACACACCCCGCAGACTCTATCTTGTCAAAAAAATCGTCCTCCAATTTCTGCTGCACATCTTTCGGAAGGTAAGCGCCCCACCAAAACCATTTCCCGTTGCTCTCGTGCAACGGCCTCAATTCGGGAACCACCCCTTTTGAATTTAAATCTTTTACGCCTTTTGCCACTTCATCAAGGAGCGCCAGCCAGCGGAGGCGAACGGGAGAGGATTCAGAACAAATTGCTGCGCCGCCGTCGCGTACCTTCTGGCGCAACCCGCTAAAATTTTCATTGTACGGATTGGGAAAATGAAAAGTTATGGTAATGAGGCCTCCCCTTTCCCAATGTTCAAAAATAAAAGCATTCATGCGCCTCCATTGAATGGCGGCCTCGGCGTCCGGGAAATTCTTCGTGCCGGATCCCGTGCAATATTCCGCGCACATGATTGCGGGCAAGCGACCGGTATTTGAAAGAAGCCACTTCCATTCGCGCAAATGGCCTTCGGTAGAATTCATCCTCTGCCCCGAAAGATATTTGTCGCTTAAAGCGACGGACTTTAAGTATTCGAGCAATGCGCCTTTCTTGGACTCAAGAGTTTCGCGGTCCAAGCCTTCTGCAAGCAAATGCCCGCAAGATGCGCCAAGCGTTAAAGAAAAAAACAACAATGAAAGTATTTTTTTTGCCATATTGCAGCCCCAATCAGGATAAGACCTTTGCATATTTAGTTATCATACGTTTTTTATCAAGTTAAATAGAATTCGCATATATTAAGCGGCTCACCATTCAGATGCGCTATTGCGAACTTATAAGGAATAGCCTATTTTGTTTTTCATCAAGCTTTGCCATCTCTTTGCGCCAAAAGCAGGGCGGGTATTTTAATTCCGAAAGCGCAACATACCGCTATGAAAGCGATCTTCCCTCGGCAAACCTGCGCCACAATACAACTACAAAGGCCGAGAGCGGTATTGCGAGAATCATGCCTAAGAATCCGTTAAGCGCAATGCCCCAGAAAAAGACGGAAAATATTATAACCGCAGGATGCAATCCCGTGCGCCTGCCCATAATCTTTGGAGTTAGAACATAGCCTTCAAGAATCTGCACAAGAATGAACACACCCAAGCTCAGTATAGCGAGCCATAAGCCTCCGCCCTGCTGAAAGAATGCCACCGGCAAAACGCTGCCCAATCCCAGTATTGTGCCCAGATACGGAATTAAATTGCCCATTCCCGCGCAAAACCCCAAGAGGAAACCGAATCTAACCCCGCATATGGAGAGGCCGGCGCCCATCAATGTTCCCATAATTAAGGCTATCAACATCTGTCCGCGAAAGAACGATGTCATTATGTCCTCAAAATTCTTCACGCAAAAGACGATGTCGTCCCTAATGGACTTGTCCGCAAAGGCCAAACGCCTCTCAAGAAATCCGTAGAAGTCGAAGTCCGCCGAAAGCATATAGAACAGATATATGGGAGCCACCGCAAACGCGGCCACAAACGAACACAGCGCTATAACTCCGCCTGTGGCGGAAATGGCCGTATCAAGAGCCCCTCTTAAGGCCGACACAACGGACTCAAGGTTTAGATGTGCTGCGGCGTAGTCCTTGAGAGGCTGGATTTTTGACGCTATGAACTCCCTTGCCCCCGGAAAATTCTCCGCAGCGCGGTGAACGAGATTTTGGAAGGCGTCGGGAAGGGACGAAAGCATAGCCCCGATCTCGGAAAACAGCGCGGGCAAAACAAACACCGCCGCAAGCGCAAGAACGGCTACAAGGCCCGCAAAAGTTACCGCGCACGCCAGAGTTTTAGAAATGCGCGCTCTCTCTGATAGGAAATCCACAACCGGCCTCAGAAGGAATGAAGCCGCCAAAGCGGCCGCAATCGGCCATATTACAACGCCGAACTTTGCCAAAAAGGCCTTCATCATTAGCGTGACAGCAACAAGAAACGATGCCAACACAATGAGCGACAGGCACGTCAAAGCCCATGCCGCAAGTTTTTTTTGAAAAGCATTCAACATTTGTAAAAAATAATTGTCATAATCCACTTCAATGCAATCATATTTAAACAATAATGCGTCCGAAATCCGGCCGCTGTAAAAATTTTGACAACATGCCAGAACCTACAATAGAGATACGGGGGGCGTCAGCCCACAATCTCAAACACCTAAACCTCGACATACCCCGCGGGAAGATAGTCGCCTTTACGGGGCGCAGCGGATCGGGGAAATCGTCATTGGCATTCGACACAATCTACGCAGAGGGATACCGCAAATACATGGAAAGCCTATCGGCCGACGCCAGAAGACTTCTAAGCCAAATAGACAAGCCGGAAGTCGAATCCATAAGCGGGCTGTCGCCCGTGATTGCAATAGAGCAGGTAAAATCTCTTGGATCAAACCCGCGCAGCACGCTCGCAACGCTTACCGAAATAGCGGACTACGCGCGCCTTATATGGAGCCTCGCCGGCGAACAGCGCTGCCCCGACGACGGCGGAAGAATATTGCGCAGAAGTCTCGACGAGTGCGTCGACAAAGTCATGGCGCTGCCGAAAGAATCGAGGGTTTACATACTTTCTCCGCGCATGGCCGACAAGCCCTCAGCCATAAAAAACGAGCTGAAACTTCTCAGGCAGAGGGCTTGGCAGCGTGTGCGTATCGACGGAAACATACTGGATCTCGACGACCCGTCGGCCGAGAGGGAATTTTTTTCGAAAAAAAGCCCGTCGCAAAAGATTTCCCTCGAGCTTGTAATAGACAGATTCCCGATGTCGTCGGTTTCGCGGGGACGCGTGGCGGACTCGCTTGAATTGGCATTGAGAGAGGGAAACGAAAAATGCATAGCGGCATGGAGCGCTTCCTGCGGGGCGTCGGAAATGATACTTTCAAATTCCTTTGCCTGCGAAAAATGCGGAAAGGTTTACGGCGCTCTCGGCGTCAGGAATTTTTCCTTCAACCACCCCGACGGAGCATGCCAATATTGTTCCGGCATAGGCAGAATAATGCGCTGCTCCGAAACTCTGGCAATTCCCGATCCCTCAAAAAGCGTATCGGAGGGCGCAATCAAGGCGTGGCGCATAGGCTCAAAAAATATAATAATTGCCCACAATAAAATTCTGCGCCAACTATCGGAGCAGATGCCCTTTGACTTGGACACACCGTGGAAGGAACTTCCAAGCCAAACGCGGAAAGAGCTTCTGTACGGCGACCCAAATCGCATATACCGCCTAAAGCTCCGCCGCGGCAACTGCAAGGCGGTGGAAACGCATTTCGGCGGCATTTTGGAGGAAATAGACAGGCTTTGTGCCAACAGTTCAAGCGATGCACTCAGAGCGCGGCTGTCTCTTTTTCAAGTATCCTCGGAATGCCCATCGTGCGGGGGCGCAAGGCTTTCGGCGCGTTCCAGAAACGTCTTCGTAGAGGGCCTGTCCTACGACCGCTTTTGCAAATTGAGCGTGGAAAAGTCTCTGGAATTTGCGAAATCGCTGCTTGGCAATCCAAAGTATTCTGCAGTAAAAGACGCGGCGCAGGGATTGTACGAGCGCTTGTCATTTCTCGATACGGTCGGATTGTCATACCTCGGGCTCGACCGCGAAGCCGCCACGCTGTCGGGAGGGGAAGCCCAGCGCGCAAGGCTCGCCACCCAACTGAGCATGAACCTGACGGGCGTAACATACGTGCTCGACGAACCAACAATAGGCCTTCACCCCGCCGACAACGACATGCTTATAGGAGCTATAAAAACTCTCAACAACCGCGGCAACAGCATACTTCTTGTCGAGCACGACGAAGCCGCATTGAAATCCGCCGATTGGATAGTGGAACTCGGCCCCGAAGCGGGAGAGTCGGGTGGGAAGCTCGTTTTCAACGGCTCAATGAAAGACTGTTTAAAATCGAAAGTCTCGCGCACAGGAATGTATTTGTCGGGAAGGGCGCAGATACAAAGGCCCGCTATGCAAATGTATCCCGGCAGCAAGTGGCTTTGCATAAAAAACGCCAGAGAAAACAATCTAAAAAATATAAACGCTAAATTTCCCGTGGGCCTGTTTACTGTGGTTTGCGGAGTGTCGGGATCGGGAAAGAGCACTTTGGTAAACGACGTTCTTGCCAAATACGCGGCCTTCAAATTAAACGGGGCAAAGGAAATAAGCGGTGCCCACGACGGCATGCCGGGACTTGAAAATTTTTCCACATGCGTGAGGGTAGACCAATCTCCTATCGGCAAAAGCCCCCGCTCAAATCCGGCTACATACACAAAGCTCTTCGACCTTCTGCGCGAGCTGTACGCCCAATGCCCCTTGGCAAAATTGCGCGGATACGGGCCTGGAAGATTCAGCTTCAACGTAAAGGGCGGCAGGTGCGAACACTGCCAGGGCGACGGCTCAATATGCCTCGACATGCAATTTTTGGGCGATGTTTACATAAAATGCCCAAGCTGCGGAGGCAGGCGCTACAATAGGGAAACTCTCGAAGTTCGATACAAAAACCTGAACATAGCAGAAACTTTAAATTTAAGCGTAGACGAAGCCCTCAAAGTTTTCGAGGCGCATCCGCGCATAGTGGCGAAACTGCGCACATTGAGCGAGGTCGGGCTCGGCTACATACGTCTCGGCCAGGCCGCAAATACGCTTTCGGGCGGGGAGGCTCAGAGAATTAAACTATCTTTAGAGCTTTCTCGCAGAACGCGCGGAAAGGCCTTGTACATTCTCGACGAACCCACGACGGGCCTGCATTGGGACGATATAGACAAGCTTTTAAAACTCCTTTTTGATCTGCGCGACGCCGGCAATACCGTAATAGTAATAGAGCACCACCCCGATTTTATAAGATACGCCGACTGGCTTGTGGAGCTGGGCCCCGTAGGCGGCGACAAGGGAGGTTATATAATTTTTGAAGGCACCCCGAAAGAGCTTGGGGAAGCAAATACCCCCACATCCAAATACGCCTTAAAAGTTTAAGCTGATAATATTTTTCAAATACATTCCGATAAATTAGGGAATATGAATATAATTCATGAAAAGATAAATCTCTCCGGAATGAGGGATATTTCCTTTAAAGACGAAGACAGAATAAGAAGGCTTTCATCAATTTCGCCGTCGCAAAGTTGCGAAAACTCCTTTGCCACAATCTTTATATGGAGCAGCGCCTACAACACCAAGATTTTGGACGCAGGCGAGGATTGCTCTTTTATATACAATCCGGTAGATGGAATTTTGCACTATCCATTGGGGCGCGATGTTTCGCCTGAAACTCTGTCGCGCTATGTGGATACCTTTAAAGACGCCGGCCTTTTGCTTTCAAATTATGTGTATAATGTCCCGCCCGAATGGCCCGAAAAATTCCCAAACGCAGACAGGTTTTTCTGCATGGTGGCTGACCCTGCCGACGAGGATTACATTTACGACGTCTCAAGGCTATCCTCCCTTTCCGGAGCAAAGCTGCGCAAAAAGCGCAACCACATAAAGCGCTTCCAAACCGAACATCCGAACTTCCATGCGGAAGATATGAACCCCGGCAATCTCGGCGAGACCTGGGATTTCATTAAGCGCGCCGACTTAAACAAGGGCCTGATTACCGAATATCAAGCCGCCGAAAATGCCGTAAAAAACTTCGGCAGACTCGGATTGGAAGGGCTGCTGCTGCGAGACGGGAACGGCGAAATGCTGGGGGCTTCAATCTTTAGCCGCCTAAGCTCCGATACCTTCACTATTCATTTTGAGAAATCCAGACTCGACGTAGAAGGCGCGCCTCAAATTCTTGTAAAACTCGAGGCGGACGCATTAATAAAGCGCGGGGCGAAGTATATGAACCGCGAGCAGGATCTTGGAGACGAAAATTTGCGCCACGCAAAAAACTCGCTGGATCCGCAAATAAAGTATCGCAGGCTCAGGGCATACGCAAAGCAATGATAGAAATAAGGGAAATAGAGCCGTCCTCATTCGATCGCCTTGGCGACATCGCTTTCTTATACGAGGGAGAAGGCTGGGGCAATGCCGGCGAAACTGAAAAAATAAAAAGGGCCCTGCTAAACAGCTATTGCGCTTACGGGGCTTTCGACGGCCCGAAGCTTGTAGGATTTTTCAGGGCGCTAAGCGACGGCGTCGGGGACGCTTATCTAATAGACTTGGTAGTGCATAGCCAGTACAGGGGCCGCGGCATAGCCCACAAGCTTGTAGACGCCATCACTTCGAGGTTGAAATCGGAAGGCATAGAATGGATAACATGCATTTCCACTTCCCAGGCAAAAGGCGTATATCTAAAGTCCGGAAGCGTTATGGAGGGCTTTACCCCATTCCGCTTCATGTAGGAATGGACGAAAATGCCCGTTTACGAATAAAATATAAAAAACGCAAAGAACGCTTGACAAGTGTTTGCCGCAAGTGTTTCATATCTGGCTTTTCATCAAATTAGAAACGAGAGAAAGACATGAAAGTCGTATCATCAATCAAGTCTTTAAAGACGCGCCATCCAGATTGCAAAGTTGTGCGCAGGAAAGGCCGCGTCTATATAATCAATAAAACCAACCCGCGCTTCAAGGCGAAGCAGGGCTGACACTACTCGGAGCATTTAAAAATGAAAGACAAAATCCATCCAGACTTCCACCCGGTTTGCTTTGTAGACGTATCTTCCGGCACGCGCTTCATAACGCGTTCGACAATGAAGAGCAAGCAAGTTGAAAAAATCGACGGTGTAGACCATTTCATTATAGTTCGCGACGTAACAGCAGACTCCCATCCTGCATACACTGGCGAAAAGCGCTTTGTTGACACCGCGGGCCGCGTTGAGAAGTTCCAAAAAAAGTTTGCGCGCCGCCGCGGATAATATTGCGCGCTTCTTGGGCGCACAGACACTGCCTGCCATGGCCTATGCGGGCCCTTGCGAAGCGCCGCAGTTTGATATTTGTTCAAGACGCACCGTTAGGTGCGTCTTTTATTGTCAAACCCTTGGGGATAAGACAGCCAACGCAACAATATGAAAAAGCGCATTTCAGTTTTTACGCTCGGATGCCGCGTAAACCATTTTGAAAGCGACGCCATCGCCGACGCCGCAGAAGCCGCCGGCTGGGAAATTGCAAAGTGGGGGGACATCGCCGACGCCGCAATAATAAACTCCTGCGCCCTGACAGATACCGCCGTCTTAAAGACGCGCAGGGCCATAGCGTTTTTTTCAAAGCGAAATCCGCTATCGCCCGTATGCGTTACGGGCTGCTGCGCACAAATACACGCAGACGCGCTTCTAAAAATTCCGTCGGTAAAATGGATAATAGGCAACGCGCACAAGGCCGATTGCCTAAAAATCATGGAGGAAAATCCCCCTTCAGAAAAGGCGGCGCTATTTTCCGCTAAAATTCAGGAAATCCGGGAAATTGGCGCCCTTGCAAGATGCGGGCGTTCGCCAATATCAGACAGGACAAACCTGAAAATACAAGACGGCTGCGATAATTTTTGCTCATATTGCGTAATTCCACTGGCGCGCGGCCTGCCCAGAAGCAGGGAGATCTCCGACATAGTTGAAGACGCAAAAAACATAGTTTCCCGCGGCGCGAGGGAAATTGTATTGACCGGAATAAACATTGCAAAGTTCTCGCCGCAAAGCGGCGGAAACTTAATTGGATTAATAGACGAACTGAATTCTGTAAGGGGCCTTTTGCGCCTGAGGATAGGAAGCATAGAGCCACCGAAATTTCCGCTTGAAGAACTGCTTGTTCGCGCGGCGGATAAGTCGCACAAACTCATGCCGCACTTGCATATTTCCGCCCAAAGTTTGAGCGATAAAATATTGGAAATTATGCGTAGAAGATACCGGGCCGACGAATTTTTGAACGCTGTAAAATCCGCCAGAGAAAAAGTGCCCGACATATTTTTAGGCTGCGACATAATATGCGGACACCCCGGAGAGGGCGAAGAAGATTATCTTTTGACAAGAGAGCGCGCTTTGTCGAGCCCACTGAGCAACATGCACGTATTCACATTCTCGCCGCGCCCCGGCACGCTTGCCGAAAAGACGGATTGCCTTCCTCCGGCCCCGGTGAGAAAGGCCAGAGCCGACGACCTGAGAAAAGCGGCAGAATCATTATACAAAAATTTTCTGAAGACACAGGCGGGAAAAATCCGAACCGCCCTGCTGGAGAACCGCCTCCCCGACGCCTCTTATATGGCATACACCGACAACTACATTCAATTAAAAATCGGCGGTCTGCCCCCCGGAATGAAAAATCAATTAGTGCGCGTTAAACTCGAAGGAGAAGCATTAAAAGCGAGCCTTGTTTGAGAAATATAAAATCCGCCCGCCTAATTTTACTTCTCCACCCCGAAGCGGTACTCGCAAACTTGAAAGTACGCCTCCTTTGGATTCAAAACCGTTGAAGGGAAAGAAGCCTGGTTGGGGCTGTCCGGGAAGTGCTGGGTTTCAAGGGCAAAAGCCGTCCTGCGTGCGTAAGCTTTTCCGCCTTTGCCCACGCTCTTGCCGTCGAGAAAATTTCCGGCGTAAAACTGCATTCCGGGCTGTGTTGTATAAAGCTCCAATGTTCTGCCGCTGCTTTCCTCCGACACGCGCGCGGCAAATTCCAGGGACTTTGCCGTCTTGCGTTTTAACACCCAGTTGTGGTCGTATCCGCCGGCAAACTCAAGCTGCCGGAATGGAGAATCTATTCGCTCCCCTATCATTACAGGCCTTCGGAAATCCATGGGAGTGCCCTCCACTTTGGCAAGCCTGCCGATAGGAATCAAATTTTCGTTTATGGGAGTATAATAATCGGCGTTTATAAGCATGGAGTGCCTTCCTATATCGCATGCTCCGGCCCCGCGCAAATTGAAGAAAGAATGGTGGGTGAGATTGCAGATGGTTGCTTTGTCGCAAACGGCCCTATAAGTTATCGTCAGAGCATTGGCATCGCTAAGCGCATATGTCATAAAAACCCTAAGATTGCCGGGATATCCCTCTTCGCCGTCGGCAGACAGGTAGCTCAGCTCTAAAGTTCCGGCGCCTGTCTGACAAGCGTCCCACACGCGCATGTCAAAGGCTTTATCGCCGCCATGGAGCGAATTGCAGCCGTTGTTCAGCGCAAGTTTAAACGTTTTCCCGGACATTTTAAAGCGCCCGTTCGCTATCCTGTTGGCGCACCTGCCGATAACGGCCCCAAAAAAACGCTCCCCCCTGGGCTTTACATATTCCGCCAATGTTGAATAGCCCAAGACGATGTCGGCAAATCTGCCTTTTCTATCGGGCGCAAACAACTCGACTATGCGTGCGCCAAAATTTGTAACGCTCATTTCCATGCCGCTGTTGTTGCGCAGAATATAAAGTTCCGTTTTTTTTGCGCCGATTTTTTTTCGGAAATCGGAGGGATTGAGTTTTGATTTTGTCTTCATATTGCTAACAAAGCGGGTTTATAGGCAAGGCAATGGCAAGAAAAATATTGGATAAAAACAGCGCCCCAAAGGCAATGCCTGCCGCCATTGTTTGAAGCGCAAGAACTGTGGCGATTCAAAAGCAATGCCGCAGCTTTTCAAGATTTTATTTCGCCCATTGCGCGCGATTGTTCAAAACGCGCTATTAGAGCGGAAGCTCTTATAAAATCCTTATAAACTGCCCCGTAAAGTTCACGCTTTTCTGCGTCGGGATTTTTCTCGAATATGATGCGTTGGGCTTCGCGCACGCGCGAGAAATCGCCCCACTGGCCCATTCCCATGAAGGCAAGGGCGGCCGCGCCAAGTGAGGCAGCGTCTTGATCCACCGAAGTCTTGCATATCTTGCAGGAAAATATGTCGGCAAATATCTCAAGCCATAATCGGCTTTTAGCCCCTCCCCCCACAACCGGCATCTCTTTAGGCACGCCTACGCACTCCGACAAAACATCGAATGCGAATCTTAAATTTAACGCTACGCCTTCAAGAACCGCGCGTATAAGTTCGGCACGGGAGCTTGACAAAGACAAGCCCAAGAATGCTCCGCGCAAGTTTGGGCTCTCCTCTATCATAGACCCGCCCGCCAGGCTCGGATTAAAAATAATGCCTCCGGATCCCGCCGCAGCCTCTGAAGCCAAGTTGTCCATTGCCGCATAAGCATTTAAAATTCCCTCTTTTTCCGACTCGACAAGATCATTGCACAACATGTCCCGCACCCATCTAAGGCTCGTCCCAGCCGAAAATATGCACGTTGCCGAAGTATAGAATCCCCTGTTAACATGGCAAAATACGTAGGGCTTTTGCTTAAAGTTCAACACGGGCCTTTCAGATACCGCCGCTATCCATGCCGAGGAGCCCAAAGACATGTAAACCTGGGGAGCGCCCCCCGTGCCTGAGCAGCCGGCGCCGAGCGCCATGCAAGAATTGTCAACACCCCCGCACACAACTTTAACCCCCTCTTGAAGGCCGAGCGCCGAGGCGGCCTCAGCCCCCACGCTCCCTATCACTGAGCACGAATCCACGAGTTCCGGAAATATATCGCGCCTCAAGCCGGCGGCGTCGATAAAATCGTAGTTGTAGTCCCATTTGCGGAGATTAAACACGCCCCAGCCTGAAGCGTAGGAATAGTCGCTGCAAACTTTTCCGCTCAGTTTATAGTTGCAATAATCCTTTGTGCCTAAAATTTTAAAACATCTATTGTAGACGTCGGGCTCGCACTCCTTTAGCCACATAAGCTTGAAAATCGTATAGCATTGCGGAGGAAAGCCGCATCCGCTTTCCATGTACCATTTTTCATAATCAACCCTCTTAAAGAATGCGTCGGCCTGGCTTTTAGCGCGCATATCCGACCATATGGGAACGCTGTCCAGCAAAAGTTTCCCATCGGCGTCTATTGGAATGGCGCCAAGGCTGTGGCCGGAAATCCCAATTGCAGAAATCCCGCGCGGATCTATAGAGCTTTTTGAAAGGAGGCTGCGCGTAGCCTTAACTATGGCTTCCCACCAATCTTCGGGACGCTGCTGGTGCCAGCCGGGACTCGGATAACTTGTAGGGTAATAGACAAATTCGGATGCAACAGAATTGCCTTGTGGGTCGAATATTGACGCCTTCAAACCTCCGGTTCCGAGATCGTATGCCAATGCGAGAGGCTCTTTCATAACGCTTGCTTTAATGCCGAGATTCGAACTCCTCCATTATTTTCACCGCCGAGCCCGCCCCTATTCCGAACCTGCTAACTCCCATGCCGCGCATCTTAAGCAGGGTGTCAAGATCTCTGACCCCGCCTGCAACCTTCACTTTTATAGCGTCGCCCACTGCCGAAAATATGCGCTCCAAATGCCCGAAGTTCGTAGCTCCCGCCCAGCCAGTGCCTGTCTTTAGATAATCGGCCCCGCTGTCGAGAACTATCTTCGAGGCATCCGTTATCTGATTGTCATCAAGCAGGCAGACTTCTATTATTACTTTTAAAGGAAGCGGCGCAACGCGCTCTTTTACGGCTTTTATATCCGCCATGACTTCCCCGTATAAACCGGACTTCAACTTCCCTATGTTCATTACCATGTCGATTTCCGCGCACCCGGAATCTACAAGCTCAGAAGCCTCGAAAGCTTTCGTGGCGCTCGTGTCCCCACCCGACGGGAATCCGACTATTCCGCCTAAGCCTATGTCATTGCGCCCGTCCAACATGGCCTTCGCCCTGTGTAGAAAGGAGGGCATGGCAAATACGCATATAAAGCCGTATTTTTTAGCGGCTTCAACGGCGGCTTCAACATTCCCTAACGTAGATTGCGCGCGGACAGCGCTCACGTCTATGCTCCGGGCGATATCGCGCAAACGCAAGTTTGCTTCCTGTGTTTTCATAATTTCAAATTACATTTATATTTTCAAAGATGTCAAGCAAACTTAATGCCCCGCACTGCGGCAATGGCAATGCAAGACCAGAAATGGGCTGCAATTTGCAAAACATTGCGCCGATTCATGCAAATGACGCAAAAGCGCGCCGGCTTATCCGGCGCATATTTTTACGCCGCCTATAAAAAATGCCGCAAGAGAAAGTTTCTTTGCAATGCAAACTATTTAGACATCTGCCGCTCGTACAGTTTGCGATAATATTGGCAGCGTTGCATAAGTTCGTCGTGCGAGCCGAAGTCCAGAATGTTGCCGTCTTTAAAGACGATAATTTTTTCTACGTTTCTGATTGTGCTAAATCTGTGCGCTATAATGAACATCGTCCTGCCTTTCATCAGTTTGTCTATGGCCTTTTGAATGGCAGACTCGCTGTTTGCGTCAAGGGCGGACGTTGCTTCGTCGAGAAATATCAACGGCGGATTTTTAAGGAATACCCTCGCAATGGCTATGCGCTGCTTTTGCCCGCCAGAGAGCCTGTCTCCGCGCTCCCCCGCCATTGTCTCATATCCGCCCTCAAGTTCCTTTATAAAGTCGTCGGCGCAGGCGTTTTTAGCAGCCTCATAAACTTCATCGGCCGTGGCGTCAGGTCTGGCAAGCAGAATGTTGTTGAAGATTGTATCATTAAAAAGCACGGGATACTGCGGAACAGAGCCTATATTGGCCGCGTAGTCCCTTCCGGATATGTCCCTCAGGGAAACGCCGTCAATTTTAACGTCTCCGCAGACGGGATCGTAAAGGCGCATTGCAAGCTTTGCGAACGTGCTCTTGCCCGCTCCGCTCTCCCCCACAAGCGCGCAGCTTGTTCCCGCGGGAATTTTTATGGAGACATCGCTGAGAACTATTTTCTCGTTATAGGAAAAACTTACTCCGTCAAACTCCACATCGCCCTTGACTTTGCCTATGGCCACCGGATTTTCCGGATCCGGAACGGTGGATTTCCAATCCAGAATTTCCCCAAGGCGCTCAAACATCGGCGTGGTTTTCATCAAATCAGAGCACATTCTGACAACGCGCTTTATAGGGTCCACAGTAAAATACAGAGCTATGCCTATGGCTGCGAAAGTGGAGAAATCTATGTGCGAAAAATAGGCGTATACAAAGGTTACAGAAACCATGACCGCCGCAAGAAACTCGAGCGACGGCTGTTGGAAGAGCTCGTACTTGGCAATTTTTAGTCCGAGTTTTTTTATCAATACGTTAGCCGAGGAAAAATTTTCACTCTGCTGTTTTTGAAGGCCGAACACGCGGACTTCATGCGCGGCGTCGAGATTTTCGTTTATTATTTGGGCCATTCCGCTCGTCTGAATCTGCGCCGAGCGCGAATGCTCTTTCAGGCGCTTGCGTATAATTTGAACCGGAAGTATGCAAAACGGAACTGCCGCTATAAACACAAACAAAAAAGCTATGTTGCCGTTTTCTATGGATTGATATATTAAATATCCCAAAGCTCCCACAACTTGGAGCGGCTGCCTAAAAATTTCCGACGAAAAATTCAAAAGCACGTTTTGGACGGCCGCCGTATCTCCTGTGAGCCTTACAAGGACGTCTCCGGTAGTAAACTTGTCGAAAAAGGCAACCGGATAATTTTGTATTTTATCAAACAATTCCTGTTTTATACGGCGCAAAATTTCAAGAGACGCATAGGTCATAAAGTATCCGCTCAGAAAGCCCGATATGGCCCTCAGCAGAAATATTCCAGGTATCAACATGGCAATGCCTACAATTGACCATAAAGAATATTCGTTTTCGGAACCTTGCTGGCTAAATATTTTCGGAAGCACTTCCCTTATGATTGTAGGCATTCCAAATCCGCTCGACAGCCCAAATATCAATCCGAAAAACACACCGGCGGCTATGTAACCGAGGCATGGTTTTACATAAACAATAAAGCGCGTAAATTTTTTCATTTATCGAAAGAAAGCATATCTTTACAATGCTTGCATAGTCAAGCTTAGTCCGCCGCCTTTAAAATCTTGCGCATAATTTAATTTGCAAAAATTCAATTTTCGAACATCTTTCTAAGGAGAAAAAAACTATGGAAAGATACGCCGTAATAATGGCCGGGGGAGCCGGCGAAAGATTTTGGCCCCTGAGCAGGATAAAAAAGCCAAAACACTTATGGAATGTCGCCGGAAGCGGGGGCTGCCTCCTGGAACAGGCATACGCCAGAGCCGAAAGCGTAGCCGGGGCAGGAAGGGTGATTGTAATAACAAACGCGGAACAGGTCGACAACATGAAAACGGCATGTCCGAATATTCCGCACGAACGCATAATATCGGAACCCGCAGCCCGCGATACCACCGCTGCCGTTGCATTGGGCGCGCTTCTTGTAAACCGCCTTGCCCGCGGGGCAGAAGCGTCTTTTGCCGTATTTCCCTCCGACCATGTTGTCAACGACACCCAAGGATTTGCAAAAACACTCAATTCCGCTTTCGACATTGCCGAATCGGGAGACAAACTTGTAACCATAGGAATAGAACCCTCCTTCCCCGCAACCGGATACGGCTACATAAAACGCGGGGAAAAGCGCTCAAATTCCTTCGGGGAATATTTTAAAGTTTCCCGCTTCTTTGAGAAGCCAAACCTTGACAGGGCGCGCGCATATTTAAATTCAGGCCAATATTATTGGAATGCCGGAATGTTTATATGGAAAACCTCCTCCATACTAAACGCCTTAAAAAAATACCTTCCGGAAAGCTACAAAGAGTTCGACGCCATAGCTTGCGGGCTCTCGGAAAACCTTCCCATAGGCGCCCTGCTTGCCAGGCACTATCCTAAAATCGAGAAGATCAGCATAGATTTTTCCGTTATGGAGCGCGCCGATAACGCATGGGTTGTGCCCGCCGGGTTTGATTGGGACGACGTAGGCTCATGGCCAGCAATAGCACGCCACCACTCGGGAAATTCCAACGGAAACGTAGCTTGCGGACGCCTGTTTGAGCGCGATTCCAAAGATTGCATAGTTTTCGACGCCGCCGGGCGCGCCACCGCCATAGTTGGCGTTAAAGACCTGATAATCGTGCATTCTGAAGACTCCACCTTAGTTTGCTCAAAGAGCTCCGCCGAAGACCTAAAAGGCCTTGTGCGCACGCTGCCCGAAGAATTTAGATGACGCTTCCGAACGCCCGCCTATAACCCTAAGCGCATGTTTAATGGACGCCGCGCGCCGCCCACTATTCTGAAAAGCTTTTATCTGCCCGCCAACAGGCGCCCAAAATTGCGCGGCGGAAAAACTTTAGGCCCTTGCCAGGCGCGCAAGGCGCTTCAGGTTTAACTTCCCGCTAGGCAAAAGAGGTATCTCGGGAATCCTTACAAGATATTTAGGCTGCCAAAGATTGCTGACGCCTGCCTTGCGAAGCGCGTCTTTCGCCTGCGCAAGAGTTATGTCGGCGGCCGAAAGCAATACGAGCGCCTCGCCCTTGCCCTCGTCAAGACGCGAAGATATGGCTATTTGGGGCACGTCGCCTATTAGATTCAGCTCCTTGTTTAGGGCGGCCTCAACGGTAGCGTGCGGAACCATTTCCCCGCCTATCTTTGAAAAGCGCGACAATCTGCCGTCTATATACAAAAAGCCGTCGGCGTCTATGCGCGAAAGATCGCCCGTGACAAGCCAACCGTCCCTAAGAACCTCACCTGTGGCCGATTCATTGTCGAGATAACCGTCAAATACGTTCGGGCCCCTCATGGCAAGAAGCCCTTGGGCTCCGAAAGACAATTCCTCAAAAGTATCGGCATCGAGTATTTTTGCCTGCATTCCCGGGAAAAGCTTGCCTATGGATCCACGGCGAGAGCCGGTGGAAAAATATCCGTAATTTCTCTCTGGCAAATTCACCCCCACGACAGGCGAGGCTTCGGTCAAACCGTATCCCTCCCTGTATGTATCCCCGAATTTTTCGTTCCACATTTCGTGAAAGCCCTCGGGAGTTTTTTCGGCCCCGGCTATTGCAGCCCGGAGAGTTTTCATATCCTCGGGCGATGCGTGTTTTAGGTAGGCCCTAAAAAAGGTTGGGCTACCTATTATGGCGGTTACCCCCTTTTGCCTAACCGCCAATATGTTGTTTTTTATGTCGAGCGGACTTATAAGCGTAACCGTCCTCTGCCCGAATATGGCCATATACCAAACTTCAAAGAGCAAGCCAAAACTGTGAAATATGGGAAGATTCGCCAGCAGGACATCGCTGTCGTTAAACACGCGGCTGAGCTTCACCTGGAGGCAGTTGGCTATTATGTTGCGCTCCGTTAGTATTGCGGCCTTCGGAGCGCCCTCGCTTCCGCTTGTAAAAACAAGAGTGCCCTCGCGGGAAGAATCTCCGCACTTTTCCATGCCGTAGCGCCGCATTATATGGTCGGCGCCCAGAGATGCGTCCTTAGAAATTTCATTGAGTTCGGAGTCCGGTATTTCCGCCAATATTTTATCCACATCCACCACCGAATCCGTCCACGGGAACGCCGGATTGGCCTTTGCTATCTTGTCGCGGGCGTAGGAAGTGCAAAACATTGTTTTTATCTTCGAGGTTGCTACGCAACTTTCCGCAGCAACACGCCCCAAGGTGAAATTAAGATTTACCGGAACTATGCCAGCAAATATGCATGCGTAATTCATGACGAAGGCGTCGCGGCACGGAGGTATGATTATTCCCACTCTCCCCTGCCCACGAAATTCCGCCAAACGGCGCGAGAGAGCCAAAGACGCAATGAGAAGCTCGCGCGCGGAATATTCGCGCTGTCCGATGGAAAAATCGCACAGCAAATTGCCGTTTCCGTATGTGCATAGACCGCTCACAATGCTGAAGGCAAGGCTTCGCCTCAATTCGTCGCGCTTGGCAAAGGGCTCATATCCCATATCGAATATTTTGTTTGGAATAGGCATATCTGCTTTGATTAAAATATTTAATTATTTGTTCCCGGAAAATCCCAGACGCTTGGATATTTCCATCGCTTTGGCCGCGATATACTCACCGCATTTTGCAAAATCGGAAGCCTTAAGGCGCTCCGACGGCCCCGTTACCCACAATGCGGCAACCGGATAGGCGCACGCATTAAATATAGGAGCGCCCACGCAATTCATGCCTCTTACATACTCTTCGTTATCGGTGGCGTATCCAATATTTTTTATTTCGGAAAGTATTTTTAAAAACGCCTTTTTATCCGTCACGGTGGAGTCGCTGTATCTTTCAAATTTTATCTTGCCCACTACGCCGAGCTTCTCAACTTCGGGAAGAAAAGCGATGACGGCCTTCGCGGGAGCCGACGTGTGCAACGGCGCCTTCATGCCTACCGCCGCCGTAAAATTGAAGCTGTGCCTTCCCAGCTGCTGTTGGATCATTATAAACTCATTGTCGAGCAGGACGCCGAGCATTGTAGTTTCCATAAGAGTGTCGCGCACTTCGCGCATGATGTCTATGGAATTTTCAAACAAATCGTCGTCGTTCTTTGACTGGTAGGCAAAAGATACAAATTTATTCGATATCGTATAAGCGTTGTTGCTCGGATTCTTTTCAACGCATTCGTAGTCCTGCAACGTAGCCAAAAGCCGAAATACTATGGATATTGTAAAACCCGTTGCCTTCGATATTTCAAGTTGCGTCATTCCCTTCGGATTTTTGGAAAGCAGGTTTAAAACCGCTATTGTCTTTACCACGTTGGGAATATGGTAGCGCTTGTATTGGAAGTTACTCTTTGCTGTTTTCATGCGGTTAAAAGCAATAGTTTGAAATATAAAAATGTCAATAAAAGCCAACTAAATTGTTAAATCTCTAAAACATCCGCCGCCTGCCTATAATGCGAAGATGCTTTCAATTTTGCGCAACTATTTGCAAAGCCTGTGAATTGCACCCAAGTTCATTTTCCCCGATCCGAGTATTGGAATGGAATCCACCTTCACAACATGTTTCGGAATCCAAAGATTTGGAAGTCCGGCCTCGGTAAGCAGACGCCTGAGCTTAGGCATGTCTATGTCCACGGCCGATAACAACACAAGAGCCTCCCCTTTGGCTTCGTCCACGCGCGAACCTATAGCTATAAGCGGAACTTCGGAATCCTGGAGCCCCAAAACCTTGACAATGGAATCCTCTACGCCCGCATGCGGAACCATCTCCCCGCCTATTTTTGAAAACCTTGAAAGCCTTCCTTTTATATACACAAATCCGTCATCGTCTAAAGAGGCGAGATCTCCCGTCAGCAGCCAACCGTCGCGAAGGCGCTTGGCATTCTCTTCCGGTTGGTTCAAGTATCCCTTAAATATGTTTGGCCCTTTAAGGTTTAAAATGCCAACTGAATTAAAAGGCAGCACTTCCCCGCTATCGGGATCGGTAAGGCGGGCGAGCATGCCGGGAAAAATTTCCCCCACCGAATTTTTCTTTGTGGCGCTCGGCTGCGGGCAAAATTTTTCTCTTTTTAGTCCGGAAGGCAAATTTACGCAAACAACGGGCGAAGCCTCGGTCAAACCGTATCCCTCAAGATATTTTATCTTGGGAAACTTTTCCTCCCACGCCTCTATGAAGCCGTCGGGAGTTTTTTCCGCCCCGCCTATTACATATTCAAGTTTTGGGAAGTCCTCAGGGGAGCCTTTCTTGTAATACGAGCGCAAAAAAGTCGGCGTGCTTATCATTATAGTCGAACCGCCCTTCCTGCACGCCTGCAAATTTGCCTGAACCTCAAGAGGGCTTTGGACCGCAACCGAACGCACCCCGAAAATACAGCACAACCACACCTGGATTGTCTGTCCGAAGCTGTGGAACAGTGGAAGGTTTGCGTGCAGGACGGAAGTCTCCCTCAATATGCCTATCTGCCACATTTGCATGGCGTTGGACATGAGATTCCTGTGCGTGAGCACCGCCGCTTTTGAAGACCCTTCGCTTCCGCTTGTAAATATTATTGACGCCTCTTTCTCTCCCCCGCGCTCGGGTATGCCGTAGTATTTAGCCAGGAGCTTTCCGGGAAGCAGACGCACCGCCAAAAGCTTTGGGAGAATGCCGGCCTTGCCTATCTCCTTTAGTATGTCTCCTATATCGTAAAATCTTTCCGGCCACGGAAAATCCGGAGTGTGCGCGTCAACCTTTTCCCGCACCTTGCGAGAACCTATAATTGAAACTATTCCAGATTTTTTCACGCATGTACCAGCGGCGTCGGAACCCATTGTAAAGTTGAGGTTGACGCTCGACTTTCCCGCCATCTGAACCGCCAGATTTAAGACAACCCCCGGAAAACACGAAGGCAATGCAATTCCTATGCGCTCCTCCCCTGCAAAATTCTTTTGCAAATACTCTTTAAGGGCCAAAGCCACAGCAAGAGCCGTTCCCCTGTCGAGCCTCCTGTTGAGCGAAAAGTCGTATATCAGCTCTTTCTTTGTATCTTTCGACAAATTTAAAACCGCAGCATAGGCGAGATTCACATTTAAAAAATCGAGCGATGAAAATTCGTCGAATCCGCTATCGACGGTGTCTGAGTTTATAACTTTCATTACAATGTAACTAAAAGAAGCTCTCTGGCGAAAAAAACTCGGCCGCCAGTTTCGCGCTATATTTTCAAACAAAATTCCTCTCGTCAAGAATGAAAGGAAATTGTGCGCCCGAAAAAAAGCATTGCGCCGCCCGCCACACAAAAAGAGGCTCAATTAAGTCTTGTGTAAGCCGATTTTTTGTAAAATGATATTGCAGTTTTGCTCGCAAACTCTCAATGCGTTTGCGCTATTTTTAATTTTAAAAAAGGAATCAACATGGCAACTCCTCCCTTCAAATACCAAAAAATGTTTCCGCTTGGCAAAGACGACACCCAATATCGCCTTCTAACGAGCGAATATGTTTCAACCGCCGAGTTTAAAGGCAAAAAAATTCTTGTAGTCGATCCCAGAGGTCTGGCAGAACTTGCAAGAAACGCCATGCGCGACGTCTCTTTCTTTCTGAGGCCGGCGCATTTAAAATTGGTCGCCAAAATTCTGGAGGATCCGCAGGCAAGCGAAAACGACAAGAGCGTAGCCCTTACGATGCTGCGCAATGCGGAAGTTGCCGCCATGGGGAAACTCCCATTCTGCCAAGACACAGGCACTGCTACAATAATAGGCAAGAAAGGGCAGTCTGTATGGACGGGCGCCTGCGACGAGGAATATTTATCAAAAGGCGTGTATGACTGCTATACGCAGGAAAACCTGCGCTACTCGCAAAACGCCCCGCTGAATATGTGGGACGAAGTAAACACCGGCTGCAATCTGCCGGCGCAAATAGACCTCTACGCCACCGATTCCGACAAATACGAATTTCTCTTTGTTGCAAAAGGCGGCGGAAGCGCAAACAAGACCTATCTATATCAGGAGACAAAAGCCATAATAACTCCGGAGAAGCTGCTTCCATTTATGGTGGAAAAAATGAAGGGCCTGGGGACCGCAGCTTGCCCGCCATACCACATAGCGTGGGTTGTAGGCGGAACAAGCGCGGAAATGTGCCTCAAAACCGTAAAAATGGCCTCCACAAAATATCTCGACACCCTCCCGACTTGCGGCAACGAACTCGGACACGCTTTCCGCGATGTCGAGCTTGAGAAAGAACTGCTTGAGCAAAGCCGCAAGCTTGGAATCGGCGCGCAATTTGGAGGGCCTAATTTCGCCCTCGATGTGCGCGTAATCCGCATGCCGCGCCACGGCGCGAGTTGCCCGATAGGCCTTGGCGTCTCGTGCTCCGCCGACAGGAACATGAAGGCGAAAATAGATTCAGAAGGCATCTGGCTTGAACGCCTTGAAACGGATCCCGGCAAGTATATTCCCGCCAAGTACAGGAATGTCAATACCGCCGACGGGGCCGTTGAAATCGATTTGAACAAGCCAATGCCCGAAATACTTGCCGAGCTGTCAAAACACCCGGTAAAAACGCGCTTAAAGCTCAAGGGGACCATAATCGTTGCCAGGGACATAGCGCACGCAAAACTAAAAGAGCGCCTTGACAGAGGCGAGGGACTTCCCCAGTACGTGAAGGATCACCCCATATATTATGCCGGTCCTGCAAAAACCCCCAAAGGCATGCCTTCAGGCTCCTTCGGGCCTACTACCGCGGGAAGAATGGATCCGTATGTAGATTTATTTCAATCCAACGGAGGCAGCATGGTAATGATAGCCAAAGGCAACCGTTCACAGGCTGTAACCGACGCATGCAAAAAGCACGGCGGATTCTATCTCGGCTCCATCGGCGGCCCCGCCGCCATACTGGCAAAAGAAAATATTAAAAAGGTGGAGCTTGTGGAATACCCGGAACTCGGAATGGAGGCGATTTGGAAAATAGAAGTCGAGGACTTCCCCGCATTCATTCTTGTCGACGACAAGGGAAACGACTTCTTCAAACAGCTCTGAAATTCCAACGCTCCGGCCCCGCAAGGCCGGAGCTTGCAATTATAAAACAAGGCCGAAAGATTCCACGCCCGAGCATATAAAAAGCAAAGTTTGGAATAAATTTTTGTTTTATACTAAAAAATTGCGCACTATTTAGGCCGCAAGGATTGCTTGCACAATGAATTTTCTAAAGAAAATAGGACTGGATCCTTTTATAATCTGTCTTTTCGTATCAATTCTATTGGCGTGGCTCGACCCTGAAATAGGAATGGACAGGGACCCCGTCTCTCTTGGAGATATAGCCACATGGGGCGTGGGGTTCATATTCTTTTTTTACGGATTGCGCCTTGAGCGTGAAAATCTCAAAGCGGGGCTTGTGAATATGCGATTGCATGCGCTTGTGCACATGTCTACTTTCGCGCTATTTCCCATTGTGGTATTTTGCATTGCCGAAATATCCGGCGGCTTCAATCCCGACGCTCCACATTACTACCTATGGATAGGCTCTTATTTTCTTGCAACGCTGCCGTCGACCGTGTCGTCGTCGGTAGTGATGGTTTCAATAGCCAGGGGAAACATGCCCGCCGCCATATTCAACGCAAGCATATCGAGTTTGCTGGGCGTATTTATGACGCCGCTGTTAATGGCGGTAGTTTTGGATAATGTCGACGGCATGCACGGCTTGGCCGACGTCATAATTAAGCTTATACTGCAAGTTCTGCTGCCTGTCATATTAGGCATGGCCTTAAATCCGAAATTCGGGGCCTGGGCGAACCGCCACAAAAAAATGTTTAGAATGTTCGACCAAAGCGTAATAGTGCTGATTGTTTACACGTCTTTTTGCGACTCCTTCATGAAAAAAATGTTCAGCGGCTTCAGCATATCGGAACTGGCGCTGCTAACGGCATCAATGGTCGCATTGTTTTTCTTTGTATTTTTCACTCTTTGGGGAATATGCAAAGTTTTGTCTTTCAACCGCGAAGACACAATAACGGCAATATTTTGCGGATCGAAAAAATCTCTGGCGCACGGGTCCGTAATGAGCAAAGTTTTATTTTCAAATCCCGCCATAATCGGCATAGTTCTCTTGCCAACCATGATTTACCATGCCATGCAGCTTGTCATAGTGTCGGCGATAGCCAGAAAATGGGGAGAAGAGCAATAGCGCAGAATCTTTGCGGCTCCCGCCCCAGACTAAAACAAATCCAATTCCCGCGGATACTCCTCCGACGGGAAATCGTCGGTTGCGGGATTGTGCAAGTGCGACGGCGGCTTGCCAAGCCTGGTTTCGAGAGCCGTGTCAATGTCCCGCATTATGCGGTCGCAAATCTTCCTCACATGCATTTTCAGCCATTGAGAGCTTGAGCTTTCCGGTGTGTAAACATTCGGGCCGTACGAGTCTATTCTCCCGTCCTCCAACAGCATGTCGTTTTGGGCGAATTCTGCCTCCACACCGGGCGTATAGACGGCGAAGGCTTTTCCGCCTCCCTTGCGGACAACCGAAAACACCGGGACGTCGCTCGGCCCGTCGGCTATGTATATCATATTGCGTATGGGTATGCGCCTGTCCGACGGTGACATTCGCGCGTTTACGTCTATGGCGGGATTTTTATTCGCTCCCTTGTTTATTTCAAAAATGAACCTTGTTTTTATGGTGTTGTCAACCATCACGCCTATCTGGCTTATCTGCGTCGACAGCGAGCGCAAATCGAACTCCGGTTGGGTTGAAAAATAGGGAGGCAGGGGCTCCTCTATAAATTCGCAGCCAAATACGCCGTCAACATGCTTGGCTATCTCGGATCCCCTTATCATTTCGGCCAATCCCGTGCTTATGACATAGTGCTCAAGGCGTATGTCCGCCTTCCCAGCACAATAGGCGGACTCTGCCGTGGCGCGCAATTCCTCAAAGAATTGCGGCAAGCCGTCGCAAAATTCAAGCTTGCCGCCGAGCTCCCGAAGTTTCGCGTTGCTTAGACCCGCCATTGCCCCAGACCTCACATAGCTGAGCAAATGGTTTAAATATACGGTATCGGGAGACACCCTCACGCCCCGTTCGGCATACAATTTTGGCAGCATGTTAACTTCGCGCCAAAATAATTTTTCGTCGACTCCGTATTCCCTGAACAGCGGAGTTTGCATATAACCCTTTATAAGGGTTTTATCAAAATCCCAAATACACGCTATTATATGGCTTTCCCTCAGGGCAACTTCTTCGCTCTCGCTCATTTGAAACACACAAGCACAGTATTTCTTTGTTTGCAAGTTTTACTTATTTCGCTTTTTTATCTTGGCAAATATGGATTCCAATTCCAAAGTCAAACCGGCGCGCAAAAAGAAAAAGTACAGCCTCGTTGTGTCGGTGCTCCACGACATCAGCAAGGTTGTTGTGCGAATGAAAGACGTATCCATACTGCTCAAGGAGGTATTGGACATTCTGCACAAGCAGCTTAATCTAACGCGCGGGACCGTAACGCTTAGAAACGGAGATTTTCTGGTGATAAGGGCCTCCCACGGACTGAGCGAGGAGGAGCGAAAACGCGGGGTTTACAGAATGGGAGAAGGCGTAACCGGCAGCGTTGCCGAACGCGGAGTGTCGCGCGTGATACCCGACATATCAAAAAGCCCGGATTTTCTAAACAGAACCGGAAGCCGCACAATGAGGGGAAAGACGGCTTTCCTGTGCGTACCGATAAAAAGCAGGGGCAATGTTATAGGGACCTTAAGCATAGACAGAACCAGGCCCACAAAATACATATTGCGCCGCGATCTCAGGCTCTTGGAGACAATAGCCAACATCATTGCCGACGCCGTATCGGTACTTTTTTTGGAGATGGCAGAAAACGAAAAGCTCCACGCCGAAAACCGAGAACTGCGAACTAAGATAGACATGGAACTGCGCCCCAAAAACGCCATTGGCAACTGCGCCTCCATGCTGAAAGCCTACGAACTCATAGCAAAAGCCGCCAAATGCGACGCTCATATACTAATACGCGGGGAAGTCGGTACGGGCAAAGACTTCGCCATGCGCGCAATTGCGAACTCTCAGCAGTGGCGAAACAAGCCCATAGAAACTCTCGACTGCTCCACAATGAGGGACTCGCTTATAGACGCAGAGCTGTTCGGAACTTATCCCTCGAAACAAGGGCTTCTCGAGAAGGCCGACGGCGGCATAGTCTATCTGGATTCAATGGGCTTGATAGGCCAGCCTCTGCAAGTAAAGCTCCTGAAATACATGAGCTCCGGAAGCTATAAAAAATCGGGTTCTCAAAAAGATTTCCATTCCAGCGCGAGGATTATAGCCTCCACGTCCGGAGATCTCGAGACGCGCATGCGCGACGGCATAATAAGGCCGGATTTCTATTACCAGTTGTCGGTTTTCACAATTTTCATTCCCCCATTGCGCGAGCGCCGGCGCGACATCCCTGCTCTTGCCAAATTCTTTTTGCAAAAGCACGCCAGATTGCGCGAAAAGAAAATAAACTCCATAAGTTCCGCCGCCATGAGCATGCTATGCGCCTATCACTGGCCGAGCAACGTCCGCGAACTTGAGAATTGTATTGAGCGCGCGGTTATAATATCCGCCGGACAAAATATAACGGAATCGGACCTCCCTCCGAGCCTGCAAACTCCGCAATCGACAAACACCTCAAAACTCAAATCAAACGAAAACATAGACTTTGAAAAACTCGTGTCAGAATTTGAGCGCGAGATAATAGTTGAGGTGCTTGCGGCTAACGGTGGAAACGCTGCTGCTGCTGCGCGCCAGCTCTCCGTTACGAGGAGAATATTAAACTACAAAATATCAAAACTTAATATAACGCCCAAATCATTCAAAAAAAGCGCCCCGCCCGCCGGAAGATAATTTTTAAGAAATGCAACATTTTCGGCAAGCGTAGCATGTTTGCGGCTTTGCGCGCAATTCCAGCAGGCATAGCGCCGAAAATATTTTCGGGGCATTGCACAAAAAAAGCCCTTTCGCATTTAAGCGGAAAGGGCTTTTAACTAAATGCAAAATAATTTAAAAGCCGAAGTCGACTTTCCCTCCGAACCAGAAGTTGTTCTCGCGCCCGAGGAGGGTGGTATTGCCAGCTTCCCCTTCGTTTCCGCCGCTGCGGTACGAATAGCGCACGCCGGCGCTTATCGTGCAATACTCGGTTATGGCCAAAGCTATATCGGCGCTCGCACCGTAATACCAATATGTGGCGGAGTCCTTTTGGGCTACATCTCCAAGTTTCTGCCCGGCCGTGAGATATCCCCCGTAAATATTGATGGGCAAGGTTAAGCGGGGATAATTCCAAAGCCAGTATCCAATTGGCACATTGTAGCCTATGGACACCTCCACTACATGCTGCTGCAAAATCCAGTTGTAGTAGTAATATACGCTCGGATTCAGATTGACCTCCCAGAGGTATGAAGCGGTATCAAAGGACGCTCCTATGTAAACTTCCATATCGCGCGTGCGCTGTCCCGGCCGGAGATCGTCCGAAGGATACCAATAAAATATGTAGCCCAAGTCCAAACGGAGAGGCCCCACATAATAATTTACGCCGCCGTACAAATCTACCTCCATTAGGTTAGAAGCGTTGTCGCCCTTAACCGGAGACGAAGACCACGCCCCTACATAGAAATCGAGCCCGTAGAGAGGATAAGCCAGTTCAACTTTGGGCTGAATCGCGCTGCTGGAGCGCCTTTCGCCCCTGAACACATATTCTGACTCAAAGCCCACGGCCGCCGATACGCTCAATAGCTCCACAGACAACTCCGGGGTATAGTCTCTGTATTCAATAGCTCCGCCGCCAAGAGTGGACACGGTTGGATTTATTGACGGAGGCAAATCGCTGACGACAACACCGCTGTTCGTCACTGCAGTCTGGGCCGACAGCGCCGCCGATACGGCAAATGTCGATAATATAACTGAGATTTTCTTCATGATAAATTCCGTATGAAAATGGGAAATATAGGCCCACAAACACTTTGCAAGAATTTTCTTGCAAAAAACAATTCTGCAAGGCCTCAATAGCGGTACATGTCCGATTTGAACGGGCCCTCCTGTTTTACGCCTATGTAGTCAGCCTGTTTCTTTGTAAGCTTTGTCAGCTTTGCTCCGAGACGCTCCAAGTGCAGGCGCGCAACTTCTTCGTCGAGTTTCTTTGGCAATACATAAACCTTGTTTTCGTACTTGTCCCTATTCTCCCATAAATCCATTTGGGCGAGAGTTTGGTTTGCGAACGAATTGCTCATCACAAACGAAGGATGCCCGGTTGCGCAACCGAGATTTACCAAGCGCCCCTCCGCAAGCAGGAACAATGAATTTCCATTCGGGAAAGTGTACTTGTCAACCTGCGGCTTTATGTTTGTGCGCTTAATTTTCGGATAAGCCTGAAGTTTTGCAACCTGTATTTCGCTGTCGAAATGGCCTATGTTGCAAAGTATGGCCTGATCCTTCATCTTCTTCATGTGCTCTATCGTTATGACATCGCAATTCCCAGTAGTTGTAACATATATGTCGGCATAGGGCAAAGCGTCCTCAACCCTTACAACCCTGTATCCCTCCATTGCAGCCTGAAGCGCGCATATTGGGTCTATTTCCGAAACAAGTATGGTTGCGCCCAATCCCTTCAGAGCCTGCACGCAACCCTTGCCCACGTCTCCATATCCGCATACGAGGGCTATTTTGCCCGCTACCATAACATCGGTAGCCCGCTTTATTCCGTCAACAAGGGACTCCCTGCAGCCGTATATATTGTCAAACTTGCTCTTTGTTACGGAATCGTTGACATTTATGGCGGGAATAAGCAGACGCTTATCGGCCATCATTTGATATAGGCGGTGCACGCCCGTTGTGGTTTCTTCGGAAACTCCCTTCAATTCGGAAACCACCCTGTGCCAATGAGTCTTGTCGGATTTGTATATTTTCTTAAGAAGGCGTTTTATTACGCCCTCCTCGCGGGAACTCGACTCGCTGTCAACCCATTTGTCTCCGTTCTCAAGTTCGTATCCTTTATGGATAAGCAACGTCGCGTCTCCGCCGTCGTCAACCACCAGTTGCGGACCCTTCCCATTTGGCCAAGTAAGCGCCCTATATGTGCATTCCCAATAATCCTCAAGGCTCTCCCCTTTCCATGCAAATACGGGAACCCCCGCTTTCGCTATTGCGGCCGCGGCGTGGTCTTGCGTGGAAAAAATGTTGCAACTTGCCCACCGCACGTCGGCTCCAAGAGCCTTTAAGGTCTCTATGAGAACCGCCGTCTGTATGGTCATGTGCAGGGAACCGCTCACCCTAACGCCTTTAAGGGGCTTCTTAGGCGCATATTTCTTGCGTATCGCCATCAAGCCGGGCATCTCGCATTCGGCTATGTCTATTTCTTTTCTGCCCCAGTCGGCGAGGCCGATGTCCGCTATTTTATACTCTTTCGCTTTTGCCATATCTACTTTAAACGGACGAAGGCGCGTTGTTTGGGCGCGCCCCCTGTGCCGTATTTATTAAAAAACAAACTTACAAGCCCGCGGCCTTTCTTAGTTCGCCCGCCTTAGACACGTCCTCCCAGGGAAGATCCTTCTTGGTAAAATGCCCATAATGGGTTGTCTTTCTGTAAATGGGACGGAGCAAGTCAAGCTCGGATATAATGTCCGCCGGCTTGAAACTGAATACCTTTCTCACCGCCTTCTCTATTTCGGCCTCCGGTATCTTGCCGCTTCCGAACGTGTCTATTGCTATGCTCAAAGGCTGGGGATAACCTATTGCATAGGATATCTGTATCTCGCACTTGTCGGCGAGTTTTGCGGCTACGATATTCTTTGCAACCCATCTGCACATATAAGCCGCAGAGCGGTCGACCTTCGACTGATCCTTTCCGCTGAAAGCACCGCCACCGTGGCGGCCCATTCCGCCGTAGCTGTCCACTATGATTTTTCTCCCGGTGAGTCCGGAATCGCCCTGGGGCCCTCCAACGACAAAATTTCCCGTGGGATTGACTAAAAATTGCGTCTTTTTTGACAGCAATTTCTTTGGCAGAACCTTTTTTACGACCTTATCAATTATGTATTTTTCTATTTCCGCGTGGCTAATATTGGCCGCATGCTGGGTTGAAACAACCACGCTCTCTATTCCAGAAACTTTTCCGTCTTTATAAGACACCGCAACCTGGCTCTTGCAGTCGGGCCTGAGCCACTTAGGCCCCTTGCCGCTCTTGCGCTGGCGAGCAAGCTCCGTAAGGATTCTGTGCGCATACATTATAGGGGCGGGCATATACTCCGGCGTCTCGTTTGTGGCGTATCCGAACATAATGCCCTGGTCTCCCGCGCCCTGCTCCGCAGTCTTCTTTCCCTTGGCTTTGCGCGCGTCAACTCCCTGCGCTATATCGGGAGACTGGCTTGTTATTAGATTTGAAATAAATACTTTGTCGGCATGGAAGACATCGTCGTCGTTAACATAGCCTATTTCGGCTATCGCCTTGCGCACGACCTTCTCGTAATCAAACTTGGCTTTGGTCGTTATTTCTCCGGCAATTACAACGCAGTTGCTCTTCACAAGCGTCTCACATGCCACGCGGCTATACTTGTCCTGCTCAAGGCAGGCATCGAGAATGCTGTCGGATATGTAGTCGGCAACCTTATCGGGATGCCCTTCGCCGACGGATTCTGAAGAAAATACATAATCTGTAATCATAAACGGTAAAATTTACTCCATGCTTTTTGTTTATCAAGTAAAAACAAAGCGCGCGCCGAAAAGTCGGCCGCAAACAAAACGCGCGCCGCCATAGGCGCGGCACGCGAAATAAAAAGCAAAAGTTACACGAGTTTTGTCTTGCCCGGAACCGGCACTCCCGCAATAGCCTTCTTGCCGAACTTCCATTCCTTCGGAGCCAAATCCTCTTTTGACTTCGCCAATACCCAGCCGTATTTGAACTTCTGGCCAGTAAAGGCGCTCATTCTTCCGGCTATCGCCACAAGTGTGGAATTTACCAATGTTTTTAAAGTATTCACCCGAGTCCCATTGCGCACGGAATCAAGCAAAAACTTGTGTTCGGTCTCAAGGCAATGGGGAATTTTCGCATTCGCTATATATATTGGATTTCCCCGCAAATCGAGAATCTTACAAGAATTCGCGGCAAGCGTAGTTTCCATTATTCCCTTTGTGCCTACAAGGCGCTCATTATAATTGGAAGATGTTTTTGGGTCCTGTTGGCAGTAGCTGGCCAAGCGAAGCCCTTCGCCCATGTCGTAATCTATCGCAAAATGGCTGAAGCGGTCCCCGTACATGGGCGTAGGCAAATCAGTGCTCCTGCCGCCAAAACCGCGCACATCAACGGGCATGCGGTTGTCTCCCAATGCCCACATTATCACGTCTATGTTGTGCACATGCTGCTCAACTATGTGGTCTCCCGACGTCCAGATAAACGAAAACCAATTCCTTATCTGGTATTCCATATCGTCAAATTCAAGCCCCTTAAACAAGC
>CALXOC010000111.1 GCA_944389915.1 uncultured Opitutales bacterium | reverse complement strand
GTTCGAGAGAGCGGAAATATTCCTCTCCGTACTTTTTAAAAATATCGCTCACGCTCATGGCGCATTTCTTTTCTATCTCCAAATCGGAATCGAGAAATTTGAAATTTAAAATGGAGGCTAATCTGCGCCCGAGCGTTGTCTTGCCGGTACCCATGAAGCCAAGCAAATAGAGATTGGGCTTTTGGGAAATTAGCTCTTTTTTTTTGTCCTCCATTCTCTCCATTCTTGCGCAACATGGCACGTTGGCAAGCGTTTTTAAAGTTTGTTAAAAAAAATGCCGCGCTAAATAGCGCGGCATTTTTATAGGAGTAGGGCTATTGCGCAATGAGGGATTTGCCCGTCATCTCCTCCGGAATTGACAGGCCCATCAGCTGAAGGACAGTGGGGGCGATGTCGCCGAGATTGCCTCCGCTGCGCAATTTGAGGCCGTGCAAGCCCTTGCCGTATATTACCACTTCAACGGGATTCATGGTATGGCGGGTGTGCGGCTCGTTTATAGACGGTTCGTAAAGCTGGTCGCTGTTGCCGTGGTCGGCGGTTATTACGAGAGCCGCCCCGGTCTCATCGGCGGCTTCCGCAATCTTTTTGACGCCGTTGTCTACAGCCTCTATTGCTTTGACCGCGGCTTCGAGCTTGCCGGTGTGTCCAACCATGTCCCCGTTTGCAAAGTTTACAACAATCAGGGCGTATTTATCCTCCCTCACGGCTTTGGCCACTGCCTCCGCCACAGCCGGTTCGCTCATCTCGGGCTTTTGGTCGTAGGTCTGGACGTCGCGCGGGGAGTCTATTAAAATGCGATCCTCCCCGCTGAAGGGCTCTTCGCGGTAATCGTTGAAAAAGAAAGTTACATGGGCGAACTTCTCGGTTTCTGCGCAGCGCAACTGCGCAAGGCCCCGCTTGCTGATGTATTCTCCTAAAATATTTACCATCTTAGGGGGCTTGGGGAAGAGCACATTGGGGCACAGCCCCGCCTTGTATTCCGTCATTGTGGCAAAATATACATTTGGGCGCAGGGCGCGCTTAAATCCGTCGAAATTATCGTCTATAAACGCGCTGGTCAATTCGCGCGGGCGGTCTCCGCGAAAGTTGAAAAATATTACGGCGTCGCCGTTCTGAACGCGGCCTATAGGTTTTGCATTTTCAACTATCCACGTCGGCACTATAAATTCGTCGCCGCACATGTTGTCCTGAAGCGGTTTTTCATAGTAGCGCGAAAAGGCTTCTTCCGCGTTGGAGGCCTCAGCTTCTGTCTTTAGTCCGGTCAGGCAATCATAGGCTTTCTGAACCCTGTCCCAGCGCTTGTCGCGGTCCATAGCCCAAAATCTTCCTATTACGGATGCTACTTTGCCGACGCCGTACTTTTTCATTTGGGCTTCCACGTCCTTTATGAATCCGAGCCCGCTTGTGGGGGGCGTGTCGCGCCCGTCCGTAAATGCGTGCAGAAATACTTTGCTGTATTTTTTTTCGGAGCATATTTTTAATATCGCATAGAGGTGGCGCAGCATGGAATGCACTCCGGCATCGGAGCATAATCCGAACAAATGAAGCGCTCCCCCTTTGTCCATAGTTTCGAAAACTTTTTTTAGCACGGGGCTTTCAAGCACCGAAGCCGATTCAAAACCTTTGTCTATTCTGACTATTTCCTGGTCCACAACGCGTCCGGCCCCTATGTTTTGGTGCCCGACTTCGCTATTTCCCATAATCCCCTCGGGCAATCCCACTTCAAGCCCGTGCGCCGATATTTCCGTTCTCGGCCAATTTGCCGACAGGCTTTTGCAAAATGGCGCATTGGCCAGTTTTATGGCGTTATATTTATCGAGAGAGGCGTCGTGGTTTTCGCCCCAGCCGTCTCTTATCACAAGAATTACAGGTCTTCTTACTCCGTTCATAATAAAAAAATTTTTTTCATTAAAGGCGCATCCCGAAAAAGCGCAATACAAATTTCCGGCACGCGCGCCGGTTAAAGGGTGTTATTTGATGCTTCATTGCAAAATTAAAAAATTAGCGTTGACATTTTATTTCCATTCTAATTTTCTCGGCATAAATGTTATCGTTAACTTCAAGGAAAATAGCATATGAAACGTTTAAATAAATTGATTTTGGCCCTACAAATTTCTTGTTTGTTTGCCGGGGTATTGCCTGCTAAAGAGAGCATATCCTACAAAGTGGAAGTTATCAATTCAACTCCCATTTTGACGGCGAACGGCTTGAAAATACGTCCCAGGGTTTTATGGGTGACCAACAACAGGGGGCGGCAGGTCATAACGATGGAGGCTTCGGATTTTAAAGACAATGCGGGCAAATGGCATTGCGCCCGTTTTGAATTTACGTCGCCTGCCGATATAGACAAGGCGGCATTTAGCGTTGATTTCGGCAAAGGCGAGGGTGAAGTTTGCCTTGAAAACATAAAAATAATCGAACTTGAAAGCGGCGAGCTTGTAAGAGACATATCGGCCGCCGATTTGGGCAAATTAATAGAGGCTTCCGACTGCGCCTCTAATGCTAAACTATCCTATTCCGAAAATGGCGGCAAAGACAAAACATCAAAAGTCTTGTGCGCGCAGTGTCCGGACGGAGATTTTGTTTTCGCATTAAAAGATGTGAAACTCAAAAAGGGCGCAAAATACGCATTTATAATTTCAGCCAAATGCGAAGATGCCAGGCCGCTGACCGTGTATGCTAAGAACCCCGAAGGTTCAGAATTCATACATGTTGCGCCGAACTTCGACAACGCGGCCGCCCAAATCAAGCTCGCCGCAGATGCCGGGGTAAATTTTGTGAGTTTCGGCATAGACAATTTCTGGGATTCCGACGGGCGCGAGCCGAACTACAAGGATCTTGCCGCAGTTTTTAACGCCGTTTTGCGCGTAAATCCCAAAGCCAGGCTGATTCCGCGCTTGTTGATGTATCCGAACAGGCATTTTAAGTGGTGGAGAGACCTTCACGCCGCCCACTTTATGAAAGACGCCGATGGTAAATCAAGGGGCTTTGTATCTATATCGTCGGAATTATATAGGAAACAGGGCGTAGACACGCTCAAATCTTTCATAAACTTTTGCGAAAAGAATTTCCGCGAACACATGGCCGGATATCACCCGGGAGGTGGAAATTCCCACGAATGGTTTTACGGGCATTCATGGCGCAAAGAATTTACCGGCTACGACGCTCAGACGCTCAAAGCATGGAGAAAGTGGCTCGGGAATAAATACGGCAGCGTGGAAGCGCTCGAAAAGGCTTGGAAAAAGTCCGGCATAGGAAATTTCAACAATGTAGAAATACCCACACCTTCCGAGCGTGAGGCCCCGGGGCATCTTATAGACCCGGCGTCCTACGCCTCCATTGTCGATTTCAACCAATTCCTTCAGGACGAGATGGCCGAAACCGTGTTGCTCTTCGCCAAAACCGCGCGCGAAAGCGCCGGCGAAGGGCGTTTGATATTGTTTTTTTACGGCTATGGATTTGAGTTCTCCAGATTGCGCAACGGGCCTGCTTTCTCCGGGCATCTGGCTCTTGAAAAATTTATAAAGTCCCCATACATAGACTGCTTGTGCGGCCCCATATCATACTACGACAGATATTTCGGAGAGGGTAAAAGCACTATGGGCGCAACCGAAAGCGTGAGCGATGCCGGGAAAATGTGGTTCGACGAAGACGATACCCGCACATATCTGACTCCCGTGGAAGATCCTTTCTACTTGGGCAAGCTTCCAAATGGAAAGCGCAGAAAACTGACACAAAAGAACAGCATAGAAGTAATACGCAGGAATTTGTCGCAGGAAACGATACGCAATAACGGCGTGTGGTGGATGGATCTCAAGGATCAAAATTGGTATAACGACCCCGTATTGTGGGATCAAATGCGCATGTTTAATAAAATAGAGAAAAATTTTCTGAAGAATCCGGAGCCCTACAGGCCCGAAGTGCGCCTGGTAATGGACGAAACTTCGCTTTTATATATAGGGGCTCGCGGCGCAAGCTATTCAACAGTCAGCTACTCTTTATATTGGTCGAGGAGCGAATTGAACAGGGCGGGGGTTCCTTTCGGGCACTATTTGCTCAGCGATATTCTCGAACGCGAGGAAGACTCCGCCGCAAAGCTGTACATTTTTACGTCGGCGTACGCCCTCAGCTCTAAACAGCGCGAGCGCATATCAAAACTTAAAGCTTCAAAACTTTGGGTTTGGGCGCCCGGATATATAGACCTCGACAATGGAAATTTTTCGCTTAAAGCCGTTGAGGAAGCGAGCGGATTTAAAGTAAAACTTGCCGATTCAAAAATCAGGGCAAATGTAATTTCCACCAAGGAAGGTTTGGATGCAGGTTTGCCCGAAAATTTCGGCCCCGTGGATAATCTGAGCGTAATGTTCGTGCCCGAACTAAAATCGGGAGATGTGGTGCTTGCCAAGTTTTCCGACGGATCGCCGGCAGTCGTGGCTCGCAAAGGCGAGGGTAGGGCCGATATTTTTTGCGCAACTACTGCCATTCCCGCAGCTTTATTGCGCTATGCGGCGCATCTTAGCGGGGCCAAAGTATATACCGAGCAGCCCGCCGCAGTTTACGCAAACCACTCGTATGTGTCGGTAACAGCAACCAAAGACGCGACTTACGAGCTGAATTTCGGTACGGACGAAGAAATCATAGACGCTTATTCGGGCAATGTCATCAAGAGGGGCCCCGAATTAAAGCTCGACATGAAAGAGGGCGACAACCGGCTCTTTAAAATAGGCAGATAGGCTTTCCATGCTCCGGCTCGGCTGGCGCGGCTCGGCTTTTCGGCAGCGGCTTTAACTTTTGGCCGCTAAAAGAAATTTTAGCCGCGTGCCGGTGTATGGCTTGTGCTGCATAAAGCTCGGGGTATTGAAGGGAAAATAGTTTTTTGTTTAACAAGAGATATGGGAGCGCTTTTTTCTGCGCCTCAGAGCTTGATGCCCTTTGAAATACCAAATATAGCAAAGCAGCGCAAATAAAATGGCCCGGGACGCGGGCATGGCAAGCCAGACTCCGTCCATGCCCAAAAAACAGGGCATTGTAAAAAGGCATAGGGGAATGGCCACAAATGCGTCGCCATAAATCAGGAGCGACGAATATAGAATTTTTCCCGTGGACTGGTAATAGTACGCAGCTACGCGTATTACGCCGAGCAGAATAAAGGCGGTGGAGCTAATTAGCACTCCGTGCGCCGCCAGCTCTGCTGTTTTTCCGCTCAAACCGCACCAGCTTGGCATGTCGTTTCTGAGCGCATATGAAAAGCCCATGAGAGCTATGCCCAAAAAGAAGGCTGTCAAATATCCGTAATTGCCGATTTTATTTTGCCTGGAATATTCGCCGGAACCGTAAAGATAGGCCACAAGCGGCTGCACGCCGCATGCGAGCCCGGTGAGGAGCATAGAGCCGGCCGATTCGAGGCACGCTACAAGCGTGTATGCCGCCAATCCGTCTACGCCTCCGTAGCGCAGAGATTGTATGTTGTGCATATAAAGCATTGAAATCATGGCAAACATGCTTCCAAAAATCGGAATACCCGTTACAAAAATTTTTCGGCACACGGTCGCATCGGGGAAAATGCTCTTTAATGAGAATTTGAGGCGCGTATACGGCGACAAAAAATAAATTGCGGCTGCAAAAGCCGATGCAAACTGGCTTGCGACCGTGGCCCATGCGGCGCCTTTGGCCCCCCAATGGAAGCGGATTATAAACAGCCAGTCGAGAAATACATTGCACAAAAGGCCGAGAACTACCAGCCACATGGACAGAAAGGGGCGCCCGTCATTTCTGACAACCGCAATCGAAGCCATCGAGAACATCGAAATGGCGGAGGTCAAAATAAGTATTTCCGAATAGTCGTAGGCGTATGGCATCATCTCGCTGTCTGCGCCCAAAAGCGACAAGATAGGCTTCAACAGCGGATAGACTATTAGGCACATTGGAACGAAAAATATAAACTGGAGCAATAACATGTTAGAGAAGATTTTTTTTGCGCGCGCCATATTGCCCGCTCCCCGCGCCTGTGATATAAGCGCCGCCGCCCCAGTCCCTATCAAGTCGCCGACTCCCCAAAACAACATTATAAGCGGCCATGTAAGCGCCACGGCTGCAAGCCCCAATTTGCCCATTCCTTGGCCTATGAAAACCGTGTCGATTATGCTGTAGGAGCCCGCTATAATCATGGCGATCATTGAGGGAGCTATGTAGCGCACAAAGAGCTTAAAGTCCTCAGGCATGCTTGGAATGGCTTGTTTCATAATCAGCATGAGGAAGTGTTTTATAGTAATTTTCTTGTCAACAAAAAAGATTTTTAAGGGATATGCTGGGGAGCTGCGGAGAATCTTTGCGCTTTAAGAAATTTGCCGAAAATTGAAAAGGTTTCGGCATTGTGCATTCGCTTTTAGATTATGCCGCCGTGCCGCAAATTAAAACTTATGCCTTGAAGTATTGTTTTGCGCGTGCAATATTAAGCGCGCAATAATCCGATGGCGATTGCTTATGGGAAGGGCGAAATATGGAGCAAATGTCTTTTTTTGACGGGGAGCAATCTCAACCGCTTGCGGCGCGAATGCGCCCGCGCACTTTGGACGAGTTTGTGGGCCAGGAGCACATACTCTCCGAACGCGGCGTATTGCGCAGGCTTATAGAGTCCGCCAAGGTGCCTGCCATGATTTTCTTGGGGCCGCGCGGAGTGGGGAAAACCACTCTTGCGCGCATTATAGCGGGGAGAACACGCGCCGCATTTATAGATTTTTCCGCCGTCACCAGCGGAATAAAGAAGATACGCTCGGTGATGCAGCAGGCCGAGCACAACCGCAGATACGGCGAGAAAACCATTCTATTCGTAGATGAAATCCACCGCTTTAACAAGGCGCAGCAGGACGCATTTTTGCCCTTTGTTGAAAAGGGCAGCATTGTTTTAATAGGGGCCACAACGGAAAATCCCTCTTTTGAGGTAAACGGCGCCCTATTGTCTCGATGCAAAGTTTTTGTATTGCGCCCGCTTGAAAAAGAAGACATAATTTTGCTGCTGATGCGCGCTCTAAAAGACAAGCGAGGTTTTGGGAGAATGGATATCGAAATGCCCGACGAGCTGGTTGCTGCGC
>CALXOC010000110.1 GCA_944389915.1 uncultured Opitutales bacterium | reverse complement strand
TGCGTACCACTGTCCGAAAGTCGGTATCAGCATGCAAAGCACGCCTACGGCATTGCTCATTGCAATATACGGAGGATTTTTTGCGTCTTCTTTGAACTCTTTCCAGAATGCGGACAATTTTGCAAGAATTCCCCTTATGGAAAATTTACTCCGCCAAAGCCAGCGCCCGCCTTTTTTGCCATGCCAGTCCATTTATAAAAAAATCGGCAATATTTTCTTTAAAAGCGATTCTTTTTTCGATAGCTTAATCCATTATGGCGGGTATTGACGAAAATATCGTACGGGAATTCTTTGAAATTAACGGGTTTTTCGTAAGGCAACTAAACAAATACCAAGTGCAATCGCGCAAAAAGCGCGACAGCGAGGAAATTGACATGCTTGCGGAAAACCCATCAGCAATTCGCCAAGAGCCGGGGGATTTAAATTTCTCCCTATCTTCGTCCGACTTGAAGGGCATAGCGCGCGCTCTCATAGCGGTGCGCCCTTGGCATACAAGCGTATTTTCGGTTGCGACAATGAAATCCTCCAAGGGGCTGTTCAACTTCTTGCGCAAATCGGCCTTGTCGGGGCTTGGCGCTCCTCCGGACGGAACGTCTATTTTTAAAATACTTGTAATACCGAACCTGCCCAAGAACATAGCTGAAAAGTCTAAAAGCGTGGAATTTCTCAAAGCGAAGGGAGTTGACGGAGTCATAACATATCCGACAATGCTTGGTGAAATAATGGATTATGTGAAAGTAAACAACAACTATTCTAAAAGCGACTTTCTTCAAACTCTCCGCATATTAAAAAACTACGGTTTTATAGCCGACACCCAACTCGATCTTTTTAAGAAATGAAAATTCTACCCACCATAAGTTCCTTAAGTGCGCTATTGTTTTTCCTTTGCGCATGTTCAAGCAATCCCCGTGCTACAGACATTGCCACCACTGCCTACAAGGATTTTCTTCCCGGAAAACTGCTTCTCGACAATAATTCAAGGCATGTAAATGCGCACGGTGCCGGGTTCATATATTCCGGCGGAAAATATTATATGTTTGGAGAGCACAAGCTGTCCGGGCGCATAGGGAACAAATCTCTGGTGGGCGTGCATTGTTATTCCTCGAAAGACTTGTACAACTGGAAGGACGAAGGCATAGCCTTGCCGATGAGCCGGGATCCGAAATCGGAAATGTTAGTGGGCGCGGTAGTGGAGCGCCCAAAAGTAGTTTACAATGCAAAAACTGGGAAATATGTAATGTGGGGGCATCTTGAACATCGGAAGGGGCCCAAGGCGAAATCTCTAAATCCTGAAGACATAAGCAGGGAATATCCAAGTTATTCGACAGCCAGAACTTTTGTAGCCGTTGCAGACAAAGTAACAGGCCCGTATAAATTCATAAAAAGTTTCCGTCCAAACGCAAAAAAATACCCATTGGGCGAAGAAAAAAGCTTAAGGGAAGCCAGAGACCGCCTTTTATCTGAAAATATCAAACTGGAAGAAGCTTCAGTGAAGAAGCTCCCGCCCGACAATACCTTTGCCAGAGATTTTGAGAAAGGCCAAATGGCGCGGGATATGACCGTATTTGTGGACGACGACCCCGAAGCCACCGCCTATCTAATTTGCGCCTCCGAAGACAACGCCACTCTCCATATTCACGAGCTCACCCCCGACTATTTGGATTTTACCGGAAGATTTAAGAGAGTGTTCAAAGGGGGATTCCACGAAGCTCCCGCCGTATTCAAACGCGGAAATTTATATTACATGTTTACATCGCACTGTACTGGCTGGAGGCCTAATGCGGGCCGCAGCGCCGTTTCAAACTCTATGTTCGGGGAATGGAGGGAACTGGGCAACCCATTCCGCGGAGACGGCGAAAAAACCACCCCATTTGCGCAAAAATCGGCCCCCGATACAAGTTTTCGCTCCCAAAGCACGTACGTCATACCGGTACAGGGGAAAAAAGGCGCCTTTATATATGTTGGAGACCGCTGGAATCCCGACGACGCCATGGACGGGCGGTATATATTTTTGCCCGTCGAATGGGAAGGAGATAAACCTTTCATAAGATGGCGGAACAAATGGGATTTAAAAGTTTTCGATAAAACAAGCAATTAATGATACCAACCCATATACCGATTATTAAAGAGAGAGGAACAAACATGACAAATAAAACAATTCTTTTAGGCGCCTTGCTTGCGCTATGCGTAGCTTTTAATTCGGCATACGCGACCGCAGACCTTCAGAACTTGGACAGCGCTGTAAAATCCGCAGAGAAGAGCGTAAAGCTTAAATTGGAAGAGGACTACGACGCCGTACTCGCGGCAGCAAAAAAAGACCGCAAATACATCTTCCTTGAATTTTCCGGGCTCGACTGGTGCCCGCCTTGCAAAATGCTGCACAGGTTTGTAATAAATACGGAGAAATTTGCAAAGTACGCAAACGAGAAATTGCATGCTATGATTGTCGATTTCTCGCGCGACGGCGAGCCTAAGAATGCGAAATTCGCCCAGAAGCACATAGAGCTCGCCCAAAAATACTCTCTGGTCGGCTTCCCCATGGTGCTCATAATAGACCCCGACGGCAATGTGGTGGACACCATGGTCGGCATGGGAGTAAAAACACCAGAAGAGATGATAGCAAAAATAGAGGCCGCCAAGAAAAAATAAATCCGCCCAAGTTTTAGGCGCGCATTTATGCGCGCCTTTTTTATTTCCATGCGCAAAAGCAATGCATTCCGCGCAAAGGCGCCGCCTTTGAAGCGGCGAGCGCGCCCAAGGCCGGCGCCTCAAATAATATTAATCAAGACGCCCCCCTTTTTGAAAGAAACTCCGGGCCATAGCCTTGTCTTTTGATATCTGCATTGCAAGCGCATCAAAAGTGCGGAACTTTTTTTCGGGACGCAGAAATTTTACCAGCCGCACTTCAATCTTCTGCCCGGATCCGAAATCCGGCGCCCTAAACAAATTGGTTTCCAAAAGCGGAATATGCTGCGAATCTCCAAGGCTTGGGGCCACGCCGTAGTTTGCAACCCCACGGGAAAAAGACCTTTTCCCGTCTTTTCTCAAAAGGACGGCATAGACTCCAAATGGCGGCTTGCAGCAGGGGTTCCAAGGAATGTTGAGTGTGGGGAAGCCCAATTTTCGACCCAACATTTTTCCGTTTCGCACTACTCCCGAACAAGTATAAGGAATGCCGGCCATTTTCGCATACAGCTGCATGTCGCCTTTTGAGAGCGCCCTGCGCAGCTCGGTGGAGCTAATTCTCCTCTCCGGGGTGAGCATCACGCCTTCAACGGCGCAATAATTCCAATTCCTCTCTTTGCATAATTTTTTTAAGCTGCTCCAGTTCCCGGCAGCCTTCGCCCCGAACACAAAATTTTTTCCAGTTACAATACCCTTTAGCCTCGGAAATTTCTCCCCGAGAAATTCCGCGAATTGATGCGGAGTTTTCGCGGCAAAATCGGGAGTAAACTCTTTTACGAACACTTTGCAAACTCCCGCCTTAAGAAACATATCGGCGCGTTCGCCCACCGAATACAGCATTCTTACAGGCGCCCTTCCCATATCTACAATCTCGGAGGGATGCGGCGTAAAAGTAAGCACGCAAGGTTTTGCCCCGTATTTTTTTGCAAAGCTTAAAAGCTTTTTTACAACAGCCCTGTGCCCCATATGCATGCCGTCAAACATGCCTATGGCCAGAACGCAGGGCGAAGCGTACGCCGCCATGCCGTCAACTTTTGTAAAATGCTTTGCCATGCAAAAATATATTAGAGAGCAAAACTTGGAACGGCCTCGCAAACTGGAATTAAAAGCTTTCGAATTGCGGAAGCATTCATTTGAGCCAGGTCGTCGAGCCTTACGGCGTTAGAGACGTGGAACTTATCGCTCGATATCCGGCGGAGAGATGTCATGTGCGCTCCGCAGCCTATGCGCTTCCCCATATCGTGGCAAACCGTGCGCACATAAGTGCCCTTGCTGCACGCCAGCCTAAATTTTCCCGTCGGATTTTTCCATTCGAGAAGATCGAAAGACGATATACGTATAAAGCGCGGCTGGCGCTCGACTTCCTTGCCCTGCCGGGCAAGTTTGTATAAAGCCACGCCGTTGACCTTTTTGGCAGAGAACATGGGAGGGGTCTGATATTGGTCCCCTATGAAAGAGGCCATGTGCGCTCTGATGCCATCTTCATTTAGATCGCCGGGTACGGGCATTGACGAAACTATTTGGCCGTCGCTGTCGTGCGAATCGGTCTCCTCGCCAAGTTTAAAGCCGCCCTCGTAAACTTTATCCAAACTCATGAGATATTGAGACACCTTTGTAGCCCTGCCCACAAGTATCACAAGCAGGCCCGTAGCAAGCGGATCCAAGGTGCCCGCATGGCCAACCGACCTTATTTTAAGGCAACGCCGCACCCTGTCCACAACATCGTGCGACGTGCAGCCGCTGTCTTTGTCTATGAGAAGTATCCCTTCAAAATCGTTTGCAGGCTTTTCCATGTTATTTCAAACGCTCCTGTATTAACGGCAAAAGTTTGGGAAGCAGGGTTTCCGGAGTCTCTCCCACAGCCGTGAAACCGGCGGCCGCATGGTGCCCGCC
>CALXOC010000109.1 GCA_944389915.1 uncultured Opitutales bacterium | reverse complement strand
ATAGCTTCCCGCAAATGGGGCAAGCCTGACCCCCAGCTCTTCAAGGCTGTATTGCCGGATTACTTTGAAGTGGATTTCGTCCGCGTTTACGACGAGGTAAAATAGCGCAACGAATGTTGCGCATTTGGCATATGTGCGAATGCAACACGGCGCACCCCGGAGTAATCTCTATATCTATTATAAGGCTTGATATTTAGAATTTACTTTAAACGTAACTTATTGTGCGATAGCGCCAATTTATGCTTGATGCAAACACATTGCCGCATAATTTGAACTCATGGTAAAGTTAAAGAGAATTGTAGATACCTTGTTGTGGTTTTGCTTCTGTTTCCTGGCAGGAACAGGCTTAATGATGAAATTTTCATTTGTAAAGGGCTTGGGGCCTCAAAGCGTATTAGGGCTTACAAAACACGAATGGGAAAATTTGCATCTTTACGTTGGCGTTATAATGCTTGTGGCGGTAATTCTCCACCTTATATCGGGCAGGACATGGATTGTAAAAGTTGGAGCGCAAAATAAAAAATGGCTCGCGGCAATTACAATCGCCATGGGAATTGCAATTATTCTCGTTCTTGTATTTTCTCCGACGACACTGCAAGCCAAGTAAGTTTGCATAATAATTCCTGCTGCAGTATTGACGCGCGCATACCGCTGCGCTGCAATTTCCCTATTGCCTAATATACCAGTCAAAAACTTGGGATTTGAAGCTGCCGATTTGCGCATTTAATGCATAAATAGGCAGCGGCATTGCTTACCTAAATTTCGCCTCAAAAAACTTTTTTACAATTTGCGCATAATCGGATTTAACGGAGGAATCCACCGGCGGATTCACGGAAGAATCGCTTGTTGATATGGCGGGAAGCGATGCCGCTTCTTCACGCGACGGTATCCCCTTGCTGTAACGATATTTCCTAAGAGGTTTAAAACGCGTGTCCACAAATTCAAACGAAGCTAAATTATTTATATCAAACAACTCTTCCCCTTCATTGCCGGCAAGCTCGCCCTTTAACTCGAATTCCAAAATCTCTTTATACTGAAGTTTGGATTTTGAGTATATTTCCATTATTGCCCGCCGCGAAGATTCCGCCTCCGGATTATCGCATGAAAAGCTAATTAAAAATAGTTTTTTCATGGAAGGTTTATCGCACACTTCAACTGTGGAAATCCTCCCTTCTTTTAAGGATATGGCATAAGACAGTCCGTCTTTCGAATATTTAATTAAATTATCCGATATTTCAATTTCTGAATTTATGTTTGAAGCGCTGCGCTTCAAAGCTTCTAAATAAGATTGCGGTTTAATAGACATATACCAGAGCAAAACGGGAGACATATAGTCCGCCAAACCAAGCTCCGAAGAACTTACAAAAACCTTTCCATCTCCCTCGGATATACTTGCCGAATACACCCCGGGTTTGAAGATTAGAATGTTATCAGAAGCACTTCTATCTATGAGCACAAGCCCAATATCGCAAGCCAGCGCATAGAGAATTCTGGAGTCTGGCATCTTTTTATCAGCTATATGGTTATAGTATACCTCACATTTGCCCTTTGTTTTTTTATTATAATCAAAGTGTACCGTATTATTATTACCCGAAAGGTCCCCGGAAGACTTTAGGGAAAAAACGCGGGCGGGCGAAGAATATGCCGCTTGGAATAAAATTGATGCGCATATAGAAAAAATTAAAACTTTCATCGGTATCAAGCCCCTCTTTGCTTTGAATTTGATAATTTTTTATTTTTAACACTAAATTATTTCAACAAAAAAGTATGTACGAACATTGCCGAAACAACTATGCAAAACCTCCCCGCCCCGGGCACTTGCAATCTCCGCGTCAAAAGTAAAATGCCCCTTTCAAAACATCTCTCTATCGCGCCCAAAAAGTAAAGCCCTTTCGCCGGGCTTCCATAAGAAGCTCCCGACGCCTCGGTATTTTAAGCGCCGGCAATTTATGGACCATTTTTAGCGCCCGCAAAAAATCGGCGCCCGCAAAAGGCTTTGGCGCCGATAAAAATTTGATTAAAGCAATAACCCTTAATATGATTTTGCAAATACAGCCCTATACTTTGCGTTTTCTCCGGTAAATATGCATTTGCCTTTTGGGACCGCCCCTGAAAGAGGTATGCATCTGACCGTTACCTTCAAGTCGCGCCTAAGCATATCTTCTATTTCAGCGCTTCCGTTGTAGTCGGCAATGGCGAATCCGCCGTGGATCTCCGGTTTCTTTTCGTTTTTCGGGGTAAAATACGCGTAAAAGTCCTCTTTTGAGGATATTTCAACAGTATTCGCATCTCTATAAGCCTTTGCCCGGTTAAAAAGTCCGTCTTGTATTGACTGCAATATATCCGGAACATCTTCCAAAAATTTTGTCCTTGGATAGGCGAGCTTTTCCCCCGTATCGCGACGTGCCACAAACAGCGAATCTGCAGCAATATCGCGCGGCCCAACTTCTATTCTGATGGGAACGCCCTTCTTTACCCAGCTCCACATTTTTTCACCTCCGCGCAGGTCTCTCGAATCTACATCAACTTTTATCTCGGATCCGCAATATTTCTTTTGGGAAATGTCGCGCTTTAATGTTTCGCAATATTTCAATACATTTTCTTTCTCCGCCTCGCTGTGCAATACAGGCAATATAACAACGTGCAGCGGCGCCAATTTTGGGGGGAGAACAAGGCCGTCGTCGTCGGAGTGCGTCATTACCATGCCGCCTATGAGCCTTGTTGAAACGCCCCAGCTGGTGGTCCACGCGTATTCCTGCGCCCCAGCCTCAGACAAATATCTTATATTGCTCGCCTTCGCAAAATTCTGCCCCAAGAAATGCGATGTTCCCGCTTGAAGCGCTTTTCTATCTTGCATCATAGCCTCTATGCAATAGGTGTCAACCGCTCCGGGAAATTTTTCGCCCTCCGTTTTTTTGCCGCATATGACGGGCATTGCCATCCAATTTTGGGCGAAATCTTCATAAACGGAAAGCATTTTGAGCGTTTCAATTTCGGCCTCGCCGCGCGTGGCGTGCGCGGTGTGCCCCTCCTGCCATAAAAACTCCGCCGTGCGCAAAAACAATCTCGTTCGCATTTCCCATCTGACAACATTCGCCCACTGGTTTATTAACAGCGGCAAATCCCTGTATGACTGCACCCAACGGGAATACATCTCCCCTATTATGGTTTCAGATGTCGGGCGCACTATCAGCGGCTCTTCGAGAGGAGCAGCCGGCACAAGCTTTCCGCCCTCGCCGAGCTCCAGCTTTGAATGGGTTACAACCGCGCATTCCTTTGCAAAGCCCTCAACATGCTCCGCCTCTTTTTCCAAATAACTTACTGGAATAAAAAGCGGAAAGTAGGCGTTTGTGTGCCCGGTATCCTTGAACATCTTGTCAAGAGACTTTTGCATGTTCTCCCATAACGAATACCCCCACGGCTTTATCACCATGCAACCGCGGACGGGGCTGTTCTCCGCCAGATCCGCCGCCTTTATTACCTGCTGGTACCACTCGGGATAATCCTGCGCCCTTGTGGGCTCTATTGCGCTTCTTCTTTCCTTTGCCATATGTGAAAAATTTTTTTGAATTTAGGCTAAATGAGAAATGCTTCAAGAATATAGTTGACATATTTCCGGAATCACGCACTCGTCTATATTTTTCGAGCTAAAGCGCACTATCTTTGAGACCGGTATTGCGTCCCGAAAATTGCGCCCGTAGGATTTTGAGACTATCCGTGAATCCAAAATGTACAAAGCCCCGCGGTCGCTTGAACTCCTTATGAGCCTGCCCATTCCCTGCCTAAACTTTATCAGAGCCGCGGGAAGCGATATTTTTGCGAAGGGATTCTCCCCGGCGGCTTGAACCCGCTCCATTCTCGCTTCGACAAGCGGATGCGATATGTTTTCAAATGGAAGCCGCGTTATTATGACTTGCGACAAAGCGTCTCCGGGAACGTCTATTCCGGTCCAAAAAGTGTCCGTTCCAAGAAGAATTGCGTTCCCCGCCTCCGAGAACACCCTGGCCGCCTCGCCCCTCGAAAGGCGCCCCTGCACTATCACGCGCCTACCGTTCAATAGTTTCGATTTTAAAAGATAATCGGCGGCCGCGTTCATGTCTGAATAGCTTGTAAATAGAACCAGCGTGCCACCCCTCGATATGGAGCACAGTTTTTCTATTACGCAGGAAATGCCCCGCGCATCGAGCTTTTTTGTGGATTTATCCGGTTCAAGAGAGTCCGTTTGCACAAAGACGCGCATGTTTTTTTCGTAATTGAAAGGCGAAGCGCATACGCAACTCTGCGCGCATTCAGCCCCCACGCGTTCGGCGAAATCCTCCATTCCGGAAAAGGCCGCAAGTGTTGCGCTTGTCATTACCACAGGCGAAGCCCGCGAAAACAGTAACCTGCGCAAAATTCCCGACACGTCTATGGGGGCGGAATTCACCCGCACCGAACGCTCGTTGCGCTCAAGCCAATAAACGCTGTTGCTGTCGCTCAAGAACAGGCACTCCTCAAGTGAGTTTTTTATCCCCAAAACCGTGCGCTTATAATCCCGTATCTCAACCGACAACTTTTCGGACTTCGCATTCTGCGCAAAGGTATCCAACAGAGACGCCAAAGACTCAAGCTTTCCGAGAAAATCTGGATCCGCCCAAGCCTCTGAAGATAGCCTGACGGTATCGCGCCCGCCGAGATATGTTTCCCTAACGCGGGAAAAAAACTCCTCCGATGCAGATAGGACCCCCGCCACAAACGAGCGGTCGAAATGCTCCGCCATTCCCTCCCTGGTTATCAAGCCGCGCTTCTTTACGGGATCGTATATCCGACGTATCTCGCGGGACACCCCCGCGCTGGAAAGCGACAGCCCGAAAGCTTCGGAGGCGCTGTCGGGGACAAGATGGGCCTCGTCTATAACAAGCATGTCGTCGGGGAAAAGTATTCCGCTGCCGCCCTCTTCCAATCCAAGGCCGGCGTTTAAAAGAGAGAATAAAAGGCTGTGGTTGAGTATTACCACATCTGCTCCTGCCACATTCCTGCGGGCATTCTGATAAAAACAAAGCCCGTCGGAACAGTTCTTCGGCGAACACGAGGAAGAATCAGCGCACACCCAACTCCAAACGTCGGGATTTGGCGGCGGATTAAGTTCGTCGACAAGCCCCGTGGAAGTCTTCATTGCCCACGCAGCTATTCTGTCCAATTCGTCGGCCTCGGCGGTGTTAAAAAGCTCCCTGCGCTCTGCGAGAGCGCGCTTGAGCCGCCCGGGGCACAAATAATTGGCGCGCCCCAAAAGTATGGACTCCTTAAATCCGGAGCAGTCCGACAACGCTTCGCAGGCCGAAAACATGAGCCTAATTCTCGGCAAATCCTTCTCCAATATTTGGCGCTGCAAAGCGATGGTGTGGGTGGAAACTACAAGCTGCCTGTTAAAGCGCACAGCCGCTATTATTCCCGGCACCAAATACGCCATGCTCTTGCCTACGCCCGTTCCAGCCTCAAATAAGAGCGCAGAATCCGAGGCCATAGACTGCGCGCAATACAGCGCCATCTTTTCCTGCTCGGGCCTGTGTTCAAAATTCGGCAGTACCGACGCATATCCGCCCTCGCGAAATATTTTCTCGCAGAGGGCGGGAAGTTCGAATTTATCGGTATCGCAAGATATCTGCACTTAAGCCTTCGTTTTCCTGCGGAAATTAAATGCGTGCTTCGCCGCCCTAAAGACTCCGCAGGGAGTGCCGAATATGTCCCTGACGGCGCTGGGCTCGTAACCGCTGTGAAGCATGCAGTCTTTGCACTCCGGGCGAGTTCCGTTTTTGCCCAAGCCGTATTTTTCTATCTCCGACATCAGCTCGGCAAATGTTTCGCAATAGCCGTCGTTTATCAAATAACACGGTTTTTGCCACCCCATTATCGAGTAGGTCGGATTTCCCCACGGAGTGCAGTCGTAATCCTGCTCCCCCTTTAAAAAGGCGAGAAATCCCGGAGAATGGTTGAATACCCAAGTCTTCTTGGGATTGCCCAATATCTTTTTAAAGAGTTCAACCGTCTTCTTCCGCTCCAAAAATATGTCTTGATTCGGAGCTTTGTCGTATGGAAATCCCGGAGATATCATCATGCCTTCCACGCCCAAAGCCATAGCCTCGTCAAAGAACTGCCGAACTTCGTCGGGATCGGCATTGTTAAATATCGTCGTGTTTGTGGTAACTCTAAATCCCCGCTTTACGGCCTCTTTTATGCCTTTTACGGCAATGTCGTATGCGCCTTCGCGGTTTACGGATTTGTCGTGCATTCGGCGCGTGCCGTCCAGATGGACCCCCAACGACAAATACTTGCTCGATTTAAACTTGTCTATCTTTGCCAAGAGTATTTGCGCATTCGTGCACATATAGACGTATTTCTTGCGCTCAATAAAGCCCTGTATCATTTCAGGCATTTCCGGATGCAACAGCGGTTCGCCACCGGCGATGCTCACAACCGGAGCGCCGCACTCCTCTATGGCGGCCCAGGCCTTTTCCTTGGGCATGCGCATGTCCAATATGCTCTTTGGATACTGTATTTTGCCGCAACCGGAGCATGCGAGATTGCACTGGAACAGAGGTTCCAACATGAGGACGAGCGGATAGCGCTTGTTGCCCTTGATGGTGTTTCCAATGGCATATTTTGCCACCTTTATAACTTGCGATACGGGAACTGCCATAAACTATGTAACTCCTTATAAACTTTAAAGGCCAGACAGCATGTATTTAGACATGGGCTTGTTCAACTCTTTTTTGTGGATAATACAAAAAAGCTTGTAAGAAGGCGCACGAATGCCACTATTGAAAGCATTGGTTGGAAATTTGCCCGCATAAATTGGCATCAGGCAAATATCAATAGTTTTATTATGAACAAGTTGAACACATTGAGAGCTTTCGCATTGATAGTGTGTCTTGCGCTCGTGCCGTCTTTTGCCGTGGCTGAAATACTAACTTTGTCAAACGGAGATAAAATTACCGGCAAGATAAAAGCCTCAAACGATCAACAAATTATCCTCGAATCGGCTTACGGCGATCTCACAATACCGCGCGCGGCAATTCTCGGTCTTTCAAAAGACGCTGTATCCGCCCAACAGCCCGTGCAACAAGCCGACGCAAAGGAAGACTCCGAAGAATCCGAAGCAAAAAGTGCGGAAATAGAAGATCCCGCGGCTCCAACCCCGAAGGAACGCGATCCGCAATGGGTTACGGATTACCGCAATTTCATAAAAGACACCTTGCCTGAGGGCTGGCAGTTCAGGCTCCGCGGAGGGCTTGAATACCGCCAGACAACATCGTCCATTTTCTCCTTCTATTCCGCATTCGACATCGATAAGCAATGGGAATATGACCACTTTGCCGCCACATTGTATTATAATTACACAACTGAAACCAGCGTGGACAATATAAAGAGCACAACTCTCGACAAATACGGGGCCGACACTACATTCAGACACGATTTTAGCAAGAACAACACTTGGTATCTCCAAAATATCCTATCCTACAAGCGCGACATGGTAAAAGGCATTCGCGACCAGGTTGACGAGGCCGTAACTTTCGGCTACCGCTTCGACATTAAGCGCTACAATCTAACAATAAACATAGGCCCCGGCCCCGCCGTCCGATACATAAACGCAACCAACTTCGACACCAAATGGGTTTGCATGGCAATTTTGCAGGAGGATATCTCTTGGAAGATATCGAAAATATTTACATTTGAGCAAAACGGCTACATGGGATTTAACGTGCAAAAGCCCGAGGAATATTCCGCATATTTGAAACTTGCGCTCATAGCCCATGTAACGGAAGTTATGAACATAGCCCTTCGCTACTCCTACGACTACGATGCCGTCAATGCCGACAATGCGCAGAAGTCCGAACAGAGTTTAATGCTTTCATTCGAATTCCCATTTAACTGGAAGAATTAATTTCACGATACAAACAATAATCTCAAAAGCGCAAAAAATATGAAAGATCCTATAAAGATAGCAATAACGGGAGCGGCCGGGAACATCGGTTACGCGCTCCTATTTCGTATAGCAAGCGGGGCGGTATTCGGCCCCGACCAGCCGGTAGAGCTGCAACTGATAGAAATCGAGCCGGGAATGAAGGCTCTTGAAGGCGTAAAGATGGAACTCGACGACTGTGCATTCCCTCTCCTGAATAAAATTGTAACGACTTCGAATCTCGACGAGGGCTTTAACGGAGCAAACTGGGCGCTGTTGGTTGGCAGCATGCCGCGCAAACAGGGAATGGAGCGTTCCGACCTTCTGGGAATCAACGGTAAAATATTCATCGGGCAGGGCCAGGCTATAGCAAAGAACGCCGCCAGCGACATCCGCGTGCTTGTTGTGGGAAATCCGTGCAACACCAACTGCTATATAGCCATGAAGAACGCCTCGAGCATACCTTCAAACCGCTGGTTTTCCATGACCCGCCTCGACGAAAATCGGGCGAAATATCAGCTTGCAAACAAAGCCGGCGTGCATGTGAATGAGGTTTCAAATATGACCATATGGGGCAACCACTCGTCTACACAGTATCCAGACTTCTACAATGCCAAGATATCCGGAAAGCCCGCCGTTGAAGTAATAAAAGACGAAGCTTGGCTTAAAAACGATTTTATCCCAACCGTTCAGAAGCGCGGAGCCGCAATAATAGCGGCCAGGGGCCTGTCGAGCGCGGCAAGCGCTGCCAATGCGGCTTTGGATACGGTAAAAAGCCTTGTAACTCCCACTCCAGAGGGGGACTGGTTTAGCGTGAGTGTATGTTCAGACGGCAGCTACGGCACTCCCAAAGGCATCATAACATCTCTGCCCATACGTTCTGACGGCAAGAATTGGGAAATTGTCCAAGGTTTGGAAATTAACGAATTTTCCAAGAAGAAGATAGAGGAAACAAATAACGAACTTCTTGAGGAAATACGTTTAAGCGGAATATAATCTAAAAGAAAACAATTTATAAACGCAAGAGCCTTCCCGCAACGGGAGGGGGCTCTTTTCGATTGCGCGTGTTATTTAATTGAACACGCGTGCGTAATATGCAATATTTTCCGCACTTAAGTTGGAACCAAGTTAAAACAGGAGGATTTTATGAATAAAAAAAAGCTATGCGTTGCCTCAATGCTCCTTTTATTGTTTGCGGCAAACCTTATAGCCTTCGCCGAAGGCAATGGGCCTATTCCGCCCAAAGCTCCGCTCGACTATAAATTGGACGATTACCGTAATTATTTCGGAGTATGGTGCGGGGGAGCGCGCGATTCTCTGAGATACGCGCGCAACATGGGAATGAGACATGTGATTTACCAGTCGGGAATGGAAAAGTGTCCGGAAGCGGCCGGCATGAAATTTTACTATGTGGATCCCGAATATATAACGTATAAGCGCACTATTGATTTT
>CALXOC010000108.1 GCA_944389915.1 uncultured Opitutales bacterium | reverse complement strand
CCCGACTTGGCAGGAAGCCACCACCAGACGGCTCTTGTCAATCTCCGATAGCCTTCCCCTCAACTGCCCGAGCGGAATATTTATGGAATTGGGAATTTTGCCGTTGGCGACTTCCGAAGGCTCGCGGACATCGAGGACTATCGCCCCGTCCGGAATATTTTCAGCATACACTGGGGTTGACTTCCCGGTAAGAACGTTGGAAGCCACAAAACCAGCGTAGTTTACAGGATCTTTCGCCGAACTGAACGGGGGCGCATAAGCCAATTCGAGCTCCCCGAGAGCGTCCGCCTTAAATCCCGCATACATTGCCTGCGCTATCGCGTCTATGCGCTTGTCGACCCCTTTTTCTCCGATAATCTGCGCGCCATAAATTGTTCCGTCGCCGCCAAAAATCAGCTTTATGTCCATTCGCGAGGCTCCGGGATAATAGGAGGCAGACGACGACGGATGTATATAGATCTTGCGGTAGTTTTTCCCGTCCGCTTTAAGGCGTTTTTCGGTCATTCCGACGCTCGCTGCGGCATACTTGCCGAGTTTCACTACGGACGCCCCGTAAGTTCCTTTGTAAACGCTTTCGATTCCCGCTATGTTGTCGGCGGCAATTCTGCCTTGTTTGTTGGCGGGCCCTGCAAGGGGGATATGTGTTCTTGAATTGAATATCGGCTCCGCAATTTCTACAACATCTCCCGCCGCATAAATATTTTCGTCGGAAGTTCTCATATGCCCGTCGACTTTTATGAAGCCGCTTTTTGAACATTCTATTCCGGATTCCACGGCGAGCTCTGAATTGGGCTTCACGCCGGTGGACGAGATTACAATGTTTGAAAAAACGCGCTCGCCGCCGCTCAGCACCGCGACAACCCCGCCCTCTGCATTTTCGTATTTTTCAACAGTGCGCCCGAGAATCAAATTTACTCCCATTGCTCTCAGCTCGTCAGCGAGCGGGCGGGCCATTTCTTCGTCGAATACGGGAAGGACATGGCGGCTGCGCTGTATTAGAGCGACTTCCACACCTTTGTGCCTCAAATTTTCCGCCGTCTCCAAGCCTATAAAACCTCCGCCCACGATGGTGACTTTAGGATTTGGCCCTGCGCCCGATAGGGCTGAAATTATATTATCCATATCAGACATTGTCCAAAGATGGCGGACATTGGGATTGTCGTCGCCCTCCGTCTTTGGGGTGAAGGCGCTCGCGCCGGTAGCTATTATAAGCTTGTCGTACGGCTCGAAGTATTCGCCTTCGCCGTTCCTTACGAGAACACGCCTGTTTGCCCTGTCGATTGACAAGACCTCCGATGAAACTCGAACCTCTATGTTGAACCATGACGAAAATTTTTCCGGGCGAGTTACAATCAAGTCGTCTCTGTCGGCAATGACGCCGCCAATATGGTAAGGCAGCCCGCAATTTGCGTATGATACATATTTGCCGCGTTCGAGAATTAAAATTTCCGCCGCTTCGTTTAGGCGGCGCAATCTCGCCGCAGCGCTCGCGCCGGCGGCCACCCCTCCGATTATTACAATTTTTGCCTTATTCATAATGATTATTATTTGCTTTTATTGCTTAGCTTAAATTTTGCTTAAAACAAGTTTTTTATGAAAGCGGCGCGAAAAAAATTCCTTCCAGCGCGCGTCTAGGATTTATTTTACCACTGAATTTCTTCTGCCCTTTGCTTTAACATGCGGCATGAGTATGATTTTCAGCACTTGCGATGTAAAACTTGCACTATTTGCGTCAGATTATAATTTTGAAGATATACATGAGAGTCTTAATATTTTATGTTTTGTTAACTTTTTAATTGTTATTCCGATGAAAATAAACATGAGACAAATTCTAAAAAATATACCCAAAGAAGAGGTTCTCAGGCTTGCAGATTTAATCGATGTAAGACCGGGTGAAATTGTAAGCAAAACTCTCGCGCAAAACGATTGCGTAAGCATTACGCTTTTCTCATTCGACAAAGGAGAGGAGATTGGCGCCCACGATTCGACGGGCGAGGCCATGGTAACAGTGCTTGAAGGCGCAGGAAGCTTTACCGTTGGCGGCGAAGCCCATATTGTAAAGGCTGGCGAAACGCTTGTTATGCCCGCAAAAATCCCCCATTCTGTATTTGCGATAGAACCCTTTAAATGGATTCTAACTGTCGTTTTCCCAAAATAAAAGCTAACATATTAACCGCCTAAAAAAAGCTTACGTCGGATCACTTCCGGCGTTTTTTTTGGCTATTTCTAAAGCCGCAGTCGATTTCAGCACAGAGAACCCTTTTAACGCAAAAAAATTCAGCACAAAATATCCGGCACACGGAGACTCCTGATATGCAACGACAGCGGCAAATATTGAACTAAAGACAAGTGGATACTAGATATTTGTTTTTATGCTGCGCCTATATTTACAATAAAATTCACTAAAAATATGTTTATCCCTAGGAAATTGCTTGAAAAGATCAATATGTTACATTATTTCAGAAAAAACAATTACTCAATCGATTGACTATGGGAAATAGAAGGGAATTTTTAAAAATTTCGTTGGCGGCATCGGCAGGAGTCGCAATATGCGGCTGTTCCAGAAGTGGAAGTACGGCAAAAATATTCGACGATTCAGAGAGGAATTGTTTGATAGCAATTTCTGAACAAATAGTCCCCGCCGACGAGCAATGGGGAGGCGCGACAGAAGCCGGCGTAATAAACTACATAGAAAACTGGGTCGGCAAATATTATCCCGAAATGCTTCCTATATATAAAAAAGGCGTATCGGCTGTCCAAAACGCCTCGCAAAGGCTCTACGCCAAAAACTTTCAGGAGCTCGAATTTAACGTCCAAACCGATTTTCTGAAAAAAATGGAATCGGGAGCCCTCGACCAGCAAGACTGGAAGGAAATAAATCAGCGCGATTTTTTCAAGGAAATGCGCGTGCGAACCATGCAGGGATTTTACGGGCCACCGCGCCACGGAGGAAATAAAGACTATATGTCGTATAAAATGTGCGGATTGGAAATGCCGCATGTCCTCGGCCAAAACAGATATTAAAAAAACGTATTCAAATGGAGATCAAACACGATAAAGTCGATGCGGTTATAGTCGGCGCAGGCGCCGGGGGTGGAATTGTCGCAAAACAGCTCGCCGTTGCGGGATTTAAATGCGTATTGCTGGAAAGAGGCCAATGGCCTGACTACGACGACTCCCCAAACGACGAACTCATAAATCAGCGCACCCATGCGATACGCCCCCTGCACTTCATGGACAGGCGCAAGTTTGTCGATCCCGAAAAGCCCTGGATTACGGACTCGTTCCTCAACGCCGCATGCGTAGGCTCTGGGACGGTGACATACGGCGCGATGGCATGGCGTTTTATGCCCCAGGATTTCAAGCTTCACACGCTCTACCCCGACATAAAGGACTCCGCGCTCGCCGACTGGCCCATTACATATGACGACCTCGAACCATTTTATGAACAGGCAGAATACGAGATAGGCGTATCCGGCGACCAGAGCCAAAATCCCTTTGCGCCTCCCCGGAAAAAAGACTTCCCTATGCCCGCATTTGAATACAATAAAGAAGACAGGGAAGTTTTAATCCCCGCAATAAAACGCATGGGATTCCACCCCTACCCCATTCCGATGCTCCGGAATTCTGTGAGATACAATGGGCGGGCAGCTTGCCTTCGCAACCATACCTGTTGCGGATATATTTGTCCATGCGATGCGAAGAACGGGACTCAAAATACGGTGATTCCAGTCGCGATAAAAAGCGGGAATTGCGAGGTTCGGACAGGCTCGATAGCCTATGAGATTGTTATGGAAGGGCGCCGCGCCGTAGGCGTTAGATAGTTTGACCTTGACCAAAATTCCCATTTTCAGCCGGCTTCAATAGTTGTGTCATCGGCGGGTTCGTCCGGCACGACAAAGCTTCTTTTGATGTCGAAATCCAAAATGTTTCCGGATGGGCTTGGGAACAATTCCGACATGGTGGGAAGATGCGCAAACTCACACCATTATACCGGCGCGTTTGGACTATTTGACAGAGACGTTTCAGCTGAACAAGGGCCGGGAGCGACAGTTGCATTTTCAGATTTAAACCATATTCCGGACAAAAAGATTTTTGCCGGGGTTTTGTGCTCTGAATTTTATTCGCTTCCATGGGCAAAAACCCAGATAAGGCCGCCAAATTCTCCAATGTGGGGCGCCGAGCACAAAAAATTTCAGCGCGAGAATTACAGGCGGATACTCAGGATAATCGGCCCGGTACAGGAAATACCTATGTACGAAGCCCGAATAGTGCTGCATAAGACAAAAAAAGACGCCTTTGGAATGCCGATGCTCGCGACGCAAGGCGGAAAACATCCTCTAACCGTAAAACAATCCAATATAATGTCTGACACTGCCAAGGCTGTATTAGAGGAAGCCGGT
>CALXOC010000107.1 GCA_944389915.1 uncultured Opitutales bacterium | reverse complement strand
CCCATTCCTATGAGACCCATCATTTCAACGTGGGCGGGAACAGACGAAGAACCCGCAAATTGGGCGTCTCCGTGCATTCTTCCCATAGTGTCCGTCATGCCGTAGGAGGCCGGCCCTGCCGCCATATTGTCCGGGTGCAGAGTTCTGCCCGTACCGCCGCCGGAAGCCACAGAGAAGTATTTCTTTCCGTGCTCAATAGCCCATTTTTTATAAGTTCCAGCCACGGGATGCTGGAAGCGCGTGGGATTGGTTGAATTGCCTGTTATTGATACGTCCACGCCCTCCTTTATCATAATGGCAACCCCCTCTGAAACGTCGTCGGCGCCGTAACAGCGGACTTTCGCCTTTTCGCCTTTTGAGAAGGGTGTTTCTTTAACAATTTTGAGCTCACCGGTGGAATAGTCGTACTCAGTCTCCACGCTCGTGAATCCGTTTATGCGCGATATTATATATGCGGCGTCCTTTCCGAGTCCGTTGAGAATTACGCGCAGGGGCTCTTTGCGAACCTTGTTTGCCGTCTTTGCAATTCCTATCGCGCCTTCGGCGGCGGCAAAAGACTCGTGGCCGGCCAAGAAGCAAAAGCATTTCGTCTCTTCGCGCAAGAGCATGGCTCCGAGATTTCCGTGCCCGAGCCCCACATCGCGGCTGTCGGCGACAGAACCGGGAATGCAGAAAGCCTGAAGGCCTACTCCGATATTTTCGGCGGCCTCTGCAGCATTCTTCGAGTTCTTCTTAATTGCAATGGCCGCTCCGAGAGTATAGGCCCACACGGCATTTTCAAACGCTATGGGTTGAATATCCTTTACTATCTGTTCAACATTGACTCCCTTAGAATCGCAGAGAGCCTTGGCTGCCTCCAAGCCGTCTATGCCGTTCTCGGCGCAGACTTTGTTGATTTTGTCTATGCGGCGGTCGTAACTTTCAAATGTTATTGCCATGATAAAACTCCTTATTGTTTGCGCGGATCAATGGTCTTTGCGGCGTCCTCGAAACGTCCCTTTACGGAAGTGTTTTTCTTTAGCGCTTCATTGGCGTCCATGCCGTTTCTTATGGCTTCGAGCATTTTTCCAAGATGCACGGTCTTATAACCTATGACCTCGTTGTTTTCGTCGAGGGCCTCTTCGAGTACGTATCCTTCGGCCATCTCCAAATAGCGCGGCCCTTTTACGCGCGTGGAATACATTGTGCCGACCTGCGAACGCAAGCCTTTGCCGAGGTCTTCAAGTCCGGCACCTATAGGCAGGCCGTTTTCGGAAAACGCCGTCTGCGAGCGCCCGTAAACTATCTGCAGGAAAAGTTCGCGCATTGCCACGTTGATGGCGTCGCAAACCAAGTCGGAATTCAGGGCTTCAAGGATGGTTTTCCCGGGGAGAATTTCGCTCGCCATAGCCGCGGAATGGGTCATGCCGGAGCAGCCTATGGTTTCTACGAGCGCTTCTTCTATCACGCCGTTTTTGACGTTTAGCGTAAGCTTGCAGGCTCCCTGTTGGGGGGCGCACCAGCCGATGCCGTGAGTGAGGCCGCTGACATCGCTAATTTGCGTGGATTTGACCCACTTACCCTCTTCCGGTATGGGCGCTGGCCCGTGTTTTGCACCTTTCGCCACGCAGCACATCTGCTGGACTTCGTGGGAACATTCGTGATTTGGACAACTCATATTGGTGATTCCTGTATTGTTGGTTATTAAAAAAATCCCGCGGAGTATTTCACCGACAGCCCCCCTTTGCAAGAAAAACTTTACAATCCCACCCTCCCCTTTTTTAACGCGCGGCAAGCGCCGGCGATGGCGAAAAGCCAAAACAAATGCTTGACGGAAACTCTTGTCCGGATAGTTTTCACGGAATTTTATACGGATTGTTTGAGAAAGTCTTTATATGATTCCCGCAATGATAGCAATGTTTGTGCTCGGCTATTTTCTCATAGCCGTGGAACATAAAACACACGTCAACAAGGCGGCAATAGCCATACTATTAGCGGTTATACTATGGCTGATGTACATGTTCTCGGGCGTGTCGGTGATATCGGGGTGCAATGCGGAGGCCTTTAAGCATTTTATAGACGCGAATCCGTCGCTTGCGGAGGCGTCTCCCATAAAGCAGTGCGCAAAATTCGTATCGCAGTTTCAAATAGTGGAATCGTTGGGAAGCCTAACGCAGATTTTGCTCTACCTCTTGGCGGCAATGACGATAGTCGAAACAATAGACGTGCACAACGGATTTGCCGCTCTGACCGACAAAATTACCACAAAGGACAAGAGAAAACTCTTGTGCGTGGTGTCGTTTATGACATTTTTCATGTCGGCAATACTCGACAATCTCACAACCGCCATTGTCATGACCATTCTTCTCAGAAAGCTCGTTTACGACCAGCGCGAACGCTGGATTTTCACGGGTGTCATGATAATAGCCGCCAACAGCGGGGGCGCTTGGACCCCCATGGGGGACGTTACAACCATCATGTTATGGATTAATGAAAACGTCACTACGATTCCGCTGATAAGCAACCTGTTTCTTCCCTCGATAGTGTCTTTAGCCGTGCCGCTTTTGATAGCCTCTATATGGCTCGGCAAGGGCTCGATAAAGGGGCCGGAATACCGAATGCCGGATCCAAATATAGTTTCAAGCTACATAAGCAAATTAGAGCGGAACACCATAATTTTCATAGGAGTTGGCGGATTGCTTGCAATTCCTGTATTTAAGGCCATTACGGGCCTTCCGCCTTTTATGGGCGTGATGATAGTGCTGGGTATAATGTGGGTTTATGTGGGCTTGATGTACGACGCGAAAAAAGGGGTTCCGCTCGAAAAGCAATACAGGATAACAAGGGTGTTCCCAAGGCTCGATTTCGCCACGATATTTTTCTTTTTGGGGATACTTCTCGCCGTTGACGCTCTCCAATGCGCCGGCATACTCAGGGAATTATCGCGCATTCTCGACACGCATGTGCACAATATTTACATAATAAACCCGATAATAGGCATATTGTCCTCGGTGGTGGACAACGTGCCACTTGTGGCGGGGGCAATGCGGATGTACGACATGCCTGTGATAGACACCATACGCGCCACGGCGTCGGAAGCGCCCGCCCAGGCGGCGTACATGATGAACTTTGTCCAAGACGGCCCCTTCTGGCAGTTGTTGGCCTATTGCGCGGGAACGGGCGGAAGCATACTTATAATAGGTTCGGCAGCCGGAGTTGTAGCAATGGGCTTGGAGAAAATTACATTTGCCTGGTATATGAAGAAAATAACCCCGCTGGCCTTTGCGGGCTATGCCGCCGGCATAATTACCTTTCTTTTGCAAAAAGCTATTTTTTAAGCTTATTGGCTTGGAATGCCCCAACGCTTGGCCTAAAACACTGAGCACTAACCGCGCCATTCCGCCGCGCTTTTGATTTCTCGTCCTGCACTCAAACTTCAAGCGCGGGTTTTATGTCAGCGCATCTTCTCCCAATCGGGAACGACAATGGTTCCCGTCGACACTTCCGCGCTCTTAAAATAGGCAGGGCGATTCAGCAAATCAAAAAGCCTGTCCACGGCAAGGCGCCCAACTTTATCGTAATTCTTGTCCATTCCCTTCCATATTTTTCCGTCTATATTGCGCTCAAACGCTATCATGGGAATATTTTCCGGAAATTTTATCCCCGACTCTATGAGTTTGTCTGCGGTTGCATTCGATATCGACAGAATTGCGTCGGGACGGTACTTTTTCAGCCATCTGTCAAAAAAGCCCGACTTTGATATCAGACTTTTCACATTGAGCATGGGCGGTATTCTGTCGGACTCGTCCAAACTCATTTGTGCGCATAAAAAGCCGCCGGTACACCTTCCCTCCACGAGATTGTCTATGCCCTTGTCGAGTATCAGAGCCGGACGCCTGTACCCCGAGCGTATAACCTCCAAAGTAGCGTGGCGCGCAATAAGAAATTTATCGGCAGATACAAAATCCAGAACCGGATTGCTGGTTCTTGTGCCCGCAGATACGAATATAAAGCTCTTCCATATCTGGGCGAATTTCTGCGGAAGTTTGCAGGAATCGGTGTTGCCCAATACCACTCCGCCTCGTATGCCGCGCGAATGCATGACGCGCATAAGTTTTTCGGCGCTCAGGCCGGGCTCGTAAAGCCAGACCTCGTAAACGGAATATCCGAGCATAGCCGCTTCGCTTTTGACTCCCTCGGCATATTTGGAAAATATAGGATACTTTTGTAGAATGTTCCGTTCCCTATTTGCGTTTATGAGAACAATTGTCTCCAAATTATCCCGAGCCTTTGATGTGCGCATATTCGACATCAGCGTAGACACCAATGGGCTTACAGCGTAGCCCATGCGTTTAGCCTGCATGCGCACTTTCGACTTTGTTTTAGGCGATATGCGTGTAGAATTGCGCAACGCCAAGGAAACCGCTGTTTTTGATATGCCGAGCTTCGCCGCTATTTCCGACATCGTGCAACTTTTACATTTACCCTTCATTTATTCCCTCACTATGTAAAAAAATTCGGATTTTCAAATTTTTTCTTGCAAAAAACGCAAAATCGTTGTCTTATCTCAAACGTTTGAGCAAACGTTTTACGGAGGACTGCAACATGAAGAAAATATTCTATTTAACAGCGGCCCTGTGCATTGCCGCCCTTTTTGGCGCATGCGCGGGCTCAGGAACCCAAAGCGAAAGCGCTAAACCCGCCATAGGCAAGGAGCGCAAAGTAGCCGTGCAGACATTCACCATGCGGAAGCACACCCTTGAGGAATCCCTGCCCATATTAAAAAGCATAGGCGTAAACGCACTCGGATGTTCGGCCGGGCAAAAAATATCGAAAAAGTACCCTGTTGCGATAAATCCCAAACTCAC
>CALXOC010000106.1 GCA_944389915.1 uncultured Opitutales bacterium | reverse complement strand
GGTTTAGCTTAGGGCACACCCCTATTTTACCGTTGTCGGTTTTAGCCCCGCATGCTATTGCCGTACCGCTCGCGGCGGAATCGGTTATAAACGAATTGTTGGAGCGCGTATATGTTATGGCGTTGTTTGGCATGGCGTTTATGAACAATCCGCCTTTGCCGGAGAGCCGCAAAAATTCCTCTGTCATCATTCTCTGGGGAATAGACATGCCGTCTCCTATAAACAAAAACACATATTTTACCGGCCTTATCTGGGCGGGAGACGAAGCGAATGTTGCTGCAGGCGAAAGAGCGAAAGCCGCCATAACGCACTGCAAAAGTATAAGTTTTAGTATTTTCATGTATTTATTGAATATTTTTGACTTTATTAAAATCCAAAATAAGCAATGTCAAATTTTTTAATCCCCTAAAGCGCGCAAATACGGCGAATAATCCCGCTATGGCTGCAGGGCGCAAAAATTCCCCGCCCTCCACAAAAATTTTGAAAAATAATGCCTATATGCGCCGGCAAAAGTGGAAAATTCTTGAAATTGCCGCAAAGCCTTAAAAAGTATTATGCATGAAATTTTCAAAATACCACGCATTAGGAAACGACTACCTTGTACTTGATCCCGAGGATTGCCCCAAATGTCCGGAAGGCGGCGATGTTGTCAAAATATGCCACCGCAATTTCGGCTTGGGAAGCGACGGCATACTTTTTGGGCCTGAAAAGAGCGATAGGGCCGATTTCAAATTGCGCATATTAAATCCCGATGCCAGCGAAGCCGAAAAGAGCGGAAACGGCCTTCGCATATTTTCCCGCTATCTCTTTGATACGGGACGCGTCAACGAGGGTGAATCTTTTAGCGTGGACACTCTTGGCGGAGTGGTAAATTGCGTGGTGAAAGGCGGCGGCTCCAGCATTACCGTGGAGATGGGGCGCGTCAGCTTTGATTCCGAAGACATACCCGTTGCGGGTACCAAGCGCGAGGTTATAGGCGAGGAGCTTGAAATAGAAGGCAAGAAATACAAATATTGCTGCGTAACCGTAGGCAATCCGCACTGCGTGCTTCCCATGCAAAAAGCGGACGCTGCAACGGCAAAAAAAATCGGGCCTATAATCGAAAATATGACATCATTGTTTCCCAACAGAACAAACGTGCAATTTCTCGAAGTATTGGACAAAAACAACATAAAAATAGAGATATGGGAGAGGGGCGCCGGATACACATTGGCTTCCGGAAGCAGCTCAAGCGCCGCGGCATCGGTTGCGCACAAACTTGGCCTATGCGATTCCGACATACTCGTGCACATGGAGGGCGGAGTGCTATCCATAAAAATTGCGCCAGATTTTTCATTTACCATGACAGGCCCCGCAACAAGGGTCGGAGTATATGAAATGTCCGAAGACGTTCTAAGGCAACAGCTCCCGGGTAAATTTTAATATGCCGGGAAGTTTTTTATTGACGCAAACGGATTTTACAGCATCCTTGCGTGAATAATTTTCGGGGACGTAGCTCAGTTGGAAGAGCACCACAATGGCATTGTGGGGGTCGTGAGTTCGAATCTCATCGTCTCCAGAATTTTTTGTCAACTCCCCGATGGTGTAATGGTAGCACAGAGGTTTTTGGTACCTTTAGTTGGAGTTCAAATCTCTATCGGGGAATAAAATCCCCTTTTCTCCTCCGATTTTGTTTCAAGCATTTAAAAAACGTGGGGATTTCATCAGCCTGAGACGCGCTCACGCCTCAGTACTTCGCTAAATCCGGTTATGATGTCGCTCTTATAGATGGTTCCCTTAAAAATGCCGGAAGTGTCAACCATGGGCAAGGCCTCGTAGCGCGTACCGGAAAATACCTTTATTGCGTCTATTATGCACGTTTCCGGAGAGAGCGTAGGCACGTCTGTCCTCATTATATCTTCGGCTATAACCTCGGATAGGTATTCGGACTTCAAAAATTGTATGATGTCGGACCTAAAAATAGCTCCTATATATTTTTTTTTCTTTGTGGTTACAAATATTACGTCGTCGGAGCTTCTCAAAAACCTTTTGGATATGGACGAAAATCTATCGGATATGAGAACAGTATCGAGGCTTTTTCTAAAAATATTTCCTATTTTCACCTCGCCCATAGGCTTATTAAACGCCGGAAGCATATTTCCGGAAACCGAGGCTGCGTACATGGATTTCGTATGGGTTATTTTAGATACGAAATAAGACGCCAACACGCCTATTGTGAGCGGGAAAATCATTTTGCCGGCCAATGTGAATTCCACCACAAGCAGGAGCGACGTAATGGGTGCGGCGGCGGCCGTTGTAAAGAACGCAGCCATGCCGAGAAGCGAGAACCCTATGATTTCCTCAGTTGTTAGCGGAACTCCCAGCGCAATTAAAATATGCGCGAATAAAAATCCCGCCATGTTGCCTATAGTCAAACTTGGAGTCAAGACCCCGCCTATTGCGCCCATTCCGAAAAACAGCGCAACTGCGAATATCTTAAAACAGAGCAGCGCGAAAACCTGCTCTATGGAAAAGTCCGCTGAAACTATCCCCCTTATTATGTGCGCCCCATTGCCTACTATCTCCGGATAGAATATGGAAATGCCCCCTACAACCGCCCCCGTAAGCATCAACCTGAAGGGGAGCCAGTATTGGTTGCCGTTCAGGAACGCGCGCATGCTTGCAAGCGCAGATAGCCACAATTTAGCAAGAAGCGATGAAATTACGCCCAAGGCGAGAGCAAAGAGCGCCACGGACGCATTTTGAGTCAGATGGGCCGACGATATTTCATAGAGCGGGCTGGGGTCGGAAAAGGTAATGACTGTAACGTAGCTTGAACAGCTGGCAATCAGGAGGGGAGCGAGAATATCAATCGACATCACCCCTATGACTATTTCGCATACGAAAAGCCCGCCCGCCAACGGCGTATGAAACACAGCAGACATTCCCCCCGCCGCGGCACAGGCTATGAACAGCCGGAGCCTCGGCAATGGCATGTTAACCTTTCTGCCGAACCACGACGCAAACACTGTGGCCGTCTGCACAAGCGGCCCCTCCCTGCCTATGGACGCCCCGGAACCTATGGTAACAATCGCAGCAAGGCTTCGCAGAAGGTTTGAGCGCATCGGAATGTAGCCGTTGCCTATAGCTACCGCCTCCATGTAGGGCGTTGCTTTTTTCCGCATTTTTTTTGAGGCGAAGAGAAGTATAAGACCCGAAATAACTCCGCCAAGCGAAAGGGAAAAAATTCTCTGCCAAGGTTCAATCTGCTCAAAAGCCTCAACAAAATGGCCGCCCTTAGTGCCTGTTAAAAGCGACAAAATAAGCTGTGTGCATTTCTGAAATATCGCTGCTATGAACGCGGAAAAAGAGCCGACTATTATTGCGTAAAAATATATTCCGCCGCGGCCCTTCAATCCCGCGTATTTCCTAATGCGCAAAAGTGCTCCAAAGGCGAGTTTGCGAAGCTTAGACATCTACTTATTGGAAATAGGATATTATCGAGTTTTTTATCAAATCGAAATCGTGCGAATCGAATATGGCCGGGTTAAATTTCCTCCACTTGCTTATTTTCTGAAGTATGGAAAGATATTTCGCCACGTCCTTCTTGTCAATCCCGACCAGAGCCACAAGATTTGCTTTGGAGTCGCCTGAAGGCCAATCTACTCCGCATCTGCTTATTCCGAACACTATATGGGTGCTCCCCAATGAGGCGACTCTCCCGTGCGGCACCGCCAACCCGTTGCCGAGATAGGTTGAAGACGTGTCTTCCCTCAAATAAACCGCCTCCTTCAACTCCCCCCACATTTCCTCAGAAAGAGAAGCTTTCAATATCCCCAACAACGCCTCCAAGCACGCCTCTTGAGACATGGCTTCTGAAAGTTCAATTGCATGGATATTATTCATAAAGCGTTTTAAGGTATAATAAATCCAAAATATTGTCAAATAGTCTTATTCGGGAATCTAAACATTAGCTTTCTCCGAACGCGGCCGATATAAGGCAAAAAATGCGATTTCCTATTGCAGCCGGCGCTCGCTTTCCGAATAAAGCGCCTTTGGCGCTGCGGCCAATTTTTTGCCGGAAGACGCCAAGTGCGGGCTTCAAAAGTACGAAAAAACAAGGCATAATTGGCGAAAAAATTTTTATTGGTTGCAAATCCTAAGTTAAAGGGCTCAATGCTTAACATATGAAAGTCGCAATAGCATCTGAAAACGGAAAAGTTTTTCAACATTTTGGGCGCACGCCCGAATTTTCGATATTCGAAATGCAAGGCGGGAAAGTTGTGGAAAAATCCCTGCTGAAGTGCGGCGATTCCGGACACGGAGCGCTTGCCGGGCTCCTCGCCGAAAGCGGGGTTGACACCCTGATTTGCGGCGGAATAGGAGGCGGGGCAATAAATGCGCTTTCATCGCTCGGAATAACGGTTATAGGCGGAGCCGCAGGCGACGTCCTCAAGGCCGCCGAAGCTTTTGCCGAAGGCAAATTGGAGACCGATCCAAATTTTTCGTGCAACCACCACCATCATGAAGGAGGCTGCGGAGAAAACCACGGCGGCGACCACGAATGCCACTGCCATTGAGCTCGAATTTAACCGCCCGCTTCCCAAATGCGGATTGGCAGCCGCGTAAAGTTTAGTTGAAGAACTCTTTGGCCCCGGCCGATGAAATTCCGCTCATATTTATATAGCGCGAATAGAGAAGCATCTTGTCGCGGTGCCCCATATTTAACTGAAGGCGGGACAAGTTTTTAAAATGTTTTGCGTAATAACTCGCATAGGTGTGCCGCAGAACGTCCTGAATCCATGCGCCCTTGAATCCGGACGCGTCCCTTATATCCTTCCATTTGCGGCGAAAATTTCCCGGACAGATGCAGCTGCCTGCCTCTCCCCTAAATTTGAGAAGCCACCGCTTTAAAACGGAACACATCTCGACATGGCGTATCCCTCCGGTTTTTGAACATCTTGCCCGAACCGTGATTGAGTTGTCGTCGAAATCTATATCGCGCCATTCCAAGCGGCAAACCTCTTTGGGGCGTATTCCAGCCCATATCATTAAAGCTACCGCGGCGGTGCAGTCGCGATATTTTCGGCTCTTGGCGGTTACGAAAAGCCCTCTTATGTCCGGCAGCGAAAGCGGCAGAATCTCCTTTTCCGCAAATTTCCGCTTTTCAACTAACTTTACGACATTCCTATCACACCACTCGCGCCGCAGCGCAAATTCAAACAACGCGTGCAGCATAGCGCGTCCCTTATTGAATTGCGAGGGCGTACTGAAAGCCGACGACAGCCAGTTTTCGCATTGGGAGAGCCCAAGCGAATGAAACTGAAGACCGGCAAAATCGGGACGGGATTTCAAAAGCCTATTGCCCAAATAGCGAATGTCCCTGAGCGATTCGGGCCGAAGATGGTGTTTTGTAGCAAGGTACAAGTTGAAACCCTCTTGTATGCTCATTTCCTTATTTTTTATGTGTGTCTTCCCGAGTTCAATAATTCTTGAGCAAAACTGGATTGGCGTAAGCGATGAATTTTCCGGGAAAGTATCAAGCATGTTTTTTATTAACCTTGCTGCGTCTAATATCGATATTTTTGTACCTTCCAATAATATACAAGATAATTTAATTTCCTTGCTCATGGTATTGAGAATACTGTAGTCAAGTGCAAATGTAAAAATAACTTTGGTTATATTTGAAAAATACAAAGTCTAATCGTGGTTTAAGGTATATAAATGATGCATTTTGCATTTGTTATTACAAATGAACCATAACACTAACATAGTATATATCAATATCATATCAAATTATGAAATACTACAGTATTCTCAATACTATATATAAAGAAAGAATTATGATAAAGGCAACAAGAGTATTTTTTATTAAAGGCAACAAGAGTATTTTTTATATTTCCTTTGCCCCTTCAAATTTTGCATTGGCAAAGGGTAAACGTCTCCGATTGAGACATAATTGTTATTTTAGAGAATAAAATACATAAGTTATCTTTATATGTTTAGAATAAAGAGTATACATAAATTTTATTAGATAGAAAGGCGTTATAATGTGCTAACCGCCTCTTTATCTTGAGCCTTAGCCGCAAATAAAAAGCCCACTTAGTATGAATTTGAATATAAATTGGACAATATCTTTAAACGTTTCAGCCTTGCCCGCAAAGGTCGCGCTTAAGATACAAAAACTATTCAATCCATATTGCAAACTCTGCCGATACAAGAGAAATCCGCGGAGTCTGCAAAGCTATTCGCAGGAACGCAAAGCGGCTTTGAACGAGAAGTCTTGTTTTATGTTTTATTTCAAATATTGACTAATATTAAAAGAACAAATAAGGTTTTTGTTTTGTGCCTAAAAATAATTACAAAATTTTTGTCATAAATTTGGATAGATCTAAATTTAGATGGGAAAGCATGCAAGCCCAACTCGAAAAATTGGGATTGAAATATGAACGCTTTTCCGCAGAGGACGGGCGCAAAATTTCAGACAAAGTTATAAAAAAATACTACTCTGCAAATCTTAATAAAAGCAAATATTACGTCGATTTGAGCAAATCCGAAATTGCATGCTATATAAGCCACTTGAAAGTTTGCGAAAGAATAGTGTCGGAGGGATTGGACTATGGGATAGTTCTGGAAGACGACATCGCTTTTAATGGGCTTTTTAAATATGTTCCGAATATACTAAATTCCCTGTCTTGCGATTGGAAATATATCAAGCTCATAAGTCCGTTTAAACCTAAGAAAATACTCGAGAAAACGTTTGTGCAATATGATGCGCCCTTAAGGTTTTACTCCGAAAAAGGCAAATTAAACAACGTTAACGGCAAAGGTTTTGAAGCAAAGGCGTGCGATATTATAAAATTGCCGCTTGTTTTTAAGTTGGTAAAATGGCGCAAGCCGCCCACGGGCACACAGGCATATGCAATAACAAAGGAAGGCGCGGTCGAATTTCTGTCGAAGCGTTCCGTATTCTTCCGCCCGATTGACGTTAATTAGCAGTTTACCTGGGAAAGCAATTTAAATGTTATGGGAATGCTCCCAAGCCTCTGCTACTTGCGGAATGTAAAATCCGATATAAGCAGGGGCAACATCCGCTACCACTATCCCTTTGCAAAACTGGTTTATAAGCTGAAATATCTTGCTTGTTATTTCCGCGAGCGGCGGCATTATGCATTTATCGACCGGCTCAGGCGAATATTCCGATACTATGCGCATTAATCCGCCCGGCGTATTGCGCATAAAAAAATGCAACAATGCAATCATTTTAGAATGAGAGAACTAAACTTTTGTTACGCTGCAAACGACAATTTTGCGCCGCATATGGCCGTTTCCATCACATCACTGTTGGAAAATAACAATTCGCATAAAATTGCCGTGCACATATTGCATGCCGATTTGAGCGACGCCTCCATGCAGCGCATCATGTCTTTTGAAAACAGATATAAAAACGCGCGGATATTTTTCTATAAGATAGGCGAAGCAAAGTTTGATGTATCGCGAAAGTTGATTGTGGAAAAATGAAATTGGATTTGGAAAATAAGGGTTTTTGAAGTCTTGTGAAAAGCCCCTGTTGCAGTTTGGTTGCAAGGGGGCTGCATTTTGTTTGCGTGGGTGTTGCAAGGTTCGGATTGTAGGGGTTGATTTCAAAAATCGCCCAGCATTTTCAAAGTTGGAGGTCGTTTCTTGGAAAATGCCATCTTGTTTTTCTAAGTTTATCCGAGTATCTCGTCGTCAAAAATCTCGCCGTTTTGTAGGGCGGGTGTGGGTTAGTTTCCTGTGCCGTCCGAATCCTTCTGTCCCGTCGCCGCCGGTGTCTGTTGCGA
>CALXOC010000105.1 GCA_944389915.1 uncultured Opitutales bacterium | reverse complement strand
CAAAGTATCCCAAGACAAACATAGCTGTAATATCGCGCCCGCCGGATAACGGGAAAACTCAAAACGACATAATGCAATATTATCTCGAGTTGGAGAAGCATATAAATAGGCCGGTGATAATACAGACTGGCGGTGGTATTTCGTATAGGGGACCGGCTCCGGATGTTGATATGATGGTGGATTTAGCCAAACGCAATCCCAAAGTATTCGGATATATAAAGGAAGAAATGGGAAATGCCGACAAATGCAACGCCAGAATGTTGAAAGAGATTGCTTCAAAGCCGGATATACACGCGGTATTTAGCGCATGGGGCGGTTGGCAATGGCTTTATCAGTCCAGACAGTTGGGGTCGGAGGGCTTGATTACGGAGCGTCCGGCATACGCGGATTTGCTTGCATACATATGGGAGCAGATGGAAAACGGAGATGAAAGCGGAACTTTAAACGACGCCTATTCAAAATATTTGCTTATGTTAAATCTGAGCTATTTCGTAAAGGGAAGCACGCACAGCCAGCTTAGGGGGGCGCATTTGTATGTTTTGCAAAAGCGGGGCGTATTTAAGAACCGCCTTTCAAGGGAGTTTGAAATTGTAAAGGGCAGAAGAATTGTCCCAAAGCAAATGATTGTAAGGAGCCAGGAGCTTACGCAGTTTCAGATAGACGAGATAGAGGCTTGCTTCTCGTCATTGCGGCCGTATTTAAAATTTCAAAAGGTTTGAGCGCAAAAATACATTTGCTTTTGCTAAGGGCAGTTATTAGTAAATTTTCATGAACATTGTTAAAACAGTGGCGGTTTTGTTGTTGTTGGTTTTTGCGGCGGTTTTTACGCTTTCAACCAGATATGAAATTGCAGTTTTAGGGAAGTCGCGCGACGCCTGTTTAAGGCTCGATAAATGGACGGGGAAAGTGGAGCTTGCTCCTATTGATACCGATGCCTATAAGCAGTGGATGGAATTATACAGTTCCGAGTTAAAAAATAAGGCAAAATAATCTCCAAGCCTTAGTATCTGTATAAAATACGCAATACGCACCTTTAGTCTTCGGGCAAATTATACCCGTATTTTTTGCGCACCACAATTAGGTCTTCAACCGATACCACGGGAAGATTGTACATGCGCGAATAATTCATGATTTCTGAGTTGTTTGACATGCTACCGTCTTTGTTAGTCAATTCGCATAGAATGCCGTAGGGCGACAATCCCGCAAGTTTCATAATGTCGACGGTCGCTTCTGTGTGGCCGTTCCTTCCCAAAACTCCGCGCGGGTCGGCCCTGAGGGGAAAAACGTGCCCTGGAATTGCAAGATCTTCCAATGATATTCCAGATTGGCACGCCGTTTTTATAGTGCAAAGCCTGTCTCTTGCCGATACTCCTGTTGTAATTCCGTCCCTGGCGTCTATGGATACCGTGAAGTTAGTGCCGAATCTCGAGGAATTGCGCTTTGTCATCATGGGCAGGCCGAGTGAATCAACTTTTTCTGGCGGAAGGCACAGGCATATTATTCCGCTGCAATCCCGTATTGTTTGCGCAACTTGAGCTTCGGACAAGAAGTCTGTTGAAAATATCAAGTCGGCCTCATTCTCGCGGTCGGGATTGTCTATTACCAATATGCCTCTGCCGCTCCGCAGAGATTTTACCGCGTCTAAAACGCGGCTTTTTGCACCATAAGAAAGTGCGCCAACCATAATATTGCTCCTTTGTTGCATGTTTGTTAGATCTCTCGGAGCAAGCGCACATATTTCCCCTTTGCGTTGGGCAAAAAGGAAAATATAACTCTTTATACCGGACTTTACCGTTGGCCTTGGAATTCCACCAAGTCGGTCGAAGAGCTTTCTTCGAGTCGTGGGCTTTACCACCAGTAAGGACTTGCACCTTCCCCGAGTCTGAGCCTTATATTTGTGCAAAATGCCATTGTGTCAACCACAAAGCGGGTTTGGAAAATAATTTGCGCGGGGAGCGTGCGCCATAAACATTGTTCCAAACTTTTTTAACGCGCGAAAATGTATACTTAAAAATCTAATTCTTCCACTTTGTTATGCGCGGAATCCAACGTGGGACATTTTTTTTATAGTTGGCGTATTCATTGCCGAATCTCTTTTCAAGGCCGGGTTCTTCAGAATATATAAAGTAGAGCGTGTTTATTGTAAAAAATGCGGCACCCCATATAAAAACGCCCAAAGACGAGAAGACAAGGGACTCTCCCATAATCATCATTATGACGCCCGAGAGCATTGGGTTGCGCACGCGCGAATATGGACCGGTTGCCACAAGTTTTTGCGTGGGAGCCCAAGGGGCCAAGGTCCCCTTTCCTATGGTTGCGAAAAGCCTCATTGTCCAGACGGCGAAAAATAGGCCGGTAGAGAATATTAACAATCCGAACAATATGGAGTATATGTTGTCGGGCACCGACAGGGCGCCCGTAAAATACATAATAACCAACGGTATTGTTACCACGGCGTTGAAAGGCAATGCCAAAACCGCCTTTATCCAAGAACGTCTCATGTTTGAAAACTACTTGGGGCGCCTCCAAAACTCAAGCATTTAAAGGCAGGAAAGCAGAAATGCAACGCCGGAATCTCTGCGGATTTGTCTGTGAATTGCACGCATTTTTGAGCACGGCGCTTTTCTTTATGCGTTTTTGGTTTACAAGGGGAAGAATATCTACGATATTTTCTTTATGGAGACGATAGCGGCTGTACATAGACAATACGGGGAACCTGCAAAGGTCGTGAAGGCGGAAACCATTGAGATAGGCGAGCCAGCCAAGGGACAGGCTGTGGTGAAACTTTTGCGGGCGGTTATAAATCCGTCGGATTTGGGCATGATAGGGGGGTCATACGGGCGTTTGAGGCCTCTGCCTGCAGTTGCCGGAAGAGAGGGCATAGGGGAAGTCGTAGCTCTCGGGCCGGATACTGAATATCCAAAGATAGGCAGCATTGTGCAGCTGCCTCCGGAGCCCGGGGCGTGGTCGCAATATCAAATTTGCGACGCTTCCAAGCTCTTTGTAATTCCTTCGGGACTGCCGCATGATATTTGCGCCATGGCATTTATAAATCCGCCAACGGCGCTTTGCGTGCTCGACACCTTTGAAAAGCTCGGAGCAGGAGACTGGTTTGTTCAAAACGGAGCCGGAAGCGCGCTTGGATATTTTATCATACAAATTTGCAGAGCTCGCGGAATAAAGACCGTTAATGTGTTGCGGAATGCCGCAACCCGCCGCGCGGAACTCGAGGCCATAGGAGCCGACATCGTGGTCGACGAATTGGACTTCGACGCAAAAAAAATAAAAGAGCTAACCGGCGGAAGATTAAAGCTTGGGCTAAACCAGATTGGGGGCAACAGCGTATCAAACATGATAAAGGCTATGGGAGACTCCGCGACCGTAGTTACGATAGGCGGCATGGTGTCGGACCCCATACGCTTCCCCACGCGTTTTCTTATATTTAACGATCTCCGCCTGCGCGGTTTCTGGTGGGATAAATTCCAACGGACGCACAATTCCGATGTAATAGGAGAAATATTCGACAAAATTTTTAAAATGATATCTGACGGTGTTCTGAAAGCGCCTGTCGATTCCGTATATCCAATGAAGGACGTTGACAAGGCGCTTGCGCGCGCAAGCGAAAATTCCCGTTCGGGTAAAGTAATGCTGAGTTTTTAATTTGCAATGAAAGGGACATCTAAAAAAGATTTGGCTTCGCTCACTTTGCTGGGGGCGGGGCGCGGGGGCAAAAAGGCAAAGCCTTGCGCAAAATTGGAGGTTTTCCCAAATAGGCATAGGCGTGCATATATTGTGGAGCTGGAAACTTCCGAGTTTACATGTTTGTGCCCCGCCACGGGCCAGCCGGATTTTGCAACAATAAAAATATCATACGCTCCCAGGGAAAAAATAGTGGAGAGCAAGTCTCTAAAGTGTTACCTGTGGTCATTCAGAAACAAGGGCTGCTTTCACGAGCATCTTACTAATATGATACTCGACGATCTCGTATCGGCGCTCGATCCCGTATGGTGTAGAGTAGTCGGAAATTTTAACGTCCGCGGTGGCATAGGCATAAGAGTTACCGCGCAATTCGGCTCAAATCCATGCGAAGACAAATAGCCGGTTCGGTATTTTTGCGCGTTATGCTCGTATTGTGTTCCGCAGCATGCTGCCTTTTATCGGCGTCGTGCGCAACTACTGGTTCCTCCTATCCATCTGATGCGGGATTTGAGAATCTTCTTCGCAGCGTAGTAAAGATAGACGTATGGGAGAAATCGCAAAAAAACGGAGGCAGCAATACGGTTAGATCCGTCGGAAGCGGCGTGATTATGAGCCCCGACGGCATGGTGCTTACAAACGCCCATGTGGTAAATGTGTACGCCGAAAAAATCGTCGTTACCCTTGCTAACCTCGAGCGCGTCAGGGCGAGCTTTGTGGGCTGGGACCATTGGACGGACCTTGCCGTAATAAAGCTCGACACTGACGATTTAAGCAGGAGAAACATAAGGTTTTCGCACGCGAAATTTGGCGATTCAAACAAGCTTAAAAGCGGCGAAGTAGTCTATGCGGTTGGAACTCCGCACGGATTTGCGCGCACGGTAACTCGGGGAATAATTTCAAACACCGACAGATATTTCGAGGGCACAATACTAAACAGCGGTTACGAAACGGGAATTTTTAATACTTGGATACAGACGGACGCGGCGATAAATCCTGGCAATAGCGGGGGCCCTCTTGCGCTGTCCAACGGGAGAGTAGTTGGAATAAACACCCGGGCGAGCGTGTCGTCGAACAACCTCGGTTTTGCCGTACCATCGGACGTGGCAAAGAGCGTTATGGACTCCCTCATACGCATGCATTTTGTGGAGCGCGGCTACATAGGCATTACTCCGGCTCCTCTACAGGACATGGAGCAGTTCTACGATATCGACATGAATAGGGGCGTGATTGTCAAGAACGTGGACGCAGGATCCCCTGCCGCGCGCGCGGGAATAGTGCCGGGAGACGTGCTTCTTAAAATTAACGGCGACGATGTCGACGGGCGTTTCCCCGAACAGCTGCCTCTGATAATGAATAAAATAGCCCAAATGCCGCCGGGGAGCGACTTGCGCCTTGATATTTTGCGTGCCGGAACCGAGATATCGAAAGAGCTAAAGTCCGAGCCGCTTGAGAGCCGGATGGGGCGCGAATATACTCTTGAAAAGTGGGGGGCGGGGATACAGGAGATAACCAAAGTTTTTGCCCGCGAGTCGAAGATAGACAGCGATTCCAATCTCATGGTGATAGGGGTTAGGCAGGGATATCCCTTCGACATAGCCAATATAATTCCGGGCGACATTATAATTTCAATAGACAGAAAGAGCGTCTCTAATACCGCCCAGTTGATGCAGGCCTACAGCGAATATTGCAAGAATCCGCGCCAGATCCTCATAGAGGTATTGCGCGATCACGCCATATCGTACCACATACTTAAATAGCGCCCAATACGCTTCGCCAAAAATATGTTTGATAAATTTCGGCGGAACTTTTTTATATAGCTCATGAAAGTTGTCCGTTTGTCTAAGCTTATATTTATAATTCTTATTGCGGCGTGCGCGGCTATTCCCGCTTTTTCCAGAATAGGCGAAAGTAAAATGGGCTTTGAGGGGCGTTTGCTTTCAAAGAGCGGAGGAGCGTATAAATATCCGTCGAGAGAGGATAATTTGCGCGAGGCCCAGGAGCTTCCTTACAAGATTTTGTTCTTCCTTATGCCGCGCGGCATGGAACATTGCTTTTATTTTAAGCGGGCCGACGACAAGCTGGCTACCGACGGCGATGTCATAATGCAGCACGAGCTCTACGGCTGGGAATTGCACACGGCATTTTTAAACGGAAAGTCGGTGCTCGAGTTTTATCGCCGGCACGGAGACCCGATGACAGTCGAGGAGCTTAAGATGCTGATGGAGCTTATGGCGCCCGGGGACGGCAAAACCAATTGGGTCCGCAGCAATTTTGTTCCAATAGTGCGCCGTTGGGATCTGCAATTTGACAACGGCAATGCGCGCAGTTTTATATTGGGATCTGACGGCAAGCCAGTTCCCGACGGCGCGAATAAGGAAAATTTAAAAAATATCCTTCCGGAGAATCCGGTGCGCTTCATATATGTCGACGTGCCGGAGGACGTTCAAAGGGCGGTAAAGTACAATTTGTCGCTAACGTATCAACTTATGGACATTGAGCAGCAGAAGCGCTATGAAGCATATAGGGACTACCTGGCAAGGCAGTCTGCGTATAATGCGGCAAAAAGCGCTCCTAAAAGTTCAAGATCGGGCTCTAAGAAATCTTCAAAATCCTCTTCTCAGCCGGTGCCGCAAAAAGTCAACGTATTTAACGGCAACACATATAAGGGAATGGAGTCGCTTGTGTGCGACATAGAATCCAGCCTAAAAGGCGGAAACAATCTTTCATTATATAAATATTTCATAGACGACGTTCAATTTGGCGGTTCCCCAATTGTCAGAAACGATAAGCAGGTAATGTTGACAATGAAGATTCCGCTTCAGCCCGATACTGCGTTCGGATATTCCTACGAACTATCCGACGCTTCCGTAAGAGCAAAGCTATACAAAAACGGAATACTTTTTATAGATGCTAAATTCGACAAGTTTATGCGGGATTTCATGGAAAAATTGTACGGGCAACAGGAAGGCGTCCGCAAGGAGGAGGCGAAATCCAGCGTGTCGCGTTTTTAGCTCTTTGGATTTACCCTTGCGGGCTTCCCGAGAATGGGCGCAGTTTATGTGCGGATGCAGGCAATCAAACTCCGCGCGGTCGGGGAAATCCCATTTAAAAACAAATCGTCTGCGCACTTCAAATTCCCATGGGAATTTTGCTCTTGCGGGCTTTCCGTGTGACTTTTTGCGCCGTCATATTTGCGCAAGAGAGGCAAAAAACCTTATGGGACTGCGGCTATCTTTTAGAGCGCAATC
>CALXOC010000104.1 GCA_944389915.1 uncultured Opitutales bacterium | reverse complement strand
TTCGGCAAATCTAAAAGGCGCAAACTTTTCGTCGCGCTTTTTTGCCCCAAGCTTGCTCTTTAAATGCAATGAAAATACATATAATTTTCCGCGCCCGTAATCAAATTCCGCTCCGATAGCGCCGCGTGGCGACGTGCCATTTTGCCCCATCACTTCAAAACGCAAAGGATTAAAATCAAATGTCCGGCTCGGCGGATATTTTGAGAGTATCCCCAGTCTGGAAACAGCCTTGGTGTTGCCTACAAACATGTATTTGTAAAATTGCCCCTTTCGGGCGAGCATTGACCGAAATTCCGACAAATAATCGAATCCTCCAATCTCGTTCACAAGGAGGACGTCGGGCTTGATATTTGCTATAGTATCGCAGAGCATGCGTTTTTCCTCCTCCGATTTGGGAGCAAAACGCCATGCGCCGTTTACATTGCGCCTGTTTATGTTGTAGTTGTTCAAGTTCCATGTGCACACCCGCAGCGACTTTGCGCAGTCCAAGCGCGCATCTTGAGAGTGGGAAATAAATTCCGTGGCTCTTCCCGGCTCCGGATCGGCGTGGTGCAGCAAAGATTTAAGCTCATCGGAAATAAAAAACGACGCAACCCACGCTATCCATGCAACAAAAATGGCAACCGCGGCAACTTTTCTCTTTCTGCTCATATGGAGGGAAGAGATTTGAAAAGTCAAAAATTTAATAAAAACATATTAAGGCTGATAGGGGGATTTATCCCTATTGCCCGTAGCTATCTTTTCCACATACTTTGCAAGCAAGTCAAACTCGAGATTCACGTGTTTCCCGGGCCTACAATCCAACAAGTTGGTAACATCTAAAGTATGCGGGATAAGCCAAACCGAAAGTGAATCTTTGTGAACTTCCGCTACTGTCAGAGATATGCCGTCTATTGCTATGCTGCCCTTATAAACGACATAACTGGCGAATTCTTCTGGAACCGCCACGCGCATATAGAAGTTTTTCCCGCGGCGCTCAAAATCCAAGACCTCGCTCCTGTGGTCGACATGCCCGCTGACAAAGTGGCCGCCCAGACGCGCTCCCGCGGCGAGCGGCCTTTCCAGATTCACAAGAGCGCCTTCCTGAATGCCGTAAAAACTTGTAAGGCGTATTGTCTCTTCGAGGAGCTCGAATCCCAATATTCGCCCCTCTTTTGAAACCATCGTGAGGCAACATCCGTTGCACGCGAGGGAATCGCCCAGCCCCATTGAATCTGCAATGAAATCGGGAGTTTCCAATTTCAATAGCCACGCCTCTTTTTTTTCCGCAAAAGAAACGACCTTAGCCGTAGCCTCTACTATTCCAGTAAACATAACAATTTTTTACAGTTTCTATATTCCAACAATTTCTTAAAAAATCCTAAGTTATGGCGCGGTTTCAAGTCAAGATTTTAGCGTTTCCGCAATAAAATTTGTAACAAATAATCTGGATTTTTTAAGCAAACTCCTTTTAAAGCTAAGAAATGGAACGCGTGGAAATCCACCCTTTGCCTCCCTTTCTTCCCCCGGATGCCCGCCTGCTCATGCTCGGAACATTTCCGCCCAAGCGGGAGCGCTGGTGCATGGATTTCTTCTATCCGAATTTTCAAAACGACATGTGGAGAATTTTCGGCTTGGTATTTTTCGAAGACCAGCGCCATTTTATTAGGGAGGACGAAAATTCCCAGCGCTTTGACAAGCCGGCCATAATAAATTTTCTGCAAAAGAAAAAAATCGCCTTGTACGACACGGCTATCTCTGCCGTGCGGCTAAGAGACAATGCAAGCGACGCCTCTCTGGAAATACGCCAAAGCGTAGATTTGCCCCTTATTCTAAGCAGAATACCCCAATGCACTGCCATAGCCGGAACTGGGAAAAAAGCTTCCGACATCCTTGCTGGCATATGCGATTCGCGCGAACTTAGCGAAGGGGAATCCCTATGCGTAAAGTTAAAAGGCAGAAATATTAAATTGTATCGCATGCCATCAAGTTCGCGCGCATATCCCAAGCGCTTGCCCGAAAAAGCGAAAATGTACTCTAAAATGTTTGCATCGGAAGAAATATTGTAATATTTTAAGCAAATATATTTTATTCTGTGAAATGAAAAAAATATTCATATTATTTTGTTTATGCTTCCTAACAGCTTTGAGTCTGTTGGGTAAAAATGCAAAAGATCCAACTTTAATTGCTGCTTCATTCAATATTTTGATGGCACCTAAGCCGACTTCAAACACTTGGAATCTGCGCCGCGATAAAGTAGCCAAAACAATCTTGCAACATAAATTCGACATATTCGGCACCCAGGAGGGGTTTCTGCACCAACTTATGGATATTAAAAGCCGCACGGGTTTTGAATTTGTTGGACATGGGCGTGAAGACGGAATTTCAGGGGGGGAACATTCCGCAATATTTTATAATCCCAAGAGGTTTGAACTTTTGGATTCGGGCGATTTTTGGCTTGCGGAAAACCCATCACTTCCCGCGAAGGGTTGGGACGCAAAGTGCAAACGCATATGTTCATGGGGCAAATTCCGCGACAAACAAAGCGGTAAAATCTTCTATTTTTTCAGTTTGCATATGGATCACCGGGGCAAAAACGCCAGAAAACATTCAATAGAGCTCATATTGAAAAAAATACCGGAAATTTCTGGAGATTATCCATTCTTTTGCGTCGGAGATTTCAATATCCATTCCGACCATCCGTCTATAGCGCCGCTATTTAAAGACAAGAGATTTGTGGATTCAATGTCGGCCGCCAAGACTAAAATACCGGGACCAAGCGGTACATTCCATAAATTTAAAGGCGAAGCCATAGGAGACAGAATAGACTATATCTTCGTCTCGCCAGGGACAGAAGTCCTTAGCTATGAAATAATCACGCAGTCATTTACGAACGCCGATGGCGAGAAAATATATCCGTCGGATCATTTCCCCGTTGCTGTGCGGTGCGTTCTATAATAAAACTATTTACCCAATATTTATGCAATGAGAGCCACGATCTATTTTTTACTTATCGTTTTCGCCATATGCCCGCAAGCACGCGCTGAAAATTTGCCATTGAGAGACATCGCTTATGCTTCTCCAAATAATACCGACGCATACAAGGCGCAACGCTGCAAATTGGATATTCTAAATATTCCATCAACTTGCGGATTCCCGACCCTTGTTTGGTTTCACGGCGGCGGAATTTCCGCCGGAGACAAGAAGCAAATGCCACAGAACTTGATGGGGAAAAGTTTCGCCATAGTTAGGCCCAATTACCGGCTCTCGCCGAAAATCAAGGCACATGAAGCCATAGACGACGCCGCAGAAGCCATAGCATGGGTCTTTAACAATATAGAAAAGTACGGTGGCGATAAGGCAAAGATATTTGTAGGCGGCCACTCAGCCGGAGCCTATCTGTCCGGCATGGCAGCATTTGCCCCTTCATATTTAAATAAGTTCGGAATTAAAAACACCGACATTGCGGGTATTGTTTTATTAAGCGGGCAGACCACGACGCATTTTCAAGTCAGGAAAGATTTAGGAGACACTTCTCCCCAGTTCCTGCCTAAAATCGATTCCCTCTCTCTGTTGGGAACCTCGGCAAACAAGGTTTCTCCCGTTTGCATTATTGTTGGGGACAGGCGCCTGGAATTCAAGGAGAGAGTCGAAGAAAATTTTCTGTTAGAAGCCTGTCTTAGGACTCTAAAGTCAAGCAGTATTGTGGAAATCTACGAGCTTCAGGGGCTAAACCATGGAACGGTTGCCAATGGTGTGGGCCCCATTGCAGATTCGTTTATAAAGCGCGTTGTGAAATCGCAAAAAAAATCTGCAAAATAAAGCGCGCCTACGCCGGCGGCATAAAGGCGTTACGGCGCCAAGCGCTCTATGGACCAAATGCCTTCCCCAGAACGGGCATAAGCGAAGCGGTCGTGAAGCCGGCTTTCTCTGCCCTGCCAAAATTCAAAGTAGCGCGGCTTAATCCTGTAGCCTCCCCAGAAATCCGGAAGCGGAACTTGTCCGTTGGCAAATTTGCGCTTCATTTTGTCAAACTGCATTTCGAGCAGCGAGCGCGATGTAATTATGGAGCTTTGGTGCGATACCCAAGCTCCAAGCCTGCTCCCGAAAGGACGCGTCAAAAAATAGCGCAAACTCTCTGCAGTCGACACTTTTGAAGCGGTGCCGTTAATGCGGATCTGCCTCTCGAGGTCCGGCCAGAAAAACAGCGCCGACACTTCCGGATTAGCGGATATGTCGGAAGCTTTGGCGCTCTTATAATTCGTATAGAATACAAAGCCATTTTCGTCCCACGACTTTAAAAGAACTATTCTCGACGTTGGCTCTCCCTTTGCGTTTACAGTCGAAAGCGCCATAGCATTCGGCTCTTTAACTTTGCACTCGCAGGCGTGCTCAAACCACAGCCTAAATTGTTCGAAGGGATTTTCGCTCAAATCCTCCCGCTTTAGACCGCCGAGAAGATATTCGTTTCTAAATTCAAACAAGTCCATTTAAAAGCTCTTTCAATTTTTTAGATGCCAAGGCGGAATTGGAAAAATCCCTAATTGAAGTTGCGGCCACAGCTACTATAGGATCAATTTTTTCCAGCCTTCGAGCAATATCCGAATCCCCCTCATTTACGCATAAACGCTCAAAGAATTCCGATAACGTCAGAGAATCCGGAGGTACCGAGGGCTTAAAATAATATCCGTCGGAAAGCTCGTCTTCAACAACACAGGCGAGGTCTTTTGATACCAGCCAGTCTATGCACGCCGAAACAACGGATTTAGGCAAATTTAGAGTTTTTATTAATTCGTCCATGCGCGGTGAGTGCGTTCGAGAATCGCAAAACGCCCGCGATATTTCCGCAAATACGGCAAGAGCGCACAAACGCTTTGTTCTTCCGCCCATTTTAAGCCATGCGTTTTCATCGGCGAGAAAATCCACATACTGCACGGCGTAGGCTATCTGCCCCCCGGTCAATATCATTGTCCAAAATATATAGAGGCTAAACATAGCAACGGCGACTATCGCCAAATATCCGTAAAAGCTTTGCTGTTTGACGACATAGCTCATGTATCGACAGGAAAGTCTGTTGTTTCACACAAGCAAGAGCGTAACCACCAGCGCCCCGACAAATGCCGCCC
>CALXOC010000103.1 GCA_944389915.1 uncultured Opitutales bacterium | reverse complement strand
GGCGGGAGGGTGAGATTGGCGACGTTCAATTCCGCATCTGAAATATCTTTTACGATATTGAGCATGACGCTCTCGCTTGCGGCGGTGTTTATACCGCTTGTGTTTATGAGCGGCATTACGGGCAGGGTGTTTAAAGAGTTTTCAATCACCATCATTATGGCCACTCTGATGTCGGGAATGGTGAGCCTCACTCTGACGCCGATGATGTGTTCGAGAATGCTTCAAAAGCGCACGAAAAATTACGGGGACAAAACCTTTGTGGAAAAGCGCGCATACAATCTCGAGAGGGCATTCTTGCGCATATATTCCCCCACCTTGTCGTGGATGCTAAGGCAGAATTTCCTGACGCTGCTGATATATGCGGCTTGTTTTGCGGGGCTGTTCTATTTCGGGAAATCGCTTCCGCAGATATTTTTCCCCATAGGAGATAGCGGCTTTATGCAGGGGGTATTTATAACAAACACAAAATCTTCCCCCAAAGAAGTGGGCATAGCGCAGGAAAAAGTCGCGGGAATTTTAAAGACGACTCCGGCAGTGAAAAACTTCATATTGGTTTCCGGCGTTTCGGCCTTTATCAACCAGAATATGGGTTTCGGATTCGTGGTTTTGGAACCGAGGGCGACTCGTCCCGGAATTCAGCAGGTTGCGGATTCTATAAACAACAGATGCGCCATGGTTCCGGGGCTTGTTGCGTCGTTTCAGCCGCAGCCGACCCTTAAAATATCCACGGGAGCCACGAGCACCGAACAGGGCAAGTATGCCTATGCCATGACCTCCATGAATCAGGAAAGCCTGTTTGCAGCTTCTGAAAAGCTAATGCAGCGTTTGTCTGTGCGCAGGTCTGACATGTTTTCAAACATTCAAACCGACTTGTATCTCGACAATCCGCAAATTACGTTGAAACCCTACAGAGACAAGGCCTCAATGATGGGCGTTTCCGCCAATGCCTATTCCCAGGAGTTTCGCTCCGCTTTTGCAAAGTTGTATTTTTATCTTATAAAATCGCCCTTCCAGCAATACTGGTCCATAATGGAGGCGAGCTTTAAAGACAGTTCGTTTGAGCATAATTTGGATTCGTTAAATTTTCAGCAGGACTCTGTTATAACGGGCGGATTGCCTGTTGCGCCTTTGTCGGCAAGCGGGAGTTCACCGGTTGCTCCGGCTTATACATTGTCTAGCCTGATACCATTCACGTCTTTGTCCACAACCGAAACGGGCTTGGCTCCTGTAACAATCAACCACATAAACAACTTCCCTTCGGTAACGATATATTTTGACCTTTACGACGGTGTGGCAATAGGCGATGCCGTGAAATGGGTCAATTCCATAGCTTCGCAAACTTTGCCCTACGACGTTCAGGGTAGTTTTGTAGGTGAAGCCGTAACTTTTCGGGAAACTATGAACAGCCTATTCATGCTTGTGGGAATTGCCATTTTTGTGATGTATGTGATATTGGGTATACTCTATGAAAGTTACATACATCCCCTTACAGTGTTGTCTTCATTGCCAATAGCGGTGGTTGGCGGTCTCGCAAGCTTGTGGCTGTTCGGCATGGAGCTTTCAATATATTCGGCAATCGGAATTTTTATGCTTATGGGTATAGTTAAGAAAAACGGCATAATGATGGTAGACTTTGCCATTATGCGCGAGGCCCACGGCTTGAGCCCCCGCGACGCGATTCACGAAGCGTGCATGGAGCGTTTCCGCCCAATCATTATGACGACAATAGCCGCATTAATGGGTATGCTCCCAATTGCTCTCGGCTGGGGGAAGGCCGATGCCGAAAGCAGAATTCCGCTCGGAGTTGTAGTGGTGGGAGGGCTGATATTCTCTCAGCTTATAACGCTCTACGTTACTCCGGTAATATATCTATGGTTCGACTGGGTTCAGACCCATATATTGGATAAAGTTTCATTTTTCGCTCGCGGCGATATAAAACTTCAGGAAAATGGAGACTAACACTCGTGAAAAATAACGCAAAAATATCTTTGTTCATTGCGTCGGCCGCAATTCTTATAAGCGGATGTGTAAACGTGGACAAGGAGGTAGCTCCGCTTCCCACTAAGTATTGGAAGGCCTCGGCAGATGCCATTCCTTCAAGCGTAATAGAACCGGAACAGATAAAAACCAACACCATATTAGAAGGCGGTAAATCCAAAGATTCAGCATCGGATTCCGCAAACGCTGCAAAGAAATCCGAGCGTCCTGCTCCCGCGGCCGATAAACTTCTTGCCGGCGAGGAATTGAACCTTTCTGAGATTGTCGACATAGCTCTTGAAAACAACACCCAAACCAGAATTTATTGGTTTCAGGCAAAGACCTACGCGGCTAATTTGGGGAAGGCTAATGCCGCGTATTATCCGCAGGTTTCGGTGGGAGCGCAGGTGTATCGTTCAAAGACCATGCCGAGTTTAGATTACAGCCTTCCCATTCCGATTGGGGCGTATTACGAGACCGGCTTCGGGCCTTCTGCTGAAATAAATTGGCTGCTTTACGATTTTGGGCAGCGAGAGGCCCAAATTGAATCTGCGCGCGAGGCGCTCAGGGCCGCCAATTTCGACTACAACCAGATGATTCAGACCGTGGTGCTGAATGTGAACGTGGCGTATTACCAGCTCTATGCGGCTATAGGCAACGTCAAGGCCGCCGAGATGAGCTTAGAGGACGCCCAGACGGCATACAAATCCGCCGATTATAAATACAAGGAAGGTGTGGGCAACAAGCAAGACATGTTAAACGCCCTCGCCAATGCAAAGACTGCGGAATTTACCCTTGAAAGCGCAAAGTCGGCGGTGGAATCCGCGCGCGCGGCTCTCGCTTCCGCAATGGGCGTACGCGTGGACTCCTCCCTAAAAATATCCGATAAAGTTAAACTGCCCACGTCCGAAGATTCTTCAAAAAAAATAGACGAGCTTATAGTAAAAGCCATGCGTTCGCGCCAAAATCTTCTTGCATCCTACGCCCAACTCAGAAAAAGCATGGCCGACACAAAGGCCGCCGAGCGCAGCTTTTTGCCTTCAATAGGTGCTGCGGCATCGGGAACATTGGGGTACACGCAAGACCAGCGCTCTGAACAATATGCAATGCAGGCGGGATTTACGTTTTCATGGAGCATATTTGAGGGTTTTACAAGAATGTATAATCTTGTGAGCGCGAAGGCGGCTGAGCGCGCGCAGGCGCAGAATTTGAAAGCCGCGGAAATACAGATTATTTCCGACGTGTGGTCGGCATACCACAATTACAAGAGTTCGCTAAAGCAAATAGCAAGTACAAGAGCGGCTGTAAAGGCGAGCGAAGAGGCATATGACGCCACGCGCATAGGATATGAGAACGGGGTAAATTCCATCACGGATCTTCTCAACTCGCAGTCTCGCTTGTCTCTTGCCCGCCAGCAGCAAGTAAGCGCGGATTCAAATCTCGCGGTGTCAATAGCAAAACTTGCCTACGCAACGGGAGCTCTTATTGCCAATACTGATTCCGACGCCGATTTGAAATCCATTCCGGCAGCTTCTACGCAAAAACAATAGGGCCTTTGATTGCATATTCCCATTGCTTTTCCAAAATTCCCCCATTGGCAGAGAGCTTTTTATTTTTTGCAACATTGCATTGCCAAATTTGGGATTCTTGAAAAATCCCGAATTTTTGGGGAACTGCGGGAGTTTCAGGGAAGAAACAATTTTGGTTTCCAGCGCCGGAGACGGGAATATTTAAAACGAGAAGGCTTTGTCGGCCCCTCCGGGATTGTTGGGCATATAGTCTCCGCTCGATGCAATTTCCGCCGAAACCAGCGATTCAAACATGGTGGCGGATATTTCATTTGAGGCGAATGAAGCATTTAATTTGGGAAGCGGGGAAGATGAAATCTTTTCTGAATAGGTTCCGCCGTCCGAGACTGTTTTTCTTGCGGCGGAAAAATGAAGCGGCGCTAAAACAGCTGTAGCCAGAGCGCATGCGGCAAGCGCGTACGAGGCCAGAGTTTTAGACGGCATAGTCGACATCAACACCTTTATGCGTGAGGGCTTTTCCACGATGCTTTGCATCATTTTTCTTTTCAGGCGCATGTCAAACGCGCGCCATTCGGCTTCCGTCGGACGCTCGCTTCTCTTTAATCTCAAGAGTTCCTCAAGTTTTATGTGACGCCTATTCATGTTGCTGCGTTTTTTGCCGGTTTATAAGGTATTTTTGCAACTCTATAAATAATCCTTCAAAATTTCCCTCAATTGCAGTTTTGCATAATGAAGCCTGGTCCGAACGGTCGCTTCGCTTGTTCCGGTAATGCCGGCTATCTCCTGGTGGCTCAAGCCCTCAATATCGTGCAATACAACAACCGTTCTATGTTTTATAGACAAAGTTTGCAGCGCTTCGTTCAATTTTTCCTTTAACTCGCTCAGAATGGCGCTGCGCTCCGCCCCGCAGTTGTGGGAGAGCTTTTCCAGAACTTCCTCCGATGCCAGTTCTTCGTCCGAATTTTCAAAACTGAAAAAACGGCGCATTCTTGCCCTTTTTAAAAAAGTTATGGCCATGTTGACGGCTATTCTGTACAGCCAGGTGTAGAATGCGCTTTTGCCGCTGAAAGAGTTTATTTTGGAAAAGGCTTTTATAAAAGCGTCTTGGACAATATCCATTGCGTCTTCGCGGTTTGAAACCATGTTGTAAACCACGGAATACAGGCGTTCCCTATATTTTTTCGTGAGCGTGTCAAAAGCGGATATGTCGCCAAGCCTGACTTTCTCCACAAGCAATGCGTCGGCGTCCGCAGAAGCGGAGGCTTGCTGCGGTCCCGATATGGCTATGTCTGTTTTTACATCGTCCACTGCTGGCTTTTCTAAAAAGTATTCGAGAGGCGCTCCGTATTGGCAAGCTTAATTTTGGCATTAAACAAGAGATTCTCAGAGGGAATTTTCAAGCGTGGCCACGTTTTCTATATGCCTTGTCTGGGGGAAGAGGTCGAATGGCTGAAGCTTTTTTAGCGTGTAGCCCCGCTTAATGAGGAGGGCTATGTCTCTTGCCTGGGTGTCGGGCGCGCACGACACATACACCAGGCGCTTCGGTGAGAAATCGCAAAGCTGCTCAATAAACGCGCAGTCGCAACCCGCACGGGGGGGATCTATCACCACGGCGGTTTTGCCGCATTCAAATTTTACAGAGGCGTCTTTAAAAATAGCTTCCGCGCTTCCGGATATAAATTCGCAATTTTTTATGTTGTTTTTTATTGCGTTCTCCCTTGCGCATTCCACAGCTTTGGGGCTTATTTCCACGCCCATTGCGCGTTCAAAACGCGAAGCTGCGGCAATTGCAAAAACCCCTACGCCGCAGTAGGCGTCAACGAGATATCTTGCAGCGCCCGATCCCGAGGCTTCGCCGATGACATAGCTTATTAGTTCCGGCAAGATGCCGGGATTGTTTTGAAAGAATTCTCCCGCGCAAAATTTGTAGCATATGCCGCCAATATGCTGGCTTATAATGGCTTTGTTGTTGGAGCATACACCGCCGTCGGAGTCTCTAAGAAGCAATGTTCCCCCGCGCCTTAAGTCCCTTGCGCGCGCAAGCAGCTTTTCTCTCTCTAATGGCAGCGCGCGGTTTATGGATTCCGATGCTATTGGGCATTGCGGCACGTCGACGAGCGCGTTTCTGCGGCCGCGCTTGATAAATCCTATGGGCATGGATTCTCCGCGCGGCTTTTCGTAATGCGGGGTTAATTTCGAGCGGTATCCATACTGCAAGGTGGAAGCGTGTGTGGGTTCAACGGGGAAGGCTATTTTGCCTATGCGCCGCATCAGGTCTCCGACCTGTTTGCGCTTCCACTCCAATTGCGCCGAATATTTTAGATGCTGGTATTGGCAGCCGCCGCATTCGCCGAATATGGGGCAGCCGGGTTTTATTCTGTCGGGGCTCGGCTTGATTACTTCAACTAAGTCGGCTTCGGAAAAGTTTTTGTGGTTTTTATATATTCTGGCACTGACGCGCTCTCCCGGCAGCGCCATCTGGACCATGACAACCCAGTTTCCTATCCGGCCGACTCCAACACCCAAATTGTTGAGATCGCGTATGTCGAGTTCAAGCTCTTCATGGTATTTAAAGGGTGTGGGGTTGAAGTTTTTCGGTGCGGGATCCATGGCGAGAAAATAAAATTGTCATGAGAGTTTTTTATGTTTTTTTCTAAGTGCAACAGAAAAATAGAAAATGCCTGAAGAATTTATACAAAGCAGACAAAACCCGCGCGTGAAATCGCTTATGAAATTGCGGGATAGAGCGGGCAGGCGGAAACTGGGCCTGTTTATCGTAGAGGGGTTGCGCGAGCTTTCGCGCGGCGTGAAAGGCGCCCACATAGAGGAGATTTACTTTTGTCCGGAATTTTTTAAGAGCCCAAAACATTCGGCTTTCATTGAAGAAATGCGCTCCGAAAACAGTATTTCTCTCTGCAGGCTTTCCGAAGGGGCGTTTGAGAAAGTTTCCAACCGCGAGGGCTGCGACGGCCTTATGGGCTTTGCGCGCCAGTGGGGAAGTTCGCTCTCCGACATCTGCCTGCCGAGCTCTAAAGCATCGACTATTCTAATTGCCGACGCGGTTGAAAAACCGGGCAATCTCGGGGCTCTCATGCGCAGCGCCGACGCTCTCGGAGCCGACGCCATGATTCTGACAAATTCCGTAAGCGACATTTTTAATCCGGCGGTTGTAAGGGCTTCACAAGGGGCGCTATTTTCGCTCCAAATTGCGGAGTCGTCGGTTTCCGAGGCGTCGGAATGGCTGAAACAAAGCGGCATAAAGAGCTTTGGCGCGCACCTGAAGGCCGACAAGTTTATTTGGCAGTGCGATTTTTCCAATAAATCTGTTGCCATAGTTGTCGGCAGCGAAAAAGACGGTTTGGGCTCCGACTGGGAAGCAAAGCTCGACGAGCGCGTAAAAATTCCCATGTTTGGAATGTCGGACAGCATGAACGTCAATGTGGCGGCGGCTCTTTGCATGTACGAGGTTTTGCGCTCGCGCTCGCTTTAAATGGGGCACCTCGCCTTTCGTTGCCAAAAGCGGGCGCATATTGCTATTGACTTTTTTTGCTTTATAACAAAGGATTTCCGCGCTAAACTTAAAAAAGCGAAATAGATATTTATCCGTTTTTTTTACATAGGGAAACAACATCTGAGGCGATATGAAGAAAGAAAAAAAAATACTGGTTGTCGGTAGCATGAATGTGGATATGGTTGTAAAAACCTCCAGAATACCGCGCGTCGGAGAGACGCTGCTTGGTGGGGTCTTCAACCAATATGAGGGCGGAAAAGGCGCAAACCAGGCGGTTGCGGCAAACGCCATATTTCCGGGCACCGCTTTTTGTGCCGGCGTAGGCGGGGATACTATTGGGGCGGAGTATCTAAAATACCTCAGGGGCAGGGGGCTCGATGTTTCGCTGGTAAGGAGCTTTAAAGGCGCTCACACGGGAGTTGCTCTTATAACGGTAGCAAAAGAGGGCAAGAATTCAATAACAGTTGCGCCCGGGGCAAACATGCTTCTGTCTCCGGCCGATATGAGAAAAATCGACTTTTCAAAATTTTCGCATGCGGCTTTTCAACTTGAAAATTCGCTCGAAACGGTTGAGGCCGGATTGGAGCAGGCAAAACTTGCTTCTTGCGTAACAATTCTAACCCCGGCTCCGGGCAGACTCTTGCCAAACTCTGTGCTAAAAAATGTGGACTATCTTGTGCCGAATGAAATTGAAATACTGCAGCTAAAGCGGGGCTATGCCTCTATTGACAGCGCCGCTGCCGGGCTGTTGAAGAGCGGCGTTGGCAACATCATAGTTACACTCGGAGAGCGCGGTTGCGTTTATTTTAACGGCGAAGGCAAAACTTCATTCAAGCCTTGTTCCGTTCGGGCAGTGGATACCGTGGGAGCCGGAGATTGCTTTACGGGCTCATTTATGGCGGGGCTTAGAATATACGGCGGAGACGTGGGAAAAGCAATAAAGCTTGCCACGGCCGCGGCGGCGATAAAAGTTACAAAAGCCGGAGCGCAATCAGTTGGGACTTTCGCCGAGGTTAAGAGAATGCTGAAGAAATTTTAGAGCTTTAGCGCAGGCAAATCATAGCGGGCATAGCATGCCTCGCTTTTGCGGGCGCTGCAGCTCTCTTTCGCGCCAAGGGTGCTCCTATGTTTTAGCGCGCCGCTTCGGCGCGTCTGCCCGTAAAGTGCGGCAGCCTCGATTTTTTCTTGATAATAAAATCTGGCAAACGCAGACCGCCCCGCTTTTACGGGAGTCCAAAATATTCTTATATGCAGGCGGGCGCAGATTCTGCTAAATTTTAAGGCTTTCTATGGCGGCTTTAGAATAAAACTTAGCAGTGCAAGCAAATGCAAAAATGCTGAAGGTGTATTCTCGAATATGTTTGGCGGGGGATTGAAAAGTTGAAAACAAGGAAAATCATAATGCGGGTTTGCCGTTTTTATAAATTGAAAATCTGCAGTGGGTGCATTGGTTTGCTTGCGATATGAGCGAGGCTAAATATGCGCTTAAGTTTCCGCTGAAGTACTCGTTTGCGGCTTCCTGCGCCAATTTGAGCGTAGCCGGGCTCAAGCTTATGGTTTTTCTCTCAATTTCAAAAGCTGTTTTCTTCCTTTTCATCGCTGCGTAATAAAAAATATTCTTATATATTTTTCAATATAATTTTATAAAATTACCAATTTAATAAATATTACATATTATATGCTTAGTTAATACTGATTTTTTAATATGCTTTTAAATCCATTGCCGCACGGGCAAAGTGTGTTTTTTATCGCCCGCCTGCCTTGCGGAGCAGTCCGGAGGTGTGTTCCGCTTTTAATTCAAAGCGCAGCTTGTGGAAGTTTCGGCCATTTGACCGGCGCGTTGTGTGGCGACACCCCGAAGTTCACCGTGCAAAGAAAAGGGCCGCATAGCGGCAGATTTCTTTATTGTTGGCAAACTTATTTTAGCTTTTTATAGAAATATACCGCAAAACTTTTTGGAGTGGGCAGGTCTACTGCGAAATTCCGCATGTCTTTGCCGGACATTTTTCGCGTTTTGGAATTCCAGTCTTCAAGCTCGTATTCCGCGTTAGGGTCTATTTTGCGCAGGGTAAACTCCGCGCGCGTCTTATCGCAGAATTTTCTGTTCAAGACAAGGAAGCAGCCGCGTCCCTCTTCGGGACAGTCGAGCTGGTATCCGAAAAAGTTGCGCTGCTTTTCGGGGTTTGGAAATAGAGCGTACATATCGTAATAGAAAAGCTCTGATATTCTGCGGAGCTTGTTAAGGCTGGTTTTGAACTTTTTGAAATTTTCGTCGCTGCGTTCGGTGGCGTCGGCTTCGGAGTTGAGGGTCAGGCTAAGGCCCGAGGCGACTCCGCTGAGCCAGTGGTAGTCATTGCCGTCATATATGTCGAAGACGCCTCCGGCATTTAGCGGCATCCACTGCGAAAGGTAGAAGACTTGGTTCTGATTGCCGGTGTCGTAGTCATCGACATCGAAGCATTGAACGTCGCTGCGCCATAGCGGAATGCTGACTTTTGCCATTTCGAAATTCAGACGCATTCCGCCCGAAGCGCAGTTGTCTATAAATCGGTTATTGCCTGCGGCGGCCCTGTATTTTTCAAGCAGCCTGTAGAGGGCGTTTACATATTGTATTTCGGGAAGGCCGACTGTTTGGGGCGTTTGAAGTCGCTTCCAGTTCGCTGCCGGCCTAATATTGAAGTCTATGCGCAGATTGTCTATTTTTTCTTCGCTTAGCACGCTTTCAACCGCCTTGCATATCCAGTCATAGGCATCCTTATTTTGCAGGTTTATCAGGTTTGAGGCATTGCAATTATTGAAATATTCGGGATGGCTTTTTAGTATTTGAGCTTTCGAGCCGGCGCGTTCCATTTCAATCCACAACATCGTTTTGTAACCGGCGTCTCGCGCGGCCGAGGATAGCACCCTCAGGCCGTTTGGATAAACTTTTTTGTTTACGCGCCAATCGCCCGTAAAGTTCCACCAGTCGAATTGATACAGCGATTCCGGGCGCTCGATGTCGGGCCCGTACCAGCCGGCGTCCAACCATATTTGGTCGAAGGGCATTGCGTGTTTTTTGAGGAATTTTATCAGATTCAATGCCCTTGTCTCCGGAATGCAGCCGTGCAGCAAGAGCGAATAGGGCGTTTTTATAAGTTTGCCGTCTGCTCCGAGCGGCGAGCAGTGTTTTATCATGAAGCGCCTATGCAGGTTTTGCGCGTCTTCTATGGCCATATTTTTTCGGTTCGCTATAAATATCGACGGCATGTCGACCTTTTGGGCGGGTGCGAGCGAGAAATTTGTTTCTGGCATGCCTATATCCAGTATAAATTTCCCATTGGCATCTTTTACAGCGGCATCATTTCTGAACTGCGCGGCCATCATGCCCTTGTTTATTTGGGCGTTGTAGTTTTGTATGTAAAGCGTCCAGCTTCCGGCCCAGCCTATGCCGCCGAGCAGTCCGTTGCGGGCGTCGAAATCCACTGCGAAAGAAGGAAGATAGCTTTCGCTGCAGCGGCCGCTAAGGTTTTCAAGCTTAAACTTTCTTTCTATCCAGTAGCCGATCTGCTTAGTGTTTTCTACGAAATCCGCTGAACTTGGCCGCGAACCGTTATAATAGCGCAGCATTATGTTTTGGTGCTCCGATTTTGCCTGCCAATTCATGCTTCGGAAATTCTTAATAGCCTGTGTCGGCAATGCTGATATATTTTCAAGAGTCGGAATCCAGTATACGACGTTAAATTTCTTGTACTCAGTTATTGATATACTCAGTTTAAGGGCCTTGTCGGCGCTGGTGTATGTGCGCGTAATCTTTTTTATATCGGCGGTGTCGGAGTCTATTTTTTCGGTTTTCGCCCATGTATTTTTGTCAAAAGGCTCGTTGCCGTATATGAACGATGGCTCGACGTTGTCGGCAGTAAATGTTTGCGCGGCCACCGCACCTGCAAATAATACAGACAGGGCCAATATATCGCCCATCTTTTTTACAATCATCTTATCCCTCCTTTACATATTCGATATGTGTATCCATTTAACTATTTTATTTGCAGAAATTTTTCAAGATAATAATATAAGCGGGAGAGAGTTTTATCTGTTCATAAAATTTTTATCTGGCCT
>CALXOC010000102.1 GCA_944389915.1 uncultured Opitutales bacterium | reverse complement strand
GACCCCCGCCAAGCGGCCCATATGCTCGATACTCTTGAAGGATTGCGCGAATACGGGCTCGACGACTCTATAGTCGAGAAAGCCTTCATACCTTTTGCCATAGATTCAAAAATAGGCAAAAGCGATGTAAAAATTACGCGCTCCGACGACTCGGTTTTCGATGCCGAAGAGCAGCAGCTCTTCCTGTTGCCCGATTCAATGGACGACGAGCGCTCTCCCTATGCTGAATTTCTCGACCACATAACAAAGCTGCAAGTCAAAATGCTAAACGACACTTTCAACTTTGAAAAGGACGTGGCCATAGAGGATCTCGAGGAGGAAATACGCGAAAACTATTCAAATGACTATATGGAAGGCCGAGCAATTCACGCATTCCACGAAGTCATGGACATACTTGAGTACGTTCCCGACGGCTATTCTCTCGAAGACGACGAAGACGATGAGCGCGAAGACGACGAAGAGGAGGACTACGCCGACGAAATAGAGGATATAGACGAAGACGAGGAGAAAATCGAGGAAGACGAAACCATGCATTGGGACGAAGACGAGGACGATAACGACGGCATAGATACTGAAACTTACGACCTCGACTCATTTGATGACGACGACAAATTTTAACAGTCAGCGCAGCCCTATTCCCTCTCAATAAAAAGCCTTCCGCGCATGCGGAAGGCTTTTTTATGCAAACGGGATCCTCCGCCCTTTAGGGCGTGGCGCAAAGTTATGGTTCAAGCGTCAATCATAAAACTGTGGCCTGTATTCCGGAACGAGCTTTAATATGTAATTTTTCAAATCATTTATAGATTTAAAGTCCGAAGTAGCTGCAATTTCTTCCGCTATTGTATTCATTTTTTCATAGTCAGGAGGAGGCGTATCGGATATGAAGCCGAATATTCTTGGATGACCCGTTTTCACCAGATGTTCATCTGTATGTTGCAATTCCTCGTAGAGTTTTTCTCCGGGGCGCAAGCCTATAATCTTTATTTGTATGTCCACGTCAGGCTCGAACCCGCTCAATTTTATCATTTGCCTGGCAAGATTTATTACTTTCACCGGCTCGCCCATATTGAGGACGAATATTTCTCCGCCAACGGCTTGAACCGCGCACTGAAGCACCAGTCCCACAGCTTCTGGAATCGTCATAAAATACCGTGTAACTTCGGTATGCGTTACAGTTACCGGGCCACCCTCCGCTATCTGCCTCTTGAATGTGGGAATTACGCTTCCAGAAGATCCCAATACGTTGCCAAAACGCACAGCCACGAAAGAGGTCTTATTTCCGGGGCGATTTTGCATTGCAAGAATCGCCTTTTCTGCGAGACGTTTTGAAGCCCCCATAACGTTTGTCGGATTTATTGCCTTATCAGTGGATATTAGCAAAAACTTTTCAACTCCGTTGCGGCTTGCCACCCCCGCCATTATCCAAGTCCCCAAAGAGTTGTTTTTCAGGGCTTCGCCAGGCTGGGACTCCATCATCGGGACATGTTTGTGCGCGGCGGCATGAAAAATAATGCTTGGTTTAAATTTCCGCACTATTCTTTCCATGCGTTTTTCGTCGGTTACGCTTCCAACGCAGCATTTTATGCGCACTCCAAATTCCATGGAAATTAATTTCTGTTCAATTTGGAACATCTGAACCTCGCAATGATCCACAAGTACGAGCAGCTCCGGAGACTTTGAAGCTATCTGGCGGCACAATTCGCTCCCTATGCTTCCGCCCGCGCCGGTAACCATCACTACCTTGTTTTTTATCATTTCGCCAATGAGTTTGGAATCGAGATGGACGGGATCGCGCCCCAAGATGTCCTCTATGTCTATTTCGCGCATGTTCGAAATTTTGGCGTGTCCTGATGCAAGATCGTAATACGATGGCACTATGCTCGTTTCTATGCCTATTTTTTTAAGCTGGCTCATTACGCCGCCTATGCGGCTTCCGGATATTCTGGAAGTTGCTATTATCGCTCTGTCCACCCTGTACTCCTGAACTATATGCTCCAAACTTCCGGAAGCTTTGAGAACTTCAAGGCCCAATATCTGTTTCCCGCACTTTTGGGGATCGTCGTCGAGAAATACTACGGGCTCGATCCCGAGGCTTTTTCTGGCCATGAGATCGTTCGCAAGGGACGTCCCTATGTCTCCAGCTCCGAATATCATAACGCGCTTTGTCCGCCTCATCGGATTTATATTGTCCTTCAGCATGCGCTCCCTGTACACGCGTATGGAAAGCCTAAACATCGAAAACAATATCACCGATATCATATAGTCGGAAACTAAAACCCCGCGCGGTATCATTATAAATCCAAAATGGAGCATTGTGGAGCCAGTTCCCAATATTATAAGTTCCGAAATCGTCAGCGCCCAAAAAATATTTAGCAAATCGGGCATATGGAAAAATGACAGCAAGCCCTTAAACTGCCCGAATAAGGCGAGCATGAGAAGTTTGATAGGCAACACCACCCACAAAACCCTAAAGGGCGAAAAGCCTTCTATAGACGAGAGATCGAAGTCGAATCTCAACAGATATGCCACAAACAAAGACATAGCCGTTATGGTAGAATATATCATAACGAGCGAAAAAGTCCTCAGAGTGAAATAGCGCGCAACAAAGCCCGCCGCATACGTGCTAAAGTTTTTTACTATTTTTATTGGATTCATGAACGACTACCAGTCGAATTTCCATGTTTCATAACCCGTACCGGAACCCTTGGAGTTTTTTCCGAGATCTTCCGAGGGGCCAAAATACACGGGATCATTCCATTGTTCCGGCATTTCGCAAGACGAAAGCAGAAACGCCGACAACAACAATATTACGACCGCATATATAGAAACTTGCTTAGGCATCTTTTATTTATAATCGGATCCCAATCTATGGGCAAAGCTTCAAAAATACAAGTATTTTTAAGGCAGGCCCGAATTCTCAGCCTCCTCAAGTTTTAAGCCGGCGCTTTCCCATTCCGAATAAAGGCGGTCGAGCTTCAATTTCAGCGCATTGTAATTCTCGGTTGCAGAACTTTGCTCGGCCCCCCTTTTGAAAAAATCCGGAGACGACATCTCAAGTTCCGCGGCCGCAATATCGGATTCAACATCCGATATTTCCCTCTCTAATCTGCCCATCTCCCTTCTTAAGCGCGACAACTGCCTTGCAGCCGACACTCTGCGCTGTTTGGCCGCATTGATTTTGGCAAGCTTGTTTTTAGAGCGCAATACGAGCCGCCCCTCGGATTCTATCTTTTCGAGATAGTAATCTATCCCGCCTTGGTAAAAGCGAAGCCCATGCGGGCCCAGCTCAATTACCCTGTCTATCAATCCGTTTAAAAAATCCCTGTCGTGGCTTATGATAAGGCATGTTCCCGCATAGGCTTGGAAAGCTCCCTTTAAAACTTCTTTGGAATTCATGTCCAAATGGTTTGTGGGCTCGTCGAGCAGCAAAAAATTAAAATCTCTCAAAAGCATTTTAGCAAGGGCAAGTCTGTTCTTTTCCCCTCCGGAAAGCACGCCGACTTTTTTATAAACATCGTCGCCCGAAAAAAGAAACGCCCCGAGAAGCCCGCGCACCTCCGCGCGCCGAGACGCCGGTGCGGACTCCATGGCTTCGCCAAACACGTCATTGTTGCAATTTAGATCCTGGGTTTGGTGTTGGGCAAAATAAGACATCGAAACATTTAGGCCCAATTTTACCCTTCCCGAGTCCTGAACAAGTTGCGAAGCAATTATCTTTGCCAAAGTACTTTTCCCCGCGCCGTTTATCCCCACCAAAGCCACCTTCTCCCCGCGCTCCACCTTGAAAGAGATATTGCTTAAAACGCGGTTTCCGCCGAATGATTTTGATATTGAATCTATCTCCAATACGACCTGCCCCGCCCTTGTGGGTTCGGGAAATGCAAAGTGGATTTTTGAATTGTCTTCGCGTTCGACCTCAATGCGCTCTATCTTTTCGAGAGCCTTAATTCTGCTTTGGACCTGTGCGGCTTTGGAACTTTTGTATCGGAAGCGCTCTATAAATTTTTCCGTTTTCTCTATCTTCCTCGCCTGATTTGCAGCCGCCCTGACAGTATTTTGCCTCCGGAGCTTGGATTCCCTCTCGAAAAAGTCGTAATTGCCGGAGTAAATTTCAAGCTCCGCATTCCAGAGATAAAAGGTTCTGTTGCATAATGAATTTAAAAGCGCCCTGTCGTGGCTGACAACCACAACGGCCCCGGAATATTCCGACAACCAATCTTCGAGCCACGCTACAGACTCTATGTCGAGATGGTTTGTGGGCTCGTCGAGCATCAACAGCGAAGGCTCCTGCATCAGAAGTTTGGCAAGCGCTATTCTCATCTGCCAACCTCCGGAAAATTCACAACACCGCCTTTGCATGTCCGATGTTTTAAAACCCAGCCCGTGGAGAACAGTCTCGACTTTGGGCCTCAGCTTGCTCTCCTCTGCGTCGCGCAGGCGCTGGGCGATTTCTGCCATTGCCGCAACAGCGTCCATGTATTCCGGCGACGAAGTTCCTGCCGAAGCCACGCATTCCTGGGCCAAGGCCATTTCCCTGCGCAAAGCCGCAATATTTTCAAGCGACGCCTCGACCTCGTCGCATAGGGGCCTGTCGCCTGTTACGAGCGCCTCCTGCGGGAGATATCCCACGCTCGCATACTTCGGCTTGGCTATCTCCCCCGAATCGAAATCTTCAATTCCGGCCAAAATTTTCAGCAGTGTTGACTTTCCCGCCCCGTTGGCGCCAACTAAGCCAATTCTGTCCCTCTTATTTATTACGGCGTTTATGCCGTCAAAAAGCTTTCTCGCTCCAAAGGCGAGACTTATTGACTTCAATTCTATCATCTCTGGAACAAGGCGAAGTTTAACGCCTTAGGCCTCTTCCAAAGTCATAAAGCGCCTGTCGACCGCCTGGGCCGCCACAATTACGCTTGTGCCAAATATATCGCTCATAGTCGCGCCGCGGGATATCTCGGCAGCGGGCTTTGTAAGGCCGGTCAATATCTGGCCGTAGCAGTTCACATTCGAAGCAAGCTGGAGCATTTTCGAGGCAATGTTTCCGGAATTCAAATCCGGGAATATCAGCACATTTGCGCGCCCCGCAACGGAGCTATGTATGCCCTTTTGCGAAGCCGCGTCCGGACGGAGGGCCGCGTCAACTTGCAGCTCTCCGTCTATCTCTATGTCGAGGCCGTCGCGCAGTATGCGCGCGTGCGCGAGCGCAGTGGCAGACTTCATTTTCAATATGCTCGGCAGCTTGGTATTGGCAATCTTTGAAACATAGCTCAGCATTGCGACCCTCGGCTTTTCCATTGTGAAGTGATTCATCAGCATTGCGGTTGTAATGGCCATATCGCTAAGCTGCTCCTCGGTGGGTTCGGGAATGACTCCGCAGTCCGCCATAAACAGGTCCCCGTTTACGCCCAAGTCGGGATGTTCGGTGGAAGCCACCATCATGGAGCTGACAGTTTTGAAGCCTTTTTGCAGCGGTATAATTTGAAATATCGGACGCAGAGAATTGCTTGTCGCCGAATTGGCGCCCACCACCATGGCGTCGGCCCTTCCAGTAGCCAGCATCATTGTTGAAAAATAAATTGGGCTGGCAAGCGTCTCCTCGATCTCAGACTCCTCAAAATCCCTGAACTTAGGCAAGGATTTGAAAATTTTCAACATCGGTTGAAAATCGTCGGAACGCAGGGGCTCAACTATCTTCATGCCGTCGAGCCGCACGTCTATTTTCGCTGCCATGGACTCTATTTCCTCTTTTGAGCCTATCAGTATCGGCACTCCCAATTTGCGCGTGGCGAACTGCCGCGCCGATTGAAGCACCCGCGGATCGGCGCCGTCGGAATATATCAGGCGCTTGGGATGGTTTTGCAATCTCGCTGAAAGTCTCTTTATAAGCATGGGGAATCTCCTTTTTATATCATTTTGTTAGTTTTCGCCTTTTTCATATTTTTTCCCCCGCAAGTCAAACAATTTGGCCCGGAGAACTCAAAAACTGATACTGTATAGTTGCCGGGGAACGCTCTCGAGGAATCTGCTTTGAACGCGCTCTTCAAACACGCCGTTTACCATTCCGGCGCGCGGATAGGTTATAATCAGATGGTCGCGCGCCCTTGTGGCTGCCACATAAAACAGACGCCGCTCCTCTTCCACGTCACCTTCGTCTATGCTGCGCTGCGTGGGGAAAAGACCCTCGGCGGCGCCTATGACAAAGACTACCGGGAATTCCAATCCCTTCGCCTGATGAACGGTCATGAGCCTTACCCTGTCCGAGCGGCGCTCGCCCGACAATCCGGGATTTTTAGAACCCTCGCTCTCGGACATCTCGAGGCTCACATTCGATAAGAAATCCCAAAAATTTGCGTATTTTGCGGCATATTCTACAAGGGCGTCAAAATCGTCAACCCTATCGTTCCAGTCTTCGTACATCGTTTTCATCGCATTGACGTACCACCCGGAACAGGCGTATCGGACTATATCCGCGGGAGTGTGCGCCCGCTCAAGCGCGTTGTCGAAGCATGAATGCTCCGCGGATTCTGACAAGGCCGAAGAATTATCTGCGAATCTATCGAAAAAATCAGCCTGAGACGGTGCAGATTCTGCCCAGGCATCTCCGGCCTCCAATTCCTTGGAGTTTTGCAATTTTTCACATAGCAGCATTTTTTCTATTTCCGCCAGGCTCGAAGCCATGTCGGCAAAAATTTCGCGCGCGGCCTGCGGAACCTTTGAGTGAATCTTGCTTTGACAAAGCACCGAAGGCAAGGATTCGCCCGTTTTTTCCGAAATTTCGCGCGCGGCCGAATATATTTTTAACGCAGTTTTCTCTCCTATCTTGGGAAGAAATTTTACAAAGCGCCAAAATGACACGAAGTCCGATGGATTGGCCACCCACCTCAACTGGGCTATCACGTCCTTTATGTGCGATTGCTCAAAAAATTTTACGCCGCTTGTAATAACATAATCTATGTGTTTTTCCTGAAGGCAGAGCTGCAAATCCATGGACTGGAAATGGGAACGATACAATACCGCTATGTCTCCGGCGGCATAGCGGCCGGCGTCGATTATCTCCAAGATCATAGACGCCACCATTCGACCCTGCGAGCTTGAATCCAAAGCGCGCAAGACCATAGGAAGGGCCTCGCCGCTCCGAGCCGGAAGAAGCGTTTTTTTGTAGGCCTCGTCAACCGGCATTGAATCGAGAATGCAATTTGCAAAAGCCAAAATCTGTGCTGTGCTTCGATAGTTCTGCTCTATCTTGTATATGTATGCGGCAGGATAGCGTTCGCGGAAGCGCAATATATTGTCGAGCCTGGCGCCTCTCCACGAATATATGCATTGGGCGTCGTCGCCCACCGCCGTTATATGGCCTCCGCCCGCAAGCAAGTCGAGGATCCTGCATTGAAGGGCGTTCGTGTCCTGATATTCGTCTACCAGCACGTTTGCGAAACGTTCGCGATATTTTTCGAGAATATCGGGATTGCTTTCAAGCAAGCTCAGCCACAATTCAAGCAGATCGTCGAAATCGCATAAATTCCCGTTCCGCTTTGCTAAGGTGTAGGCCTGGGCAATGTCCGCTATGCGCTCGGCGGGAGTTTCAATCCATGAAAAACGCTCCGCCATGGCGCGCGGTATGCTAAGGCATGTATTGCGCGCGTAGCTTATTATATCCATGAGCAAAGCTGGACGGGGATTTTCCTTGTTGGAAAAAAACTTTGGACACGCCTTTTCCGCGGCATTTTTGAGCGCCGAAACGGAGTCTTCGGAGTCCATTATGGTAAAATCGGAAGATATGCCAATAGAGCGCCCCTCTATGCGCAAAAAGCGGTTGCCTATTGAGTGGAAGGTCCCTCCCCAAAATCTGCGTGGCTCACATTCAGTCAGAGAATAAACCCTGTCCAACATTTCCACGGCCGCTTTGTTTGTAAAGGTCAGCAGCAAAATCTCGCTTGGGCTTATAGCGCATTCGGACAGCAACCACGCCACCCTATAAGTCAGGGTGCGCGTTTTGCCGGAGCCAGCACCTGCGAGAACCAAAGCCGGGCGTTCGGGGGGCGAAACCACCGCCGACATCTGGCTGCCATTCAATTCGGCGGAAAAATCAATCATCTTTGCCACAACAGGCCTTTGCGCCGTCACATTTTTGATAGGAAGCGCAGAGCCGCCGAATATCCATCCATTCCGAGGCCGGTTATAGTCCCTATGCACACGGGCGCGGTAAACGAATGGTGCCTAAACTCCTCGCGGCGGTAGATGTTCGATATGTGCACCTCTACAAATTTCATGCCCGAACCGGCTATGCAATCGCGCAATGCAACGCTTGTGTGCGTAAACGCACCGGGATTTATAATTCCGAGTTCCACACCCGCATCAGCAAGCTCCGCTATCTTTTCTATTATCTCGCCCTCAAAGTTGGACTGAAAATCAACTATCTCGACATCGAGGCCCGCCGCCTCTTTTTTCAGCGATTCCATCAGCGTTTTTAACGTGTTTGCGCCGTATATTTCGGGTTCGCGCACACCCAGCCTATCGAGATTTACTCCGTTAATTACAGCTATTTTTTTCATAGTGCAGCTCCTTAAAAATTTTCACATGCCAATATAGAAACTTTGAAAAATAAGAAAAACAAAATTTACAGCGGATTTCGCATTTCTAAAAAATGGCTTTGCAAGCCGAACCTGCGCGCCAAAAGCTCGCCGAGAGCCATTACGCCGAAACATTCCGTGGCATAGTGCCCGCAGGGAAAGAGATTTAAGTGGAGCTCCTGGGCCATCGAAAAACATCTTTGCCGCAACTCTCCGCACACGAGGGTGTCGACATCGAGCCCGGGCATGGCTTCCACCGCGTCTGAACAGCTCCCCGAGCATATCGCAATTTTTTTTGGCTTCGAACTGCCGAAAAGTATTTCCTTGTACGTATCGGGGAAAAGTTTTCTAAGGCGCGTGGATAGGGTCTCTATTCCGCCCTGCGGACCGGCCGCCAGAACGCCTATGTCGATTTCTCCGCAAGGGAAGCACCTGCCTATCTTTCGCAATCCAAGCGCCTCGGTGATGAGCACGTTGTTGCCCAGTTCCCCGTGGGCGTCGAGCGGCAAATGCACGGAATACACGGAAATATCGTTATCCATCAAAGCCTTTATTTTGTGGTACGACGGCCCGACGACGGGAATGGGGGGATTCCAAAACATGCCGTGGTGGACTAACAGCAGATCCGCACCAAGATGCGCTGCAAGCTCTATTTCGGCAATGCCCGCGTCCACGGCTGTAGCTATTTTTGAAACGCTTCCGCTATTCTCAAACTGCAAACCGTTGAACGCTCCATCGAAATCCTTAAATTCGCCGTTCCTGCAGTATGAATCGAGAAACGCAACAATCTCGGCCAAATCAACGTTTTTTTCCATGCCTGCAATTATCAACTTTAAAAGCGCGCCTTCAAGATAAAACAAAGCGCCAAAAGCAAAAGTTTAATCCTCAGCCAACTTCAGCATGCCCGCATAGGTATCCGTGCGCCTGTCCCTAAAAAACGGCCAAGTTTTCCTGAACTCCGCCAATAGCGAAAAATCTATGTCCGCAAGCAAAATTTCCTCGGAATTTTCCGACGCCTCGGCGACAATTTCGCCGTAGGGATTTGACAGAAAACTTCCCCCCCAAAATTTTATTCCGCCGCGGCCGTCTGAAACCTTTTCCACTCCCACCCTGTTTGCTGCAGCCACATAAACGCCGTTCGCCACTGCGTGCCCGCATTGCACGGTTTGCCAAGACCTCTTAAATCTCGCAGCTTCCTCCGGCGACTCGCTCAAAAGCCCTCCTATTGCAGTAGGGTAAAATATTATATCGGCCCCGGCAAGCGCCGTGAGGCGCGCGGCTTCGGGAAACCACTGGTCCCAGCATACAAGCACCCCTATCTTTCCGTATTTGGTATTCCAAGACCTGTATCCGGTGTCTCCGGGAGCAAAGTAATACTTTTCCTCGAAATGGGGATCGTGCGGTATGTGCGCTTTTCTGTATATGCCGAGCTCCGATCCGTCGGCGTCAAATACTACAGCAGTGTTGTGATAAAGCCCGCCTCCCCTATCCTCGAAGAGCGAAGCAACAAGAACTACCCCGGCATTTCCCGCGGCTTCAGAGAGAGCGCCCACTTCCTTTGAAGCCAAAGAGCGCGCATAAGAAAAATTTCGCGCATCGAGCTCGACGCAAAAATATTTGCTCATAAACAATTCCTGCGTGCACACGATTTTTGCGCCGGATTCCGCCGCTCTGTTTAGCATGGAGATTTGCCGGTTCAGATTTTCCTCTGGTGAATCCGAAGCCGCGAATTGCGTCAGGGCTATTTTCATTTCCGTATCTTTTCAAGCGCCCCCTCGCGCTCCAGCAGAGTGGGATGCGAGTAATAGAAGGCGCTGTAAATTTTGTGGGGAGTTAGATTCCCCAGGTTTTTTTTGTTAAGTTTGCGCAAGGCCGAAACGAGCTGCCCCCCGCCCCCGCACAAATCCGCAGAAAACGCGTCGGCCTCGTATTCGTTTCGGCGCGAAAACGCATTGAGCAGCGGCGCGAACCAAAAAGTAAACAGCCCGGAAAACATGGAGAACATAAGCAAAACCGGACCAAAACCCCCCGCTTCGGAAAATCCGAAATCTATATAAAACCATTCGCTCAAAGACAAATAGCCCATAAGCGCAAAGGTTATAAAAACCATAGCAAAATTCACAAATATCATTTTTACTATGTGCCCCTTCCTGTAATGGCCTATTTCGTGCGCCAAAACAGCCTCGAGCTCCGGCAGGGTTAGCTGCTCAAGGAGAGTGTCAAACAGCACTATGCGCCTGAATCTTCCAAATCCTGTGAAATAAGCGTTTGAATGCATGCTTCTGCGGCTGCCGTCTATGACCTGAATGCTTTTGGCCTTAAAGCCCCCGCGCTCCGACAGCTCGAAAAGAGCGCGCTTTGTCTCGCCCTCTGGCAAATCCTCCAGTTTATTGAACAGCGGAACTATAAGGCGCGGATACAGCACGAGCATTACTATTTGAAATATCGCAACCGCGACAAAGCCCCAAAGCCACCATGTGTATTTAAAAGTCTCCGAAAAGCATATTATGAGCGCCAATATGGGCGCCCCCAGCACCACCGCAACGGCGAAACTTTTCAGCTTGTCCGCCACCCACAGACCGAATGTGCTCTTGTTGAAACCATATTCCTGCTCTATCACAAACTGCCCATACAGCTCAAAGGGTATGTCGGGAAGCGATAATATCAGCGCCATGAAAATCAAGGTTAAAGACTGGCCCCATACGGAAACTCCAAAAATATCGAGCCCGAAGTCGTAAAGCCGAGGCAATATCCACAAAACAAGTATAACCGCAAGAAACAGCGTTGCGCAGGCGTTTTCAAATATGCCGAAGCGTGTTTTGTCCAAAGTGTAATTCACGCCCTTTGAATAGGTGGCCTCGTCCATAAAACTTTTGAAGGCTTCAGGAACGCGGCCGGCGTGGGCGCGGACATTGCGCATATTTAGCAGGTCCAACGCCGTGGCCGCCGCAAATTTGAGCGCCAGCAAAACCAGTAAAACTGCAACGGCCGTAGTCATGTCAGCCTATGAGCCTTTTTATTATCGGCAAAAGCATAGACGGATTCGCCTTCCCTTTTGAAGCCTTCATCACGGGGCCTATCAGGGCGTTTATCGCCTTCTCGTTGCCGGCTTTATACTCAGATACAGCCTTCGGATTCGCCTCAACCGCCGCGCGGCAAAAGGCCTCGAGCTCCGAGGAGTCGGAGTTCTGCTTCAAGCCCCGCTTCTCCACTATGGAATCGGGGGATTCGCCCGTTGCGAACATTTCGGAAAAGACCTCCTTGCCCATCTGTTTCGATATGACGCCGTCGTCGATTATTTTTACGAGGGCGGCTATATTTGCAGGTTCAACCCCAAGCGTCTCGCCCGAGCCTATGCAAAGAGCGGAACCGCAAGTCTCCTCTGCCTCGCCATAGATATTTTCCCCTTCCGCGGTGGAGGCGTGCTGTGCCTGGGAAATCTCCCTCAGAAGGTCGTTTGTAATTATGTTGGCAATGGCCTTGGGGTTTTTAGGATAAGCCTCCACGGCGCTCTCGAAACACGAACATAGATTCGGCATATGGCACATCACCGATGTAATAGAATAAGGCAATCCAAAATCATTCATATAGCGGCGCTGGCGGTCAAATGGCGCCTCCTTCAGCCCCGATCTGATTGAGTCCAAAAGCTCGCGGGAAATCTTTATGGGCATGAGGTCGGGATCGGGGAAGTAGCGGTAGTCGTGTGCGTCCTCCTTGTTGCGCATGGACTGCGTAACTCCAAGCTCTGCGTCCCAGCGGCGCGTTTCCTGGACTATAGCCACACCCTTCTTAAGGCAGTCCGTCTGGCGCCTTATCTCATAGTCTATGCAGTTGCGAACGTTCGATATGGAATTGATATTCTTCATCTCCACCTTTACGCCCAAAAGCCCCGAGCCCTTTTCGCGCACCGATACGTTGACGTCGCATCGCATTTGCCCCTTTTCCATGTCGCAATCGGAAATGCCCGCGCAGGAAATTGTATTTTTCAGCGAGGTTAAATAGGCAAAAACCTCCTCCGACGAATGCATGTCGGGCTCCGAAACAATCTCCATTAGCGGAGTTCCCGCGCGATTGTAATCAACAAGGGAATCGGAACCGCAGTGCGTAAGTTTCCCAACGTCCTCCTCAAGGTGTATCCTAGTTAGCGCAACATTTCTATGCTTTCCCATTTCAGCCCGGTTCGGAGCCGCGAGCTCTATTTCCACGGCCCCGCCCACGCACAGGGGCATGTCGTATTGGGACAGCTGGTAGTTCTTCGGGCTGTCGGGATAAAAATAATTTTTTCTGTCCCACTTGGTAATCTCCGGGATTTCA
>CALXOC010000101.1 GCA_944389915.1 uncultured Opitutales bacterium | reverse complement strand
AGAATCAATATTGCGCCAAAGGTCAATATATTTTTTTAGATAAAATAACTTTTCCGCTTTGGATTTTTGAAGAAATGAAATTTTAAAAGTGTGCGAGCGAATTTCAAAACTTAAGCCCATCATGCGTGAATACATTAGGCAAAGATAACGAATCGCCCCCGGCAAAAAATTCCGCAATCGATATTATTCGATTGCGGACTCCGATTACTCCTTGTCGGCGACAAGCGCATATACGCCGTCTTTTTTCTCAAACCTAAAGTTCTTCCAACCTTTTGCGCTTATGTTTGACGCGCAAATTGCGGCCTCATTGGGCTCGGAGACAGTTATTAAGCCGTTGCGAAAATTATTAAACGCAATTGTAGCCTTGGGGAACCAATTTCCGCTAACGAGCTTAACGAATTTGAGTGATTTGACATTGTCTCCCAGAGTTATGGTCAACTCGCCATTGTGTTTTTGAAACAATAGGCTGTCCATATCCTGGTTGGCATAAATAAATAGCCTTGCATTTTTGCCCCTTATAAGCATTCGGCACTTGCCGTTTGCGGGCTCCATAGCCGATATTTGGTTTTCCCCGTAAAGCCTGACTATTCCATTTTCGCCTATGCGCAGCATGTTGCGGGCGTACAACTTTCCGCCATCTTTTATGTTTATGGAGCCTCCGGAAATCATAACGAAGCACTTGCCGCCGGTGCCGCTTCCCTGAACTTTGAGCAATCCACCGCTTTCAATGGTAAATATGCCTCCGTTAAAGTCCGCAGACGTTGCAGGATATTTCGGATTCAGTATTTCAAGCGTTCCTCCTATATTTACAATAGTTTCTGGCTTATTGTTAAATATCGAAGCTTTTGCGCAGTTTGCGGAAGTAATGGTCATTTTTGCGCCTTTGTGGACATTCAATTTTGACCGCCTAAAATTTGCGTTTCCATTCACAATATAGGTGCCGTAAACATTCAACTCCGAACCGTTTTCCATTAAGAGATTTCCCGACTCCATTCGGGCGCGCTGATTTAATGGCTTTGAAAGCTGTCCGCTATTTCCTATGTTTAATGTCAACAGAGAATTGAGCGAATCGTTATAAAGTCTGGGAACGCGCAAATCCTTATAGTACTTTTTCCCCTTGGATTCCGCGTAAATATCGGTCCTGCCCAAGAAATCCACCGCGGAATTCTGAAAGGCGAAATCTCTTCTGTACACCTTGTTGGCCGAATGGACTATAAAAGTATTAAGCACTTTCAAATGGCAATCTTCCCCAAAAACAAGGCGCGACAGAAAATCAGGATTTGTTTTAGGATTAGCCATCGCGCTGACAACAACATTTATGGCCCCCCCCGGATTGCCCGAATTGCGAAGGAACAGCTTGCCCCCCTTAAATATTATGCCCTGCTCTTTTAGCGGGCTTTGGGCGCTATCGTTTTTCAAGGTAGTGTAATCGCACAATATAATATTGACGTTCTTTGCCTTTTCGAGCTTTGCGTCTATTGTTAAAGACTGGCCCTCGCCCATTATAAAAGGAACCAGTTCGCCTGTGCATGAACTTGTATATCGGCTGGGCAACAAGCTTTTTATTGTGTAATTGCCGTCTATTTTAATGCCGCGCGACGCGTCTATTGTGGCGACCGAATCGTCGGCAGCAGGTATTTTGTCAACGGCTTTGCCGTCGGGAGCAATCCATGTCGAGGGATTGCTCCAATTCCCTATTTCGGGAGAGCCTTTTATAAGATAAGTCGAAGCCGAAAGTGGAAGCGTTGAAAATGCAATAAACGCCGATATAGATATGGTTGATAGTTTTTTCATACAATTTTATTGATATTTGAAAAAGCTAAAAAAAATCGTTAATATAAGCAACAAAAAACAATATTTTTGGCATATTTTAATATGCAAAAAGAGTTCCGGGCATTGCCGGAACTCTTTTTAAATAGCTTTTCTTAACTTTTTATTTTGATCTGCGCCTGAGCGCTACAAGTATTGCAAACAAACCGAATATGGCAGCAATTTCCGAAGGCTCCGGGATCTGTCCGTTTATATAATATCCGCCGTCGGCCGCTTCGACTATGAAGTAATCCTCTCCGGCCACAAGAGAATTGCCCTCGGAATCGCGGAAATCTAACAACCTTATGCTCTCCTCTGACATTCCGGATATTTTAAAGTTGTTATTGTAATCGGCAAGATCCATTAGGGTTATCGAATAGTTGCCGTTGCTTGCGGCTTGGTCGCTTATATTGCCGACCGTCAAATTATAACCGTTCAATTCGAGGTTTAAGTTCACATCGGAACCAAAGAGAAATTGCCCCCATTCATTGTCGGCTCCAAGCGCCAATGTTACATCTCCGGCCCAAACTCCAGTAGTTGCAGAATTATCATTGTAATGGCGCGAAAGATAGAGTGTCATCTTATCCTGCGAAGCAATAACATTGCCGTCGGCGTCTATCTGCGAAAAAGCGTTTTTCGTATTCAAAGTGAGCTTGCCGTTGCCCGCAAGGTGAAGTTGGCTCTGCATCTTCAACGCACCCGTAGCGGCGGAAACGCTGAGATCGCAAAGAATATCGTTTATTATATAATTATCTCTTGTGCAGCGCTGGTCTATTGTTGCAGTAGCGCCTATTGTCATTTTCTTATTGGCATCACTAGCATAGGTGTCATTAGTGCCATTTCCAAAGCGCAAAGAGAAACTTCTGGTATTATATGTTACGCCGTCATCGCCGGCAATACTTGTTCCCATAACACCTGTGCCTGTTATCTTAATATTTCCGTCTACAAAAGAATCAGTATTCAGAATACGCAAGCCGACGGAAGAAATTACATTCGAACCAGCCGATAATTGCAAGAGGCCAAATACAATATTGCCTGCCGTAAGCGTACCGTCTGTTATATATGTTTTGGATCCTGAAGCGTTATATGTTGAATCATCTCCAATTAAGGTTACATTTGAAGAGTTGTTTATCCTAAATGCTCCGCCATAAACACCAAGGCTATTAATGGTTACATCGCCTCCATTTACCACTATATTGGTGCCTTTCAATCCATTATTGGAAATTTTTCCAAATTCAATACTGCCTGTGTTTGTTTCAGAACCCAAATATAAAGTGCGCGATTGCGAAGAAGTCATTGAACTATCCAATCCGCTTATAAGCAATTTGTTTCCAGAAGAAGCCGACAATGTATTAGACGAGTCCGCAGCCAAATTCAGAGATGTAATTGTCGCGTCAACATCGGCATTAAGAGACAAATTGGCATCTCCAAAGGATACCGACGGGGCTGTTGTTGACATAGTTCCTTCACTGAAGCCCCATGTTTGAACATTAGACCAGTTTCCGGATTGAACAACTTCGGCGGGAGTATTTTCCTGCGCGTATGAAAGGCAGGAAAGAGCAATGAGAGGTATGTGAATTAATTTTTTCATAGCAATAGAAAATAGCAGTTAAATAAGGCAATCGAATTTAAATAATTTATAAATTAAATACAAAAGCCAAAGAGTCAAGCGATTTTTCAACTATATTCATGATTCAAAAGAGATTTCACATTTTACCCAATCCATTTTTTATTCGCTTTTACTCTTGCATACTTTCCCCCTCCCGAATTTCCTAAGACAATCATGCCCGAAAATCCATTTCTTCAAAATTCCAAGCTCCCAAATTGGCAAATCATGAAAGCAGAATTTGCCAAAGCCGCCATAGAAACTTCAATATCGGAAGCAAATTCCAATATAGCCTCCATTAAGGCTCTGCCTGACAGCGCACTAAATTATGCCAACTGCATAGAGGCCTTAGACAATTGCTCCAAGAATCTCGACAAGGCATGGAATTGGCTCAACCACCTTCAGAGCGTAGCCGACACCCCGGAACTGAGAAAAGCCATAAATGAAATAAGTCCTTATGTTACAGAGTTTTATGCCTCAATAAACCTCGATAGCTCCCTGTATGCAAAAATTGCCGCATACTCAAAATCGGCCGAGGGACGCTCGCTGACAGGATATAGAGCCAGGCTGCTTTCGGAAACGCTCTTGGACTTTGAACTTGGAGGCGCAAATTTGCCTGACGATAAAAAAAAGCGCTTAATAGAAATAGGTTCGCAGCTATCAATAAAAGCTCAGAAATTCTCCGAAAACGTACTCGACGACACAAAAGCCTACACCTTGCAATTATCCAGCGCAGACGATCTTGACGGGCTTCCGGCAACGGCAATAGAAGCGGCGCGCAATAGAGCAATTAAGCGCGGACTTGACGGCTGGCTGTTTACGCTCGACGCGCCGTCATATACGCCTTTCATGTCGTATTCAAACAGGGCGGATTTGCGCGAAAAGCTATGGAGAGCCTTCTCAAAAATAGGGGCGGAAGGCGAACATTCAAACATAGCCTTAATGAAGGATATTTTGGCGCTTAGGGCGGAGGAATCAAAAATACTTGGCAGGGCGAATTTTGCCGACGAACTTTTGGAGCGGAGAATGGCAAAAAGCGGTCAAAAAGCCCTCGAATTTGTTGAAAATCTCCATTTGCGCT
>CALXOC010000100.1 GCA_944389915.1 uncultured Opitutales bacterium | reverse complement strand
TCTTGACCAACACTTACTGTCCTGAGAATCTTATAACCCTTGATTAACACATCGGGCATTGTAGAACATTTTTTATTCTCTTTGCCCTCTTTTTTTTCTCCCATTCCACAATCTTTGACGTAGAACGAGAATATTTTGAGGTTCGGAATTTTCAAGCCATATTGTATTGCCTTCATAAAGCGCAAGATTGCTTTTCCTAATCCTTATTAAGTTCTTCATAAAGGCAAGTCTGTCGCGGCCCGATTTTAGAAGCGCATTTTGCCAATCTATATTTTGGTAGCTTACTTCGTCTTCGGAAAATTTGTTATGGTTATGCCGCGCGAAGTCGGCAACTTCATTCCCGTTGTAAATCATAGGTATGCCGTCTATGGTAAAATTCAATACGAACATTGCTTCAACGGCATTTTTTCCCCATGCTTTGTCCGGGCGATTTTCCCCATAGTTTCGAGCTTCATCGTGATTTTCCCTCGTGCGCATAAATAGGGCGTTTTTAGGAAATTTTTTGTAAAAAGACTGGTGCACTTTGCGCAATAAGTAGGCGTCTTCCTTAAAGCCAAAGACTTTGCCCAAGGCATTTTGCCACGCATAACAGTAGTTTATATCGAAAGCTTCCACTTGGTCCCGCGGACGTTCGCCCTCCGACAACATTACCAAGTCAGGCTTTATTTTTCTCAATTTCTTAGTGGCTTCCTCCCAGAAACTTAATGGAACTAAAAATGACACGTCGCATCGGAAACCGTCAGCTCCGTATTCTTCAATCCAATATCTCATGTTGCCGATAAGATATTCGCGCAGTTTTGGATTATTAAAATTAAGTTTAGGGAATCCCCATCTTCCCTTTTTGATGCTGCCATCGGGAAGCCTTTCGACGAAATCCGGATTAGTCTCGATAAAATCTGCACTCGGCCCACAATGGTAGTACACTAAATCAAATAGCACCTTCATTCCCGCTTTATGCGCGCTGTCAACAAAATCTTTCACATCGCCTTCATTTCCGAATTCGGGATCGACTTTAAAGTAGCTGCCCTGCCTGTAAGGCGAACGTATCAATTTAAAAGGCTTTATATGTTTGTTTATGCTAAGGTTCTTAAATTCATCGCACTTTGAATAGTCTTCAATAACAAATGGGATTAGGTATAAATAATCGACTCCAAGTTCCGATAGATGCGGTATTAGCCTTCTCGCGGATTTTATGTCCCCTTTATTCGTAAAAGCGCGCCACTGAATTTGATAAATAATGCTTGAATTGAGGTTTTGAGGGCGGATTCTTGCGCTTAGACTTGAGCAATTTTCCTTTAAATCTTTCTTGTAGTCGTACTCTGCAAATGCATTCGCTGCGCACAATAAAGCGCTAATAAAAAATAATAGATAAGAATTGTCCATATATTCCTCCGTATGTGTATTAATGTTTGTTTTTGAAATGTTGCGCGCCTCATGTGCGATACAAGAAAAAATATCCATTGTGCTAATATAGGCAAGCTTGTTTATAAAAATAATCGGAATTAGGTTGGTTTAAAATTTCTCTACCTCGCCTTTTTATATTCAGAAACTTTTATGCTAATATCCGCCGAATTTAGAGGCGTGCAAGTTGTATTCCGCAATGCGGAAATATTTTTAAAATTATCTTAGCGCTTTGGCAGAATAATAGTCGCGTCTTTTTTAGCCGTGTCGATTTTTATAATAAATGTTTATATTGCATTCCAAAATCTTTGGAAATAATCGAATTTTTATCATTGAACGATGGAAAAGTTATGATATGCAAATATAAAAAAACTCTTAAGTGCAATCTATAAGGAATAGGGAGGCAATATGGACAGAAGATGTTTTATATCAAATACGGCAAGAGCGGCCATGTTAGGTGCTGCATTCGGCGCGTTGCCATTGCGCGCGTCTACAACCGACGCCATTTTAAAGGAGAAGCTTTCTGCATTCGGCGTTTCTAATGGCAAGTTTAAAACAAAGTTTGCTCCGAATATTTACGGCTTATTTTTTAAGGATTCATATAAGGGTTTAGACGAGGGGCAGCAAATAGATTTTCTGGCGTCTCTCGGATTTATCGCTTTTGAAGACAACAATTTTTTTAGGAGAAGCCCCGACAAACAAGAGCTAATATCCGATGCTTTGAAGCGGAACAATATGGAATTCGGGGTGGCTACCGCATTCGGCGGTAACAAGTACGCTATGACTCTAAACATGCCCAATGGCGCCAAGCGGCCCGATAAAGCCGCGGCTATGGAGCAGATCTTGGAAGCTATAGAAAGCGCATGCAAAACGGCTAAAAAGCACGGGCTAAAATGGCTTACGGTAGTTCCTGGGCTGAGAGACGACAAAGTCGCGGAGTACGATACTTTTGTAAATGTAGTTTCGCATTTAAAGGAGGCCGCGAAGATATGCGAAAAGTACGGGACAATAATGGTAATAGAGCCCTTGAATAACATAAACCATCCGGGGCAGTGGCTTAAAACAACCCCGCAGGCTTACGCCGTATGCAAAGCCGTCGGAAGTCCGGCATGCAAAATTCTCTTCGACGTCTACCACCAACAGACCCAGGAGGGGAACTTATTGCGCAATATAGGGGAGCATTTCGATGAAATTGCCTATTTCCATCTTGGAGACGTTCCCAATAGGACGGAGCCGTTTTCGGGCGAAATAAATTATAAAAACGTCATAGAATTTATAAAGGGAAAAGGATATACGGGCATATTCGGCATGGAACACCGCACAAGTTTGCCCGGCATAGACGGCGACAAAAAGCTTTTGAGCGTATATCGGGAATTGGATATGATTTAATGGTTTATATCCAAATTTGCCAGGCTGCATTTATTGAGTTCTTTGATGGATTTGCTGCGCAAACGGTATTTGCCTAAAAATGCGGGTTGGCGCTCGCATGTTCGGCATCTTTATGTACTGTTGCATGTGCGGCAAGCTGCTTATGAAATGTTTAAATTCTATTCGCGCCATTTAGACAATATGCATGGATTGGAAGTGGCTCTCAATCCGGCGCCGTCTTCTATCGACAAATACGCTGCTTTGGCTCCCTGGGGAATTTTTGCCTCGATGTTTGCCCCCTTTATTTCCGCGGGGACTGATTCCCATTCATATTTGGACCAATCGCCTGCTTTGCCGCCTTTTGTGTAGAAGAGCAGCGCTTTTTTGCAAGGCGCAGTCCCCGCGTCGAATCGGCACGACACCCTATCATTGGCAATTTTTAACTCGCCAAGATTTGCGGCGGCCTTTGTGCCGTTTAGCTTTGACGATATGAATGCTTCTATTTCCGGAGGGCTCCATCCGGCTTTATGGCTATGGCCAAGTCCGGATATTAGGCACGCTTGCGCGCGCGCCGTTTTAACTGACTTGCCCCATATCGATATCGGATAGAATGGGTCTTTGGGAGAGTTTACAAAGAGCATTGGAACTTTTGTTATTTTCAGGGAATTTGACGGATCGAATAATTCTATCCAACGCGCTTCGGTTTTATCGTTTTTCCCAAGGTAGGGAAACCATTTTTCATACATGTAAATGTATCCGCATCCGTATACGGGAACTGCGGCTTTAAAGCGCTGGTCGACGCCAACTGTAAGGCACGTGAGGTATCCTCCCCAGCTTATTCCCGTAATGGCCGTGCGATTTGCGTCGACTTCTTTAAAAGACCTCACAAGTGAATGCGCCCTCGCAACGGCTCCAACGGCTTGATATGCCCATGCGTCTTTTTCAGCTTTGCCGTCGGAAAGGGAAACTGAGCTCGGAATGTTGTTGGGGCCGCCGTTTTTCATGTGGGCGCGTTTTTGAAGCGCCGCAGGTGTAAGTTTTTTGCGCTGCTCCGAAGTGGGATTCTTATAAAATAATTCTGACCCGTTGCCGGACCAATCCATTGCAATTGCGGCGTATCCTTTTTTTGCCCAAGATTCAACCCATTCGGGGAAGGCTCGCCCGCCGCCTCCGTGAAGACACACAATTGCGGGCAGGTTTTTGTCTAATGACGGGTCTCCGTTTAATATACCGGGAGTGCAGTAGTATGCAAAAATTTCTGTGGGCCTGCCGTTGAATAATTCGCCCTCGTAGTATATCTGTCTGGCCTTTACTCCGACTTCTGCATTACCGTAGCGATACTTTGGAACCGGGAATTTCTGAAGGCTTGACCAGAATTCCATATCAAATCCAAAAGATGCGTTTAACGCTAAAAATATGGCAATAAACATTGAGATCGCTTTCATGCCCAATGTTATGGAGGCTAAGTCAGAAACATTCAATCATTATTTCTAAAATAACGCAAAAAGCAAAATATTAAAAATTATGTGTTTGCTAATTTTTCGGCTGCTAAGTTTGCATTGGAATTCTAAGTATTAAGAGTAATTTGTCATGGCGCCCATTTTTCCCCGTAACGTGATCCGATTGTTTTTATGCAGGCGGGTATGTTTGAGAAATAGCAAGATAAAAATCGGGCTTTCTATTAGAATTTCAGAAAGCATTTGCCAGTTAAATGAAATCCGAGGGGCGCTTTTCGTAGCGCATTTTAAATGCGTGCAAAAATGAAAAGGGGCTGGAATATCCCACCATCTTGGCAATCTTCGAATATTTGTAAGCTCTGTTTTTTGCAAGTTTTAAGGCTTCACTTAGGCGAATGTCCGATATGACTTTTGCAAAACTTCTTCCGTAAATTTCCGCAGACTGCCTGTTTTAGGCGGTAAAGGGTAAGCCCCAGGCGTTTTGCGGCTTTTGAAGAGCTGAAATTTTTTGTTGGATGCGTTTTTATTATATTTACAATGAATTTTAATCTTTTTGAGTTAAATTGCTTTGGAGAATTCGACGGCTGCTACTATAGCGACCATGGCAATATCGTTTCAAAACTTAATCCCCAAAGCGGCTCTATAGAATT
>CALXOC010000099.1 GCA_944389915.1 uncultured Opitutales bacterium | reverse complement strand
GCTTGAAGCCCAGCTGCGGAAGCATGTCCATGGCAAGTTTCATAAATTCCGCCTCGCGCCCGCGCTTGATGCATTCGCTTTCGGAATATATCCCGCCGCAGCACGATGTTCCGCTCTCAAACTCCAGGCAATACGCGCTGACGTGGTCGACTCCCCATTTCGACACCGCGCGCAGGTCGCCCTCAAAATCCGACAACTTTTGGCCTGGAGCGGCGAATATCAAATCCGCAGAGAAGTGCTTGAACGAGAGTTCCTCTGCAACTTCAAGGGCCTTTAACGTAGATTCAAGGGAATGGGCGCGGCCAAGAGCTGACAATGTATGCGGATTAAAGCTCTGCACCCCCACCGATATTCTCGTTACGCCGAGATCTTTAAGAAGCTTGAGTTTCGCCCTCCCCGCGCTCGAGGGTGCGACTTCCACAGTCCACTCAGAGACCGGCATGAAATCGGAAAGCATGCTTGCAATTTTTTCCAAATGCGATTCCGACAACATTGAAGGAGTGCCGCCGCCCCAGTACATAGTTTCCGGCTTCGGCAAACTCCCAGAGTTTTCAAAGCGCAGCCATCTTATCTCCGCCTCCAATCCCCCAATGTAAGACTCTATATCCGAAAACGTCGGGCGCACCTTATAGAAGCGGCAATATGCGCAATTTTTTGCGCAAAATGGCACGTGGAGATAAATTCCAAAGTTTTGGAAAATGGCTTGCATACGAAAGATAATTTTTTAAATTATAGGAAATATTTCACCATGTATATGAATAATGCAAAGAAATTCTCCGCACTCATAGCGGCCTTGGTTGCTGCGTTTTTAGGCGCCTGCTCAAGCCTTACAAATCTCACGCCCGAAAAGGTTCCGGAAAACGCCTCACGGACTTACACGCTCAGCATGAGCGCATATATAAACGACGGCTCGGTAGTAAAGGACAGCATAAAACCATATATCGTAATAGACGAGAAAATCATACCGATGCGCGAAGTCAAGGACTTCAAAGAAGAGCGCATATACGAATACGATTACGTCATGCCAAAGGGACGCAAGGACGCTAAGTATTACTTCCTTGTAACATACGAGGTGGAAAACAATGTCGACGGAGTTAACAAGGAGAGAAAAATAAGCAGCCGGACTGTTTATACGCTTGAACCCCAGAGGCGCTATGTTGTGGACCTTCAAAACGAACGCGGGCCGGTCGGGACCTCAATAAGCATACTCGGCAGAGGTTTCGACAAGCTCGACAAAGTCATTGTCGGCGGAGTTGAAACCGCAACCGAATATGTGTCGCGCTCAAACTTGAACTTTGTTGTGCCGCCACTCGAATCCGGGCGCAATTACGACGTTGAAATTCAAGGAACCAAGGGGAGGCTGTGGGTCGGTCAAATAAGAGTCGATACCGCCGATATGGCCGTTTCTCCCGAAGTTTTGGAAATGGACGGCGGCGATATTGCGAATATGATTTTCAATATCGGATTTACCGCGCCGGAGGGCGGATATCCCATAGATGTAAAGACCAACATTCCAAGCTCCGTAATAATGGACGAAGTTGTAGTTCCCGCGGGCAGGTCGTCTGTGAGCGTTCCAATAAAGGCGGCGGCCGAAGGAAAGGGCTTTCTATACGTCAACGGGCTCGGCTTTAGGGAAAAGACTATACCCGTGACGGTAAAAGCTTCGGATTCCCGCGGGGAAGTAATGGGCGAAATAAACGCCATGTTAGACGAAAGCCAAGACAAAGCAAAAGCTGAAAAAACTACAGCCCCTAAAACAAATTCCGACAAGAACGTGAAAAATAAAACGGAGGGCGAAGCTCAGAAGGATAAGCAAAAGACCCAAGCCGCAAAATAAGCGTGCGGCATTCCCGGCGAAACTGAGCTTTCAACAGCATTGAACGCAGAAAATTATGCCTACTCAAAAAAGAAAAAGCGCCTCCAATAGGAGGGCTAATCTACCAAAGAGCACTTCAAAATATTCCAACGAAGTGCAAATAAGTTGCGACCAACCCATAGAATGCGTATTCTCCGACATGTCGGAGCGCCTAATGCGCATTCAGCGCGACCTTCTAATGCCGGCTTTCATATTCGAGCAGGAAAAGATACAAAACACCATTACGATATTCGGCTCCGCACGCATTAAGCCCGAAGCGGTCGCAAAGGCGGAATACGACTCTTTAAAGAAGCGCAAAAACGCGTCAAAAGAAACGCTCGATGCCGCAAAGATGGCATACGAGATGTCTAAGTACTACACGGCCGCCGAAGAGCTTGCATTCCGTTTGCAGGTTTGGTCAAACGAGCTCGATTTGCCTCAAGAAGACAAATATTACATTATGACAGGCGGCGGCCCCGGCATTATGGAGGCCGCAAACAAGGGGGCATACAAGGCCGGAGGCAAAACCGTGGGAGCCACCATTCTAATACCCGACGAACAGCGCAGAAACGCATACGTTGAAAGGGGCGTGTGGTTTAATTTCAATTATTTTCTAATGCGGAAATTTTGGCTTCTGTTTTTTGCGAAAGCTCTTGTGGCATTTCCCGGCGGAACGGGAACTTTCGACGAATTTTTTGAGGTATTTACCCTAATGAAAACCCGAAAAACCAGCACCTATTTGCCTACGGTTCTTTTCGGCAGGTCCTTCTGGGAAAAGGTCGTGGATTTCGAATATATGATAAAAACGGACGTTATAACAAGAAAAGACCTTGCGTTTTTCCGCTTTGCCGAAACGGTGGAGGAGGCATTTGACTTTATAACTGGAGAGCTTACCAGAACGGCATTAAAGTGAGTTTTTGAATGCTCGCGGAAGCTTTTGCTTTCTGCTTCAAATTAATGCCGCCATTCGGGCGAAATTATGCTTTTAAGCGCTCTACTTTCGCGCCGAGCGCTTTAAGTTTCGAATCTATGTTGTCATAGCCCCTGTCAAGGTGGTATATTCGCTGTATTAGAGTTTCGCCCTTGGCGGCAAGGGCCGCAATTACGAGCGCGGCGCTCGCGCGGAGATCCGACGCCATCACGGGAGCTCCCGACAGTTTGGTTTTGCCTGCAATTATTGCGCTCGGCCCCTCCCTGCTTATCTGAGCTCCCATTCGCGCAAGTTCGGGAACGTGCATGAAACGCTCCGGATATATGCGCTCTGTTATTATTGAAATTCCGTCGGCAAGAGTCATAAGAGCGCACAGCTGGGCTTGCAAATCAGTGGGGAAACCGGGATAAGGCAGAGTCACGGCCTCCACTGGGCGAAGCTTTATATTGCTTGCGTCAACATAAATTGAATTGGCGGAGCGTATTTCAAAAGGGCAACCCGCCCGTTCAAGAATGTCGAGAAAAGATCCGAGTGTTCTCTTTTGAGCGCCTTTAACAAGCACGCGCCCCCGGGAGGCCGCAGCCGCTGCAATCCATGTCCCCGCCTCTATGCGGTCGGGCAATACCGAATGCTCAACGCCCCCCAGACGCGGCACTCCGGAAATAGAAAGAGTTGGAGAGCCAATGCCGTCTATTATTGCGCCCATTTTTACAAGCATTTTGCACAAATCCGCAATTTCCGGCTCGCACGCCGCGTTTTCTATGAGCGTATTGCCCGGAGATACAACCGCCGCCATTAGGACGTTGGCCGTACCGGTTACAGTGCTGCCGAAACGCCCTCCAAGATAAACCTGCCCCCCACGCATTTTACGGGCGTCAACGCATATGTAGCCGCGCTCTATCTCAACCGAACACCCGAGAGCCCTCATTCCCTTTATGTGCAAATCAACCGGGCGCGCCCCTATTACGCAACCGCCGGGAAGCGAAACTTCAGCCTTCTTTAGCCTGGCGGAAAGCGGCCCGAGCAGGCATATGCTGGCGCGCATTTTTCTCACCAGCTCATATGGCGCGAAAGCTGAAATTTCCCGCGCCTCTATTTCCCATACGCCTTTTGATGGATTGGACACAACTGCGCCCAAAGCCGACAAGATATCGGCCATAAACCTAACATCGCTCAAATCCGGAACGTTTTTTAAGACGCACTTTTCCGAAGTCAATAAAGCCGCCGCAAACATGGGAAGGCATGCGTTCTTGGCTCCTGAAACGGATACCTCTCCGTCAAGCCTAACCCCGCCTTTTATTAAAAGAGAATCCATGCCAACGATTTCAAGCAAGAAGCGGCCTATTGCAAGAAGAATCGGGCTTCGCGCAAAAAAAAGCTAAATTAAAAATACCAAGGGTCTCCCTGTTTAAAATGTTTTGGATAGCGCGCCTTGACCTCGCGGCGTATATTCAACCAAGAGCTCTTCCAAAAATCCCCAAGGTTCTGAGTTGTCTGAATCGGCCTGCCGTTTGGAGCAAGAATTTCAAAAGTTGGGCTGACTTTGCCCCCGCAAATAACCGCCCTCGACGGATTAAAATTGTAAAGGTCCTTAAAAGACGCCGATATCACAGCCCTGCAAGTCTTGGAGTCGTATGAAATCTTTACGGGGCGCCTGTTGGGGTTGACGGCAACTTCGACTGGCGCCAGATATTTAAGCATCGCCATTTGCTCTTTGGAAAGCCAATCGCAAAAGGCCGGCAAAACCTCCATGTTTTTTACTTCGGAATACGAGCTCTTTCCGTAGCACATCTGCTCGAATATTTCAGACTTGGCGGCTTCGTCTATTGCCTGAAATCCGTATTCCGGAAAATTGAGGGCAACAAAATTCAAGCGCTCTATAAAGTTTTCAACCTCGGGGCCGTAATTTTTCAAGCGCAGTCTCCCCTCTAAAATTTCGTCTCTAAAAAGCTTTGCAGCTTCGTCCGGGGGCACGTCGAATGAATCCCTTTCCGACACCGGCAAATCTCTAAAAATTTCAATATTCCTCGAGATTATTCTCTTGCTGCCGGAGTCGAAACACAGAACCGTCTTGCTTGAAAAGTCGCCGGGGAAAAGCTCCTCGAGATATTCACGCCGCACGGGAACTATCATCGATGCCATGACGGCGGCGCCTTGGGCAGACTTCCTCTCCTGCAAATCGAGAGCGCAAAATATGTCGGAGGCATAGTGCCTGCTTCCGGCAACAATCTCCCCGCGCCCTCCTCCCACAATGGCGCACGCGAGCGTCCCCTTGCCCAGGCGAACGCACAGATGGTCGCTAAAGGCAGACAGCACGCATTTGGCAAGCGCGTCCCGCTGCTCGGGAACTTTGTCGGCAGTGCCGGCTATTCGCATAAAATCGCCGGCCAAACGCAGCGCTTTTCTTGCGTTGGCCGCATGTATTCCATAGCGCCTGCAAAAAGCCTCGTCGAATGAATTGCGCTTGGCAAGCATGCACAATGCCGCCATCTCCTCGGCTTCGCTCGAGACTTCGCCAACCATTGATGCGCGCTCATTTTCGTCAAAAACGTCGGAAAGGTCGAGCTTTACGCGCCCCGCTTCCGTCAGGGCCGCTATCATGGCGGTTTTTCCAAGGCACCCGCGCAAGCCGCCCTCTATCAAAAGTCTCGCATAGCGCGGTTCAAGCGGGAATCGGGCCATTTTGCGCCCGAGAGAAGTAACCATGGCCCCGGAATCAAGCGCCCCCAAATTGGTGAGAGTTTGTATGCTTCTTTGTAAAGACTCCTCCGAGGGCTCCTCAAAGAGACGCAAATCGGAAAAATCGAGCGAGGCCGACTTTAGCCAAAGCCTCAACTGCGACAAATCCAGGCGAGAAATCTCCGATGGGGTATAAGGCTCAAAAAATGCTTCGTCACCGGGGCGCCATAAGCGCACAGCCCGTCCTGGAGCGGTTCTGCCCGCCCTTCCCGCCCGCTGGGCGGCGCTTGCCAGACTCTCCCGCTCGCTGAACAGCGTATTGACTCCCCGTGAACAGTCGTATCGGGCAACACGCGCGTAGCCGCTGTCTATGACATTGCTTATGCCGTCTATGGTAAGCGAAGTCTCCGCAACATTGGTAGAAACTATGACCTTCGGCTTGGAGGATTTCGCAAGAACCTTGTCCTGGCGTTCAGGAGGCAGGTCCCCGTATAGCGCCAAAAGCTCAAAATGCTTTGATACGAGATATTCGGAAATTTTCGAGATTGTGCGCATTATCTCGTAAACTCCGGGCATAAATATTAAAAAACCGCCTCGTTCTCCTCCTCCGGCCATGAGCGCGAATTGGCGCGCTGCCAGTTCCCATATGGGAGTGCGCTGGTCGCGCGGAGGCGCATATATCGTTTCTATGGGAAACAATCTGCCCGAACATTCGAATTTCTTTGCGCCGGGGCCGAGATAGCCAAGGAGCGAATCGGAATCCATAGACGCCGAGCACACCGCTATGGCGAAATCAGCTCCCATAGTCTCCCGAGAGCGCACGGCCAATGCCAGAGATATGTCTGCGTAAATGTTGCGCTCGTGAAATTCGTCGAATACTATGGCCGATACCCCGGGCAATTTTGGATTGTCAAGCAACATTCGGGCAAGAATGCCCTCTGTTAAAAACACTATTTTAGTGTCGGGGCCGTAATGCTTATCGAAACGGACATGCCAACCTACGGCATCTGGCATGTTAAAAATATCCGCCACGCTCCTGGCAAGCATTCTTGCCGCAACCCGCCTCGGCTGAAGCACAAGCACTTTTCCTCCCAACTTTTCCGACAACATCACCGGAAGGCGCGTGGACTTTCCCGAACCCGTAGGAGCCGATATTACAAAGCTTCGCACGCCCGCATCAAGCGCCGAAAATATGCTGGGCTTTAAGGAATCGACCGGCAGCGAGTCCATACATCAGTTGCCGAAAGCTCCGCCGCGCGGAGTTTTGAACAATTTGTCCGCGTTTGGGACGCTTGTTTGTTCAACGGGTTTCGGGAAAAGCGATTCGCGTTTCAAATCAGTTTTTGAGATAATAAACCCCGAAAAGGAGCTGTCTTTTACGCTTATATACCTGAACCCGCGCGACGACAATGCCGCTCCATCGGGAGTGGCCACAAAAGAGTCAATTTGAACGTCCAAATTTTTAACTATGGGATATTGTATCCATGTAATTGTATTGGATTCGAAGACTCCCAAATAGGTGTCTACAGAGCCGTTTTCGGCATACACTTCAAGCCACAACTCGCCATTCTTAACGCCCATGCTGGAACGTGTTAATGCGCTTCTGCCGTTTGAAAGAGATATTTTTGCCAAGCCCGCAAGGGTGCCCGGTTTCAAACGATCCGGAACATACTGCTGCTGAATCATGCCCTCGGCCATCTTCTGGCCTCCGGAAAACAACTCCTGGCGCCCCCCCCAAACCCCCGCATAAGCCGAAAGAGCCTCTTGCGCCGACATAAAGTAAAACGCCCCGTATGTATCAATAAATATCGATTTCCCAACAGAACTCTCGGGGCGCTGGGCGGAGAATAGAGAAGACGCGCACGCTGCAAGCAGCGCAAGCGGCATTAGCAGCCTAAAACATTCCGCAAAATTACAAGAATACTTCATACGTCAATCACGTCGTCCTCTCCTGAATCTTTGCCGCCCTTTTTGGAAGCTCCCTTAAACGACTGCCTAATTATGCGCTCGGATTTTGCCATCGCCAAGCCCCATGAGAGCGCCGAAACAAAAAACGACGCCCCAAAAGCCGCCCAATACGAGGCCACTTTTATGCCGTCGCCGGGGACAAGGCGCGCGGCGGCATATATAATAAATGCGTTTATAAAAAGCATGCCTATGCCCATTGTGAATATTATAAATGGCAGCGTAAAAACAACGAGCAGCGGCCTTAAAATCCAGTTTAAGAACCAGATTAAAACAACCAGCGCCGCAAACGAGAATGGGCCGGAAAACTCTATGCCGGGGAAAACGAGCCACGCCAAAAGCAGGCCGGCCGAATTCAACAAGCAGGTTCTCCAAAAGTTCAACTCTATACGGCGCGTTATTACGAAATCCCCGCGCGGAGAGTTTATGTCGTTGTCGTCTTGTCGCATTGATTTGCCTTTCTTTTAAATTCTTTAAACTCCTCAAGCCTACGGGCTATTTGGGCCTCCGCCCCGTAACTTGTAGGTCTGTAAAACTTCATCGGGCGCTCCATGTATTCCTGTCCGCTTATATGCCCGGGACAATCATGGTTATAAATGTAAGCTGCGCCGTTACTAAGCTTTTTATTTAGCGAGTTGTGGGCATCGCGAAGCCAAAGCGGCACTGCCTGAATCTCGTTCGAGCGTATCTGCCCCCTTGCGGCCTTCAAAGCCAGGGTAGCGGAGTTGCTTTTGGGCGCCGTAGCCAAAAAAAGCGTTGCATGCGCGAGATTCAATTCGCATTCCGGCAAACCCACGCGCTCGCAGGCGTCAAAGGCCGCGTTCGCCACAAGTATGCCCCGCGAATCCGCAAGCCCGACGTCTTCGCTCGCCAATATTATTAGCCTCCTTGCTATAAAACGCGGATCCTCTCCGCCCTCGAGCATTTTTGCGAGCCAATACATTGCCGCGTCCGGATCACAGCCCCTTATGCTCTTTATATATGCGGATATTGTGTTATAATGCTCGTCTTCGTCGGCGTCGTAGCGCACTCTGCGCTCCTTGGCAAACACCTCTACGTCGGAATCCTCGAGAGCGCAATTACCGCCTTTCGCCAACACCATGGTTTCAAGAGAATTCAAGGCGCGCCGCAAATCGCCGTCGCAGATTTCGGCTATTGAGAGCAATACGGCGTCTGCGGCGGAGCAATTAAACGCTCCAAGCCCGCGCTCGACATCGGAAAGCGCGCGCCTGAGAACTTTTACCACATCCCCTTCCCCGAGCGCTTCGAGCTTAAAAAGATGGCTGCGCGACAATAGGGGGGCGTTTATATACATGCCTGGATTTTGCGTAGTAGCCCCTATGAGGCGGACCGCCCCGTCTTCAACATCGGGAAGAAGAAGATCCTGCTGAGCCTTGTTGAACCTGTGAATCTCGTCGATAAAGAGTATTATGCGCTCGTCCGGGCGGGTGCGCGCCCTATAGAGCAAATCCCTGAGCTGCGCGACGTTTGACAACACCGCGTTTATCTTGACAAATCTGGAGCGCGTCTGCCTTGCAATCACCTCGGCGAGAGTAGTCTTTCCGCATCCGGGGGGGCCGTAAAAAATAAGCGAGCCAAAAGTGTCGGACTTTATTAGCCTTGGCAGCAGGCAGTCCTCTCCCAATATGTGGGAATGCCCCACAAGTTCCGACAGCGAGCGCGGGCGCATTCTAAGCGCCAACGGAGCGGAAAGGCGCATGCGGGAATCCGTCCGAAGTTCTTGCGGGGAATCTTGCGGACTATCCAACGGCAGTTCCGGTGTGTCGGTATTCATATTTTTACGTTTTAAAGTTAAAGCAATCTTGCAAGTTTTGTCAAATAATGCAATATGGCCGAAAAGTTTTTTTCAACTACCATGAAAACATCGAATACGCCATGCGCCATGACCATAGCCGGAAGCGACTCCGGAGGGGGCGCCGGCATACAGGCAGACATGCTCGCCTTTGCCGCAAACGGCGTATACGCCACATGCGCCATAGCCGCAATCACGGCCCAGAATCCTGACGGAGTGCCGGCAGCAGCCTCTGCGGGCGCAAAAATGCTCGAAGCTCAAATGGAGGCTGTCGAGAATTTCTACAAGCCAAAAGCCGCAAAAACAGGCATGCTTTTTGACAGCGAAAATGTCGCCGCCGTTTCAAACTTTTTTGAAGAACACCGCAATATAGCCTTGGTTGTGGATCCCGTAATGCTTTCCACAAGCGGCAGCAGGCTCCTGTCCGACAGCGCGCTGGAAACTATGAAATCGCGCCTAATAGGAATTTCAACCCTATTCACGCCCAATATCGACGAAGCCGAAATTCTGCTGTCGTCCAAGATAGTCGACATTCCTGATGCCGCGCAAAGGCTAAGGGACAAATACCATGCCTCCGTACTTTTAAAGGGCGGGCATTTAAGCGGAAACATTGTATGCGACTTCCTTGCGCCGCTCAACGGAGGCACCCGCGAATTCAAGTCGGAACGCATAACAAACATAGATACGCACGGCAGCGGCTGCACTTTGAGCGCAGCAATAGCCGCGCGCCTGGCGCTCGGGGAAAAGCTTGAACTTGCGTGTGAAAATGCCAGAAAATACCTTTTAGCAGCAATGAAAAATCCCGTAGCCGCGGGGGGAAGATTATTTATAAACCATTTTCCGAAGTATTAAAATGAGCGAAGCCGCCACAGACAATTCACACGACGGACACCGGTCGAGGCTCCGGAAGAGATATGTCCACGGCGGCATTGAAGCGCTTTCGGACTATGAGGTTGTGGAGCTGTTTTTGACTATGTCAATTCCGAGAATAGACGTAAAGCCCATAGCCAAAAACCTATTGTCAAAATACGGCAACATACGCGGAATACTCGAAGCGCCTATTGAGGATTTGTTAAAGGTGAAGGGAGTCGGAGAAAGCGCCGCCGTTTCAATAAAACTGATGCACGACATAATCACGCTGTACCATTCCAACCAGCTTGAAACATCCGGAGACGAGATTTCCACAATAAGCAAATTGATGAGGTACTTTAAGAGCAAAATATCATCAAAGCGGAATGAAGTTCTGGAATTGGTATGCTTCGACGCCAAGTTGCGGGTCATTCCCGACGCCTGCGTCACGCTCTTTGAAGGCAGCGTAAATTCTGCCAATGTGGATCTGCGCAAGATAGTCGAAATAGCGATTAAAAAGGGAGCCTCAAGCATAGCCATAGCACACAACCACCCGAGCGGAGATCCAAGTCCATCACTCGAGGACGTGCGTTTTACAAAAAAATTGTCCGATGCCTGCAAGCCCATAAACCTGAGTTTTATAGAGCATGTAATTGTCGGGAAAAACGCATGTTTCTCATTCAGGCGAGACGGCCGTTTCGACGTCCTTTACGATGAATCATTGGAAGAATCGAGGCTCCGCGGAAGAACTCGCGTGGCCGACGGGCTTGACACGCTCATAGACGATATCGAAAGCAAAAAAGCTTAGGGAGAGCCCCATGAGAATACTTGCCGTTGAGAGCTCCTGCGATGAATCCGCCCTGGCGATTTTCGATTCCGACTTCGGGATCAGGGAAAACCTAATACACTCGCAAGTGGATTTGCATGCCCTATACGGCGGAGTGGTTCCTGATCTTGCAAGCTCTGAACACCTAAAAAAGCTGCCCGCCTTAATATCGAAGCTGTCAAAATCCGAATATTTTAAAAACATAGACCTTGTTGCGGCAACCTCCGGGCCGGGCCTGCCAAATTGTTTGGCAATGGGAATATCGGCGGCTTCCGCCCTGGCGATAGCACTTGGCGCTCCGCTGGCGGGAGTAAACCATCTATTAGGGCACGCCTTGTCTCCATTTATATCGGTTCATGCCAACAATCCGGAAAATTTTGAAAAAAACCTGTCGAATCTCTTGCCGCATCTTGGATTAACTGTATCCGGGGGAAATACCATACTCTTTGAAATCGACGAAGAAAAGGGCATAAATATTCTTGCCGAAACCGTGGACGACGCCGCGGGGGAAGCCCTCGACAAGGGCGCAAAACTGCTCGGCATGCCCTACCCCGGCGCCCCTTTGCTCGAAAAGCTTGCAAGGGGCGGGAAAATAGACAAATCCCTCTTTCCCTACGGGCAAAACCGGAAAATCGACGAAGATCCATCTTTCAGCTTTTCAGGGCTAAAGACAAGCCTCAGATACCACCTGCAAAAGCTCAGCCCCGAAGAACTGCGCGAAAATATTCAAGACATCTGCACATCGTACCAATTTGCGGCAATAGAGCAGCTGAAGCGCAGGAGCGAGTATTTTGCGCGCAAAAAAAATTATTCGAGCATAGGCATATCCGGAGGCGTCTCAAACAACGCGCATTTTTCCGACACCTTTGAAAAACTATCCGCCAAAGTAAATGCGAAGTTCCTTGTGGCGGAAAAGAAATATAGGGGAGACAACGCCGCAATGATAGCATTCGCCTCCTATGCCCGTCCGGAGTCCCTGGCCCCATCTGAAAACGGAACTTTAAAACTCAGGCCATCGTGGGCTTTGTAAGGTGGCATAGCGCTTAAATTTGCTCGACAAAAATAAAAGTCCGCACTTAATGCCTTTAAAATTCCGCTCTCTCAGAACTGGGGGAAAAACCGGAAAAAATTTCCATATATTTTAAATTCGGACAATTAAATGGATGATTTGGAAACAGCCTACGCAAAATGCATTGAACTGGCATTCTCGCATTACGAGAACTTTCCGGTTGCAAGGCTTATATCAAAAAGGCTGCGCCCACATGTGGCGGCAATATACGCATTCGCCCGAACCGCCGACGACATAGCCGACGAAAACCACGAAAACCTTGCGGAAGACGATCCCTTGCGAACCGCGGCGCTATGCGAATTCGAATCGCAATTGGACGCAAAATCAGCCGAAGATATGAATCCGAAATGGAAGTGGATTTTTACAGCGCTGAAGGACACCATAGACAAATTCTCGATACCAGAGGGCCTGTTGCGCGATTTGGTCAGCGCATTCGCCCAAGACGTCGTAAAAAAGCGCTATGCCACTTTCGGGGAGCTATTGGACTATTGCCGGCGCAGCGCCAATCCTGTCGGGCGCTTGGTGCTTATATTGCACGGTATAAGAGACGATAAGCTCTTTGGCTTTTCAGATAAAATATGCTCCGCGTTGCAGCTGGCAAATTTTTGGCAGGACATGGGCGTGGACAAGCTGAAGAACCGGATATACATTCCGCAGGAAGACTGGAACGGAATCTCGCAGGAACGCATATTTGCGGACGACGCGGACGCCGGAGTCCGCAAGCTCGTGGAATTCGAGGTGGAACGCACGGAAAAAATGTTTTCCGAGGGCGCGCCGCTTATAAAATATCTGCCCTTCCCGCTCAGCCTTGAAATAAAAATCACGCTCGCGGGCGGACGCGCCATACTAAGAAAAATCAGGCGGCAAAATTATGATACGCTGTCGAGGCGTCCCGCTCTCGGCAGATGGGATAAAATTAGGCTGCTCGCATCGGCACTGCTATCATGAAAGATTCCGGAGAGCTATCTACAAGCCCCCACAACGCGATGGAGCGGAAAAAATCCAATCTGGCATTCGCTTTCTTTTGCATGGAGCCCGACAGGGCGCGCGACATGGACATACTTTACGCGTTTTGCCGGCTAATGGACGACATAGCCGACGACGAATCTGAAAAAAAAAAAAAAAAAATAGAATCTCTTGCGTGGTGGAAAAGCGAAATATCCGCCATATACAACGCCGCTTCCGACAGAAAATTTTCCCCTCTTGGGAGCGAGCTAATCGGCCTTGTAAAGCGCCGCGGCATACCCATGCGGCATCTGCAAGATATAATAGACGGCGTAATGCGCGATACCAACCCTGCCCCATTTGAAAATTTTGAGGATATACGCAAATATTGCTATGGCGTGGCGTCGGCGGTGGGACTGGCCTCGATATATGTTTTCGGATTTAAAAATCCGCGCACGCAGCTATTTGCGGAGGCGCTCGGCTACGCCTTGCAATTCACAAACATTCTAAGGGATGTTGTAGACGACTGGCGTTCCCACGGGCGCGTTTACGTTCCCCAAAGCGAGCTGAAGGCATTCGGCGTCACTCCTGAAATGCTTGGGAATCCTCGGGAAAATCCGGCCTGCAAAAAGCTGTTCCACTTCATGTACTTTAGGGCGAAGCATTTTTTCAACAAGGCGCGCAGGCTTCTGCCTCCTGAAGACAGAAAAAGCATGGCGCCCGCTTTGATAATGAGCTCCATATACGAGGAAATACTCGACAGGCTAAAGGCGCTCAACTTCGACATTCCCCCAAAGCCGCTAAAAATATCGAAAATAAAAAAAATACGCCTCGCAATGAAGGCGCTAAGGGAATCCAAACTCAAGTTCGCCGAAGAGCCCTCCCGAGGGAAGGTGGCGATTGCGGGAGCAGGAATTGCGGGCATGTGCGCGGCGGCCAATCTCGCCCTTGACGGATTCGACGTGGACTTATACGAGGCCACATCGCACACGGGCGGGCGAACTTCGTCTTTCGAGTGGGAATCGGCGAAGCTCGACAACGGCACACACGCGGCAATGGGCTGTTACAACAACTTTTTCGGAACGCTAAAAATCTTCCTCCCCGATATATCAGAATATTTTGAACGAGTTGGAGGAATGGATTTCGCCTATCCCGGCGGGCGGAGAATCTCTCTTAAATTTCCGCCTAAGAACGCGGGCATAGCGAGCAAGGCTCTGGCGTTTTTGGCGTATAGAAGGCTAAAAGGCTTCCTCTCCATAAGAAACATAAAGTTGCTGTTGAAAGTCAAGTTCGCGCGCAATTCTCCGCCTATGCCCGGCGAGCGGGCAAAAGCATATTTGGAACGAATGGGGCTAAGGGATTTCTCGAATTTTTGGACTCCATTTTGCGTGTCGGCCCTAAATACGCCATTAGAGGAAGCCAGTGCGAAACTCTTAATTGAAACCCTGAAAAAAACAGTGTTATCGGGCGGGGAATCCGGGATGCTCTACCTTCCCCAAAAGCCGATAGCAGAGGCATTCAAGTATCTCCCCGTATATCTTGAGGGTATAGGCTCAAAACTTCATTTGAGCGAGAAGCTGACAGGAATAGAATTTAGCGGCGCAAAAGTGTCTGGAATACGAACAAACAAAGGCGGATTCTCGCGCTGCGACCATTTTGTAAGCGCCTTGCCATGCGGGGCGCTTGAAGCGCTTCTTCCAGAATCCTGCGCGTTGAGCAAACAAATCGCCTCTATTAAAACGTCGGACATATTAAACATTTACTTTACCACTGGCAAGCGCCTGATGAGCGGGAACTATATGTACCTTGTGGATTCGCCGCTCCATTGGATATTCGACCACAGCAAAAAAATCTATTCCCAAGAGCGCGACCGCTTTTTATACGGCGTGACGGTCAGCGCAGCGAAAACCTCCCTAACTAAAGAGTCGGCGCGAAAGCTTTTGGAGGCTGAGCTTGGCAAATTTTTTGCCTCCGTTAACATTATAGAAATTTTGCCCGCATTGTTTAAGGGGGCGACAATATCCGCGGATCCCGAAAGTGAAAAAGCGCGAATATCGGACGCGCAATTATGGCTTGATGGCGCCGACCATATCGGTATACGGCCCAACGGTTCAAACAATGCGAAATCCCCCTCGGGGGCGTCTAATTTTCATATATGCGGGGACTGGGTTCAAAGCAATCTTCCATGTACCATGGAAAGCGCGGCAAAAAGCGCCGCAGACCTGCATTTATGAAGAAAGTTTTAGCGATATTTCCCATGACCTACGAGGCCATTCCCCCGTTTAAAAAATACGGTATAAAAAGGCCTAAAGTTGGGGATTTTGCAGAGTTGCTAAACAACGGAAAGCTAAAAATAAACGCTCTGGTTTCTGGTTTCGGCTGCGACGCGACGCGCGGCCGAATAAAAAACGCCATATCCGGCTGCGCGCCTGACACTATAATGCTTGCGGGATACTGCGGAGCGTGCAATCCGAATATAAAGAATGGCAGTTGCCTATTGGACTCGCGCAATACTTCGGCTGCATTGAAAAATATGGCATTGTCCATGGGCGCAAAAGACGCAAAAATTGCAACTGTGGCGCGAAACGCCGACAACGACAAAAAAAGCGGCCTGTTTAAAGCCGGCTACGACGGAGTGGAAATGGAAGCACAAATAGTCCTTGACGCCATGTCGGATTGCGCCTCAAAAGCTGAATTTTTCCATATACGGTGGATTAGCGACTCCTCCGAATGCAAAATCGAACAGCCCTTTTTCGAGTCAATGATGCATTACGACACCGGGGAAATAAGAATATCATTCTACAATCTCGCAAAGTTTATAATCGCGCGCCCTTCCCTATTAAAGGATTTGATAGATTTTCGCAGAGAGCTAAACCAAACCTATGCAAAATACGCCTCAGACATTACGGGCATATTGAACAAATTGGAAAAAATGCCGTAAAAATATATTGACAAAAGAAGCATATTGGGAAATAAAAAGCACTTCAAAATTCAGTGATGTTCAGTAGCTCAGCGGTAGAGCAGGTGACTGTTAATCACTTGGTCGCAGGTTCGATCCCTGCCTGAACAGCCACTGAAAAATAATACCCGGAGAGGCCGCAAACCATAGTGCGTATTTCCGGTTTTTTTTGCGCCATAAATGCCGCCTTTCAAAAAATACATGCGGGTTGCATCTGCAAACACAGCTTAAAACGCACATTTTCATAAAGCCGCGCTATGCATCAGGCATATAAAACCTAAACGCACCTTTGAAGCAAAAGCCTTAAGAAAGCTCTGCCCAGTTGAAGCAAATTCAAGCGCCATTAAATTGCCAAGCGCGCCAAGTTTAAAGCGCCTAAAGCAAATGCAAAATATTTTAGGCCTCCCCATGGCGCATCTTTTTTATCCGCCGCAAAGCGTAGGACATAAACAACTATTTGCCTGGCGGCGCGTAATAATCGTATTCCGTGCTCGGGCTTACTGCGGGAACAATCAGCAAAACGGGCAAAAACAGTATGGCCAAAGCGGACGCCATTGCAAAAATTGTCTGTATGTTTGATAACTCAACTCCCTGCGCGGGCCATGAAACGCTTAAGGCTCCGCTTGCTATCAATATTGACGACAGCCACCCGCCGAACATTCTTCCGCAAGACAGAAAAGTTCCGCAAAACGATATGGACATAACCTTGTTTCCGCTTGGAGCAAGCGAATACATTTCAGCTGAAGAAAAACAAAAGAACGATGCCAGCATCATGCTTGAACAAAATACGATGGCGCTTACAATCAAGAGCAAATGCGGAGTCTTTGAACCGCAAAAGAAAAGGCACATAGGGATAAAAATGTATGCTAAATGAATTATAAACACCATTTTTCTCGCTCCCAAGCGCTTCAAAGCAGGGCCAAATAAAACATAACCGCATATACCGCCCAGCATTCCGACTGTCGCTACAGTTTGGACTTCGTTTACGCCATAGCCCAATGTTTGCTTTAAGTAAACAAAGCTTAATGGCAAAATCAAATAAGCGATAATCGCCATAAAAAACAAGTAGATTGAAAACGACGCCAGCCTCTTATTCTTTGCGGCGTTGCACAAACTTTCCAAAACATTGACGTCTCCGGATTCGTCCGGAGGCAGTTCTATAAAATATACGAATACGGCCCTGGCAAATTGTAGTACGGCACAGACGGCTATCAAAAGTTGCAAAGCCCAAATGGGAGGTTTTTCGCCAAGCAACAATCCCGCCACAAAGAATACCGCGCCGGTAAAAATAGTGTATATGAAGCGCAGCATGCCGAAGTAGTGCCCGCGCTCCGAAGGCGCAACAAAAGCATCTACTATTGGGAACCATGAAGCCCCGAAAAGGCAGCGCGATATGCAATAGACAAAACATAAGGCCACAACCGCATATTGCGAAGCTCCCCCCATAAAAGCGGCAAGCGCCATGCCGAGCGAAGCCGTGCAGCCTATGGCGCACGACATATACATAGTATTTTTTAGCCCGATGCGCTTGGCCAGCATACCGCTTGGTATTTGCAAAAACAAAGCCAAACAACCGGTAGCGCCCGCAACGAGCATGTTTAAAGATTCTCCACCCCCCAAAATTGCGATATACGAAATCAAGATTGCGGAACTATCCAGCATGACTTCAGACAGCGCGCCTAAGCAATTTGCCAAAATAGACCACGCCTGAATCATGCGGCGCCTGCGTGGGGGTATTCTTTCCGCGAATGTCATATCGTGTAATTTATTATAGCGCAAATTTTAATATTTGGAATCGCTCCAATCGGCAATAGAGCGCGCGTTGCAATAAAAGAAATTTTCGGTTTCGGCCGCCTGCCCGCACTTATAGTAAACCGAAGCTATAAATTCAAAATACAGCTTCCAAAATTCGAGCAACTTTAAAGCTGCGGCGTTGTCGGCTTCCGCGCCATAAAATTGGTCTGTGGCAAAGCGGATTTTATCGATGAAAAATCTGCCGGGCACCCCGTCGTTGCACTTCCGGTCCATAAATTCCGGCAAATTTGAAATGCAGCGGCGGAAACCGCTTACATCGCAAGTAATGTTCTTGTAATAATAGAGATTTTGCGCCGTTTCCTCCATGTACGGCCAGCCCATATGCCCCTGCATCACCCGCAATTCGGGGAAAGCCTCCGCAACAGAAGCCAGGGAATCGGGACGCATGTTGGCCGAACCAAAAGAATGCCGCGCCCCGCTTTCCCACGCCGGGCCTTTTGCCACCAAACCCGTATGAAACATGACTGGCATTTTTAAAATTTGAGCGCGTTCATAAATAGGAAAATATTTTTCGCTTCCGTAATGGCGCAAGGGCTTGTACGGTTTTAAACCGCAAAATCCCATGTCCCGAAGCTTGTCGACCTGTTCGGGAATTCCGTCCAAATCGACAAACCCAAAGGCTCTGACTCGCCCTTTGTGGCGTTTGGCAACTTCGAGCACCTCTTCCCTCGAGGCAAAATCGACCCCCGAAAGGCTTATCCCCGACAGGTCCATAAGCCAGATTTCATCAAACGCGCCTGATTCGACTATTTTGTCGAATCCAACAGCTCCGCGGCGTAAATGGGCATGCGAATCTATTATTCTCATCGGGCAATTATAAGTTAAATTTGGGTTTTTCCGCCGTATAAATATCGGTAACAATAGTCAGATTTTTATGATTGCGCGCGTGCGTAACCGGATAGTCGTCGCCCGGTTTCCCTACGGCCGCTATTCTTAATACCGTGTTCGCCCAGAAAAATTCACGAGATTCGTTCCGGGTCATTAGCAGCATTCTTCTGGCCCCAAGGCACTGGCGCATTCCCATTGTGATTGCCCTCCGAG
>CALXOC010000098.1 GCA_944389915.1 uncultured Opitutales bacterium | reverse complement strand
GCGCGCTGGTCGAACTGGCCCGGCAGATACTCTATCGCAAAAATCCTGGCATCGGGCGGATGCGGAAAGTCCTCCTCGTACAATCTCTCTATGGGAGCCTCGAAAAAAACCAGATTTTTCACGGCCTCAAACTGCGACGAATCGAGCCCTTCTATATCGTAACGCTGAAGAATCCTCAAGGATTTCAATTTTTTGAGGGCAAGGCTGTCGCGGATGTCCTCCAACAAGGAGTCGGCTCCGTGGGATTTTTTATTCTCTACAAATACTCTGCGAATCATTCGACAAGCCTTTCAAAACGCCTTGAAAGTCGCAATTCTTTTTTCCGATTTTTGAAAAAATTAAATCTTTCAAAAATGCCATTAAAGCTTTGCATTTTAGAGCCGCGCCGTCATAATAGGCGCGTATGTTTAAGTATGCATGTTTTATTTTGACTTCGATTCTTTTTTGCGCCGCATTGCAGGCCAGAATATCCTCTTTCGGGATCCCCCCACAATACGGAATAAACGAAGATTCCGCCGATTGGGACAAAATAAACCCTAACACATGGGAAGTTTTCACTTCCTTTGACGGCGACAAGATTTTAGGAAATGACCGCCCCTCTTTGACGATAGCCCAAGTAGAATATTACAGCACTTTAGTAATGGAGGGGAAGCGCATTGGCGGGAACTCAATCGTTGCGTCGCTATCTGACAGGCGCGGATTTTTCGGGGGCGAAGGCTATATGGATTTGTATTGGATGGCTCCGGTCAATTCGCAATATGCCCAGCAGGGCGTAATATACGGCGGATGGAAATACAATCTGACCAACTTTTTAGACTTGGACTTGGGCGGCAATGTAATATATGCAACAAAAAAGGTAGCCGGGCCGGGCCTTACGGGATCATTTAGCGGCGAAAGCTGGCGCGGAGACTTTTACTGCGGGCTATCAACGGACAGGCTTTATTTGAATCCCTTCGCATACATAGGCTACGACCCTACATACGATTCCCTAAAGTTCCAATCGGGCATTCACCCGACTCTCGATCTCGAGGAATATACAGGCATAAAGGGTTTGTCATTGGAGGGGCAAGCCACATTCGGATACGTAAGGTCCAACCAATTTAGCGCCAATCCCCTGCCCAACGGCAACGATTGGCATTATTCATACGCATACGTCCAGCTTGAAACCCAATTTGTATATCAGATTTCACAATACAGATTCTTCGCCGGAATAGGTTGGACGGCGGCCAACGGCGGGACAAAAGGCCCGTGCGGCATAGACCTTGGACCCGATAATATGCTGTGGGGCTCTTTTGGCGTGGGATACATATTTTAAATGTTAAGGATTTCAAAAAGTCTCCTTCTATTTTTTTACATAGCATCTTTTGCGTGCGCCTTCGCCGCGCAAAATTCAAAATGCGGACAAGCATCACAAGCAATGCCGAAGGAGCCTCCGGCAAAAAAAACATCAAAAAGTTCCGAATCGGGGAAGGCTACTGCCAACGCCGCAACAAAAAGCAGCCCTGCCGCATCAAGAAAGCCGCTGATGAGCAATGAGGAAAAGAGCGCCATAGTGGAAATAAGCGACAGCGCCGGCGGAGGCGGGGCAACGGGCTTCATTGCCTCTATAAACGGCAGAAACTTTATGGTAACCAACGTCCATGTGCTTGCCATGATAGAGAATCCGGAAGTAAAAACCATGGCAGGAGAAACATTGCCCATAGGCAAAGTATTTACCGCCGTCGGGCACGACATCTCAATAGTTCCAATACAAAAACTTCCTCCAAGCTGCAAACCATTGCTATTTGCCGACAACATAGAAAAATTGGTTAAGCCCTCCGATCCCGTGGTAGTTTGCGGCAATAGCTTGGCCGCAAAGACCATGCTTGAAACACGCGGAAACGTAGCCGCCGTGGGGCCGGAGCTGATTGAACTCGACTGTCCCTTTTACAGGGGCAACAGCGGCAGCCCTGTATTTCATTTGCCTACAAGAAAAGTCATAGGTGTTGCGGCCTTTGTAAAAGTGCGCAGGGCCAACACCGACAACGCAACCGCCGCTTCGCGCAAGAACGACAAAAGCGCAATAAAAAGCGACATACGGTACTTTGCATTTAGAATGGACACCATAAAAAAATGGGACAGCCCCAGGTTGTCTGATCTCAACAAGCAGGCGCTCTACTTCGCAGAATACGAAAAAAAGATTGCGGCAATAATAAACTTTTTGAATTTCCGAAAGAAAGACGAGTCCGGAGATGTAAAGGCGGCCTTTTACCGCGAACTATACGACATAATACAAGACTACCGCAAGGACACCGATCCAGGTCGGCATCCCTCAACGCGCCGCAGAGCGAGAAAAACCATGCTTGAAAGAATCGCGCGGCTCTGCCGCATAGAGGCATCGCGCCTGCAGTCTTTCGCGCCGCTGCCAAGCTATGAACACTATAAAGATTCGCTCCTATCATCTTATACTCATGTTGCGGAGTCTCTTGAAAAGCTTACAAAAAACATGTAGCCGCATCCCTGCTGCTGGCAATGCACATAATAAAGGCGCGAAGCGAAAGCTTCGCGCCTTTAAAAAGCATTTATACAAGTCTATTTTTTTATGGGGAGAACCCAAATATTTCTGAAAGACACTGGATTTGTGTGGTCTTGCAACTGTATCTCAACAGGCCCGCGCGCAAAATCTTTAAAGTGCCCGGCGTTTCCGGTGCGGGGCCCCTTGTTTGTAGGCCACTTTACCGCGGTTCTGTTCTGAACGAGCTTTCCGTTGAGATAGACCGTCATTCTCGGATAATCCACAAGTTTGTCTCCGTCGAATTTCGCCGGTATGTACTCAATGTCGTAAGTCTGCCACGCTTCTGGCTCGAGAGATGCGTTTACTTGGGGAGGCACTTGGCGGTATATAGAACCGCATTCATTCCAAAATGCGGGGGTGCCGAAAGAGTCCAATATCTGAACTTCATACATGCCGTCGTTAAGTATGACTCCGCTGTTGGCGCGAGCCTGACCGAGAGCCTCATACATGGCGGGAAGTTTAAATTCAAGGTGTATCAAGCAATGCTCAAACTTGTCTTTTGAATACGCGCTTGTGCCTATGCGCCTGCCCTTTGAATCTTTGAGGCCCGTTTTAACGGTCATAGCGCCGTCCTTTATATCCCAACCTATGGGGGAGCCGTCTTTGCGCTGCCATTTTGAAGTATCGCTGCCGTCGAAAAGCACAACCGCGCCATCGGGAGCCCTCTTGCCCATAGTGGGAGATACATAATTCATGCGTTCGAGAGCAACTTCGGACTCTTTT
>CALXOC010000097.1 GCA_944389915.1 uncultured Opitutales bacterium | reverse complement strand
CTGCTGCAAATCCATTCTGGCGTTGTCGGCTATATGGATGTCGGAATTGTAAATGTCGCGCTTTGCGGCGTCGAGATTTGCCGCCGTCAAGGAAAAGGGCAGGGCAAAGGCCGCGAGTGAAAACATGCGGATAAGTTTCATAGTTTTACGCCCCCAAATAGTACGGCGCGCGGCGCGGACGCGAAATCATTGCCGCGGCGGCGGGATTGTTTGTTATAGTTTCGCTTTTGGGATCCCACTTTACATGGGAATTCAGCCTTCTGGCAAAAGACATCAAATGGCAGATTGTCGCGCTGCGATGCCCGATTTCGGCGGGGCAAATATTTTTCTTGCCGTAGATTACGGCGTCCAAAAAGTTTTGCCGGTGGTTGTCTGACACTTGCAAGCGGACGTCTTGGGCGCGCATAGGCATGCCCCTTAAAATAGACGGAGACGTTTCGATTCTGGCGCCGCGGCTGACGAGAATTTCGCCTTCGTCGCCTATGAAATGAATCATGTGCTTGTTCTTCATGGGAGTGTTTACATACACTGTCGGACCCTTCTCGTATTTGTAGTGCCTGAACTCTGAAGCGTCAGAATTTTCGGGGTAGAAATCGGTCGGTCCCGAATTGTCCATTCCCAGTGCCCATTGGATTATGTCGAAATGGTGCGCTCCCCAATCGCCGTCCTTTCTGATTCAGTATTCGTAGAATCTGCGCCATCCGCCGCTGTAGTCGCCAAGAACGCGCTCGGCGTTGTACGGGCGCCAGGGCGTCTGTCCCAGCCACTTGTCGTAGTTGAAGCCTTCGGGTATGGGCTCCTCCTTCAAATCTTTGGGTTCGGGAGGAAATTCGCCTATGGAGGTTTTTATAGTGTGGACGTTGCCTATATAGCCGTTTCTGACAAGCTCGGCCGCCTTGCGGAAAGCCCACTCGCTGCGCTGTTGCGACCCAACCTGTAAGACCCCGCCGCTATTGCTCACGGCGTCGGCGAGTATCCTGCCTTCTTCTATTGTCAGGCTCATTGGCTTTTCAACATATACGGCCTTGCCTGACTGAATTGCCTTTAAGGCTATTTGGACATGCCAGTGGTCGGGGGTGCAAACGGCGACGGCGTCGATATCGGGCCTGTCCAGAATTTCCTGGTAGTCTTCCGTTGTGAAAATCGGATGGTTCCCGACATCCTCGCGCGATTTATTGATGTTTTCAACTTCCTCTTTGGCGGATTCCAAATGCCCTCTATGCACGTCGCAGAGGGCGACAACTTGGGTTTGCCTGCTCCAGGCAAAATACTTGCGGTGCCCTTTGGAAATCAGCCCGTTGCCGATTATCGCCATGTTTATTTTGCCGTTAGGAGAGACTCCCGAGCGCCCCAAAACGCGCGGCGGCACAATTTGCGTCCCGAGAATCGCCGCAAGGGCGGCCTTCCCAAGAAAATTTCTTCTGCTAATTTTCATACACTTTTAAAATGCGGCTGCTGGTAATATAAAAAACAAGTTCGAGGCGCGCGGATTTTCATATAGGCAATTATGCCGCCAAAACGCCCGGATATTGAAGTTTTGCCGCCGGGCGCGCGGCGGCGAAAGCGTTCAATCAAAAGGATTTTCGTCCTTGTACAGCGGCTCAAGAGCCGGCGTGTATATTTCCTTCACACCCAAAAGCTTCAGAGCCTCGAATAAGACTCCGCCGCAGCGGGAAAAGGCGACTACAACATGGTGGTGGAACTTTCCAAGTATGCAGTTCCTGTAAAAGCGCATAAATCCCGGAATATACGCAACACCCGTGGAGCCGAATGTATTCGGGTCCACGTCCAAAAAAGATCCTTCGCAAATATACGCGCGCAGCCCGTCTCCGGAACCGTGAATCTGAAGAATTGTGATGTCCGACGGCTTAATGGCGCCCTCGAGCGTTCCGCGGGTTAAATCCGGCTTTTTGCCGGGTTCCATCAGCCTGGACATTATAAGCTGGTAGCAGACTTTCGGAGACTTCATATATTTTGCCGGAACATTCCCGCAATGGAAAAGCCCTATTGCGTCGTCTTTGTTTTCTATGCTTAGGCCCTCGAGCATTTCTGAGGGTATGGTGTGGTTTAAATCCAGCATAGTGGGGGCTCCGCCGCTTGCGTATTGGCACATCAGCTCGCAGACCAAAGAGTAGGCGTCGTTCTCGCACGCGACAGGGAAACCCCGACCGGTGAGCCTTGCGTTTATGAAGCACGGCACATGCTTTGAAAACTCCTCTTGTCGGGTCCAGCATTGGGTTGTGGCGCCCGACAACTTTAGCTTTTTGCGCATGCTCAAGAGAGCCTGTTCGTACGCCGAAAAACGCTCCGCGAGTATAGGGTCGTCGACGCCCTCGGTTTGGGATATCGACTTTTCCGACTCTCTAAGGCCGTCCGGGGATTCCGCCCTGATTCTTGCGATTTCGTTTTCCAAGTCGAAAAGCCCAAATTCTTCGACCTCCACGCCGATTGAAGCCAAAGACGCAATGTTGTAGTTGCAGCTCTCAAAATCCCTTGGGCGAGGCCCGAACAGGCCCACGGTGGAGTTTGAAATGCCCTTTACAACTTTCACTATCCGGGAGAATCTCAAAATTTCCATAGCCCCGCTTTTAGCGTCAACAAGGGGCTTTTTAGGCAAAACTATCTTTGGAAGCAGGCCCCTTTTCGCGATTGCCAAAGTCGCTCTCATAAGCCCGCAAAGGGCGTCCCCACGTTCGGAAAATACGCTTTCGGCGTTTTCCTCGGCGGCAGCCATTAATAGAACGGGCTTGTTGAAGGCTTTTATAAAATTTGCGTCTTCAATTTCCGGAGAAAAATTCCCGAGGTACAATACGGCGGCGTCGCATCCGCTTTTCAGCATGCAGTCGGCGGCTGAGATTGCGTCGTCTTTAGATTCAATAATGGAGTATTTTGCCTTGGGATATACTATGCTTATATCCGAGGACTCAAGCTCCTTTAATAGCCTAAGGGTTCGCTTTTCGGCAAGTTCGCGCGGAAAGCAATTGCGCGATGCTCCGACAAGCCCGATTTTTACATCCGGAGAAAATTTATCCAAATCAATAAACATATTCTGTAGCTCCTTCCGATATTATGGTTCTGTTGAAATAAATGCATGTCTGATTGGAAAATGGCGCCGCTTTTCGGTATTTTATTTTGGTATGTGCAATCCCGCAAAAAGAGCTGCTCTATTTTATTGCCGGAGATGTGTCGGCCTCCAGATCGCCGCATACAAATTGGGTTAAACGCATCAGGAGTTCGCTTATGTTTTTGTCTTTGTAATTATTGATGTCGTGGCCGAATCCGAAATATGCAAGTTTGCCTTTCCCGTATTTTCTTATAAAGACCAAAGCGACGTCCTTGTCTTCCCTGATTTTAATAGTTTTACCTCTTTTTGTCGTCACCGGGCTTTTGTCTATGTCGAGAGACAAAAGCACTCGGCAGGAATTTCTGTTGAAGTCGTTGGAAAGTTGGTATATTTCATCAGTTATCTTAAAAGAATTTTCGCGCCATATGCCTTTTAATATAGGCGAATTTTTGTCCTCTATGCGTATCGTAACAGGGGCGTTTTGGATAGACCACGGGTGGCTTACAAAGTGCCCGTTCATCATTTTTACAAAAGTTGCATTTTTAAACGGCTCGTAATTGTAAGAATCCGCAGAGGCGTGAATCCCCAGGAATCCTCCGCCGTTTTCCACATATTTAACAAGGTTCCCGATTAGCCTGTCGGAGTTCTTGATTACTTTAGCTTTCTCGTTTTCAGAGAGTTTATTTAAAACATCGCCTCTTTCACTCAAAAACATGCCGGTTGAATTATTTATAACAACGGCGTCGTACTTCTCTAAATTTTCTGGCTCAAATTCCGAAGTATCATCGGAAAAGTGGAGTTCACAAATCCCGGTGTTTTCTGCGATATTTTTTAATGCTTGCTTGGCTCCGGCAATTCCATTGTAGTGCCTAAATCCGCAAGTGCGGGAAAATACCAGTACTTTCCTTTGCTTTAGAGGTTTCGCGGCGGCTTTCAACGGAGCTGCGGATTTTATTTCCGCCATGTCTTTGGCGCTTAAGACGGGATCCGCCTTGTAGGGTTTTGCATTCAACGCAAATTCCGCATTCAACAAACAAAACAACAATATTAGAGCTTTTTTCATGTCGCAATCTTTTGTTTAATATGACGCATAAAAGTATCCGGAAGCCTTTGCATTCTAACTTTTTTTGCGAAAATTATCTTCTAAAATACTTCACTGGGAAATTTTAAACATAAGCGTTTTTCCATCTCTTAAACATTGGAATATCATGCAAAGCTTTGCATGTTGCCTGTTTTTACTTTACTTAACTTTGTATTGGATTTGACTTATATGAAATCTTCCGGATTTATGAGAGGTGCAAAATTAAAGCCGACAGTTTTTGTAAGCCAAGACTACAAATACATATGCGACACCTGCGAGCCGCTTAAGAAGGCTATATCTCGCAATGAAATTGTATGGCGCGGTTTTAAGAGGGGGCTTTATCCCGGCGACGACGCAAATTTTTGCGAATTGGACGGCGTTAGGCTGTGCGCGTATTGGGACGCGAAAAAAAAGCAGACATGGAATTTGCCCTTTCATAGAAATGAGGGGCTTGAAATAGCGTGCCTTTTGAACGGCTCAGTAGATTTTTCGGTCAGCAAACATTCAAATAAGTTTACGGGGCTGACAAGCGAGCATTTCACGGTAACGAAGCCATGGCAGGAGCACGCAATAGGCAATCCGGTTCTGACGTCTTCCAAAATGTTTTTTTTGATAATAGATTTTGGGATAAGGCGCCCTAATCAATCATGGAAGTGGCCAAGTTGGACGGTGTTGAGCAATTCCGACAAAGAGGAGTTTTCAAAATACGTGCAAAATACAAACCAGAGCGTATTTAAATCTACGGTGCGCTTGAAATCGATATTTAGGGAAATATGTGATATTATCGACAGCAACGTAATATCAAATTCAACTTCAATGCTGGCAGTATTGTTCAACCAGATTTTATTGGAATTGCTGTCGGTATTTCGCGGCGAGCACATAGATTATCCCAAAGATTCCCCGAATATAAACGTTGTAAAATGTTTTTTGGAGCAACTTGATGCGTATTGCCATGAAAATTGGACTTTGGCGTCAATGGCGGAGGATTGCGGCCTTAAGACAACAAGATTTACCTATTATTGCAAACTTCTGGCCAATTCGACCCCGATGAGTCTGTTAAATCATGCGCGCCTGGGCAGGGCGAGGGGGATTATCGAGAAATCGGATCCTGATGGCGGCATATCGATAACAGAGATAGCCATGAATTGCGGTTTTTCTACAAGCCAGTATTTCTCGACAAAATTTAAGGAAGCGTATGGCTGCAGCCCGAGGGAATATTATCTAAGATTCCACAAAAAGGCTACGTGAAAAGTCTTCGTCTAAAGGCGCAAAAGATTAAAAAGCCTTCTAATATGCCACAATGCCCGGACTCGAAGCTCCCGCTTGAGGAGCTTTAAGCTTATTGCAATTGGCCGCCTGTGAAGCCGGCGCGGCGCCTTTTCAAGTTGTTCGGCAATTTTTTCGAGTTTTGCTCGGCAAAGGAGCGCTTCCGCGTCGCCGCCTTTATTCTGTAATTTTTTTATTTGCGCGACTGCGTTTTCCACAATTGCGTTTTTCAATTCTGTTATTTCAGCGGCTTTTGGGGCCCAGTTGATCTGATTTATATCCTTGCAATGGTAAACAGGAATGATGCCGTCGATAACGTCGAATCTTTCGTTGTCCGGGTTGTCTGTTATAAATATCACGGGGATTCCCATGGCTATGCACGGCATTGCCGCATGGATTTTTGAGGTAATCACCAAATTGGCCTCGCTTTTGTAGCGTCTTAGGGTTTCTCGGGCTTTCATTTCAAAATCTTCCGCTCCCTTGTCGGTAAGCGGATATTCGTCGAAATAATAGCGGTGGGATATTGAAAAGTCGGATTTGTCCAATATTTGCTGGGGAATGCAAGAGAGCGCGTTTTTGTCCAAATCGACAATGAAGGTTTTGCCGTTGTTCACATAGGCTTCCTCACGTTTGTCGAATGCGAGGGTTAGGCATGCCGAGAAGTAGGCCTTAATTCCAAGCTTCAGCAGAAAGTTTCGCGTATTCCTGTCGCGGCAGCCGACCGGCTCAAAACACTTTATTTCGGGAATTATGTTTCTCCAAATAAATTTCTCGCGGGTGTGGTTAACAGGATTGAGGTGAAAGCCGATGAAAATCGGAAGAATATTCTTCGATAGCGGGAAATGAAAGACATTTGCGTAGTCCGCAAACCAGCCCTGCATGATTAGCGCAGCTTTGGGGCCGCCGTAGCTGCGCACTTCGTCCCTATTTATCAGCAACAGCTCCTTCGGGTCGATTCCGGCTTTTTTATATATGTTTTCAACCGCTAAAGACTGAATGCAATCACCCAAATTTCCGTCCTTGGGCCACGGCGGAATCGAATATTTATATTTGTTTACCGTTCTTGCGAATTTCATTTCTAATAAAAATTTCTTCTGATAATACTCCGTATGTTTGCCTCAAAATCCCGGAAGCTGTGAGTTTTTTTTATGTAATCGATTGCCGCGAGGGCAGTTCGCGAGCAGAGCAAATCGTCTTCTAAAAAGGATTTTATAGGTTCTATAAAGCTTTCGGCGGAATTGTCGCCGTCTCCCTCAATTTCCCCTACATAGCTTCCGAAATTTTTTACCAAATTTTCCCTGTCAAAAGCCGACACGATTGGAACTCCAAAGGAAAGCGCTTCAAGCCATGAAATGGGGATTCCCTCCCAAATAGAGGTGTTTACAAGCGCGCGCGCGCCTTAGCAGAGCCTCCTTTTCAGCGCCGACAAGGTACCCGCAAAAATGCAAATTTTTGACTTTGCCGCCGAGATAGGGCGAAAGCGCTTCTTTGTTGTCGGCCATGTCCCTATGGAATTTTCCCATGACGTAAAAATCGTATTCCGGCATCAATTTCGCAATTTCGCAAAATATCCAAGCGCGTTTTTGAGCTTCCAAACGCCCGATAAAAAGCGCTATCTTTTCCTTTTTGGCGATGTCAAATTTATATTGCGTATCTATGCGCACAGGATTCGGCAAAAATTCGGGCTCCAATTCTCCGGGCATGGAATACAACTCCTTGGCCAGGGGGGAAAGCGTCCTACCCTGCGTGACGAATTTAACCTTTCCCAGGTTGCACCAACTTTTCACTTCGTCGTAAATTTTTTGGTTGTAGAAGCTGCGGTCCTTTACTTTTTTCATTTTCCCGATTTTGTCCCATGCCGACTTTGGCCTCGGATCTTGAATCCACAGAATCAACTTTCTGTTGGGATTTGAATCGAGGCGCAAAATAAAATCGTAGCTCAGCTCAATGCTCAGCCAGCAGTCGTAATCCGCCTTTTTAAGCCATCGGCGCGCGAAAAAATCAAGTCTGGGCAATCTCCAAACCTTAATGCCGTCTATTGTCCTGTGCGAAGCGTGAAATAGGCAGTTTTTCTGCCGGCCTATAATCACTTCAAGGTCAATGTCCGAAGCGGGAAGATGTTTTGAAACGATTTCACGCGCCAAAAAGCCATAACCGCCATAGGCTGTTTTCCACGCCCCGAAATATTCGTCGACCAGCAATGCCACTTTGATTTTTTCGCGCCTGTAAGGGGAAATTTTTTTATATTTGAAATACAAGCGCTTATGCTTGTTAATTGAAAATTTGAGCCATGGTTTCGACGGCCCGACATAGTGAATGATTTTTGCGAGCTCGGCCTTTTCTCTAAATGCTTTTTGATGCGCACGCTTAAAGTTGTACACGCAATCAAGTTCCTTTATTTTGCCGTTGAATACAACATTGAAGGCGTCCTGGTCCTGGAACTTGAAGCGCTTTTCCGAAGTGATTTGCATGAGCCTTTCAACTGAGCCGTCGCTGCGCATTTTGCACAGGTTTAACAACATTACTCCGGCATTTATATATAGGCCGCTTATGCCCAGTTCGCGCGCGTACCCGCTTTTTTCAACGAGTATGTCGCGCACTCCCGCGCAATAATATTCGGAGATGTCGATCTTAAACAAGTCTGAAATGTCTGCGCTGACAACCGTATCCGCGTCGAGGTAGAGAACTCTGTCAGCATCTTGCAAGATGTTTGGTATCAAATAGCGAAAATAGGTTTCCTTCGTAACATGCGGTATGGAAAGGGAGAATTTTTCAATGATTGTTGAAGAATGGGGTTGGATTTGGATTTAAGGGGACGATTGTGGACGATTACGCTATTTTACGGGGGTTGAAGGTGGGTTGGTAGGTCTTTCGTGAGTTTGGAAAAATATTGTGCGGTTTATCTAAAATGAAATAGGATTTGGAACGGTTTCATCTCGTTTTCTCCCGTTTAGGGTGTCGTGCATCACGCGCTGGGTAGAGTGAAAAATTTATCGCGCGGAATTGAAAAACGATACCCGCATTTTTTGTCGCGTAGCGAGTGAACTCGGTTTCTGTTTCGGTGCGGCGGAAAATGAAAAGCACTTGCAGGTGGTTTGCAAGGGCTTTGTTTTTTGGTTGCAATCGGGTTGCAAGTTATCGTTTTCGGGCGGTGTGTTCGCCGTCGTCGGAAGGGTTGAATGGGTAGTCGGGGTGGGTGGCGAACTCTATCATTGCCAGATTTGCGATGTCTACGAGGTGCTCGCGATTGTGGTCTCTACTATATAAAGAGAGGCGTTTGGCGATAGAGCCGACGTTGTCGTATTGCGCCTTACCGATTTGGTTTGCGAGCGAGCCGTAGCGGAAGTAGCCCATAATCATTCGATTTTGACGGTATTGCTCGAATTGCGGGCAGGACTGGATTTTGGCGATTTCGTCGAGGCTCGGCGCGGGCGGCAGCGGCTCGAAGATGCCAGCTT
>CALXOC010000096.1 GCA_944389915.1 uncultured Opitutales bacterium | reverse complement strand
ACCTTGCAAAAACGCCGCTTCTGCTGTCCACATCGGCATTGCGAAGGTCGTTTGCCCCCCCAACCCACAGCGCGAAATTCGGGGCCGATTTGCGTACGGCATCGTAGATTTCGTATTCGCCTCCGGGTATCATAAAGGGCGCGTCGAACTCGCGCTGGTTAATGTGGTTACGGCCCAGTACCGCAAAGGAAAAATCGGGAGGCGGAGTGCGATCCTCGTAGTCCGGGCGCGTTTTGAAAGTTCCTGAAAGCTGGTTTTTGCCGTCGCTTATAGTGTATTTGTATGCGGTATTGGCGCTAAGTTTGGGAAAAATCACTACGGCCGTGTTTTCGTCTTCCGATACGGATTCCAAACGCCCCTTTATTTTTATATTAGGCGAATCGGTCTTTTCGCAGTAGGCTTCGGTTTTAGCGGAGGGAAGCGCGTCCGTCTTTATCCACACCTTTGCCTCTCTGGCAGAGCATGCCCCCACCATAGACGAAGCGGCGTAGGTTGAAATTGCGCTTGAAAGAAGAAGTAAAAGCAAGGGTATTTTTTTCATAAACTTAGCGGTTGTTTTCTATGCCATAGGATTCCGCCATATTCAAGCAAAGTTGGCGGAGGTCAAAAATTATGTTGTTGATTCTGCGCATTCTTTCACGCCCGTGCTCGGATTCGGGAAGGGGCAGTTGGGATATTTTTGCCAAAATCTCGTTTAGCTTAAGCGACGACATTTTGTAATTGCAGCGAGCAAGCAGGTCTTCGCTCAAGTCCGTTGAATTTGCCGCGAGGGCCATAAACATCGACGTTTCTGCAATGGTTTTTGATATGTTCCATACGAGAGTGGATTCCGCCTTTGTTTCTTCGATGACGCGGCCGAGATGCTCTTGCAGGCATTTTAACAGAGCCCGCGTTATAATATAAACGGGGTGGTTCAACAAAGTCCACGGTTCGTCCGAGAAATCCGCTTCCATTTCTTCGGATTCGCAATTTTGATATGCCTGCGGCTCAGAGTCCTCCAATGGTATTTGCCAGCCGACCATTTTGGCTATTTCGTCGAGGGTCTTTCCGCGGAGTCTGTTTACCGTATATGCGGCGGCAAATTTTGATATTTCGGATTCTGACTTTTTTAGATAGGCAAACCAATCCTTTTCGGTCCAGCCTATTGGCATATCCGAGTCATGAAATCCGTCTGAAAAAAAATCGTCCATTGCGATGTAATATAGTTTAACGATGGCGTGCAATTTCAAGCATTTTCAGCATGCCTCCCGCAGAATATTCGCTTCGTAATCCGCATGCGCCGGCATGCAGCCCGCGCCGGAGCCGGAAGCGCTTAAAATCGTGCGCTGTTTGCGGTATATAAGCGCTAAAGATGCGGCTTTGTATTTCCCGGCGGCAACCTGCGCCCGCGCATTTATAGGCTTTTGTCAGAATCCCTTGATCTTAAACAGCGAAGTTACTGACATGTTGTTGTGTATGCGCAGTATTGCCTGTGTCAGGAGCGGCGCAACGGAAAGCACCGTGATTGGGTAATCCACATAGCGCGGATCCGGAGCGGTCGAGTCAGTCACTATCAATTCGTCCAGCCATTTTTCCGAGAGTCGGTCGTATGCGGTATCGGTTAAAACTGCGTGTGTTACCGCGGCTCTTACGGATTTGGCTCCCTTTGACTTTAATATTTTTGCGGCCGCCGTGAGGGTTCCGGCAGTTTCGGTCATATCGTCAACAATGAGAATGTCCCGCCCTTCGACTTCTCCCACAAGGCTTGTCGCCTCCACAACTTCGGCGCTTATGCGGCGCTTTGCTATGAATCCGAGCTGGCAGTCAAAGAGGTCGGCGTAGGCTTGGGCGCGCTTCAATCCGCCCACGTCCGGCGAAAATACCGTCATATTGTCGGAGGGCTGGTCTTTTAAGTAATCGTAAATTACGGGAGACGCGTAGAGGTGGTCGCATGGAATGTCAAAAAATCCCTGTATCTGCGTGGCGTGCAAATCAAGCGTGAGCACCCTGTTGGCGCCGGCGGCAACAAGCAGGTTTGCCATCAGTTTCGCCGTTATCGGGACTCTCGGCTGGTCTTTGCGGTCTTGGCGCGCATAGCCGAAAAATGGCAGAACCGCGGTTATGCGCTTTGCCGAAGCGCGGCGGGCGGCGTCTATCATTATGAGCAATTCCATCACGCTCTCGTTTGTAGGCTTGCTCGTGGGCTGTACTATAAAAACGTCGTCTCCCCTGATATGGTCTATTATTTTTACAAATGTTTCGCTGTCCGGGAAGGACTGTATCAGCGCATTGCCCAAAGGCTGAGACATTTCCTTGCATATTGCATTTGTAAGGGCGGGGTTCGATCTTCCGGAAAATATTTTTAGATTGTCTATTTTCATCATCTTATTCCAAATGCGGAATTTTGTTTTTTATAGGCGTGCGACCTTACAGGCAGGGCGCGTTTATGTCAAGGTGATTTAGAGGCTTCCCATAATATTTGATCGGATCGGCTTAGCCGCGCAAGCGTTAAAAAAAGTCCTTCATCGGCCGGAAATTGGCCTGTCAATTTTCGCGCCGATTTATTGCTTGGGCAAAATTGTGTCATTTTTGTTTGTAAAAATTTTAATAATTAAGAAAATGCAACGCAATGAGGTTTTTTTATCATGAGATTTAAAAGTATTGCAACAGCGTTTATTTTTATGATTGTCGGGAGTGTAATTGCGAAAGGCGAAAAAATATCGCAAATATGGCTATCGCACGATTCCAATACTCCCGACAACATTGTCATTAGTTTTTTCGCCTCAGCTTGCGATTCGGCCTATGCCGAGGTTAATTGCGGTGGAAAGTCGGGCAGGGTGCAGGCTGTATCGGAAACTTCGGGCGTTTGGAAGCTTAAGGTTCCAATGCCCACAAATAAAAGCGGGCCCTTGAAATACAGGTTGAGCGCGGGCTCCGCTTTTTCCGACGAATTTGAAATACGGCCCTATCCCTCTCCCGCTTCGGAATTGCGCGTGGCTTTTATAGGGGATATGGGAAATTTGAGCCCCGACTATTCCGCACTGCTTTCCGACGACCCTCATATTATTTTTACCTTGGGAGACAATGTCGCAAACCTCTGGGAGGGCGCGCCAGAGGGAAGCGATACGAAGCGGAACATATTCCCCTTCTTGGAGTCTATAAAAGAATTTCCCAATGCATTCTTGGCGAGCCGCGCTTTCATGCCTATACTCGGAAACCACGACAAGGAAATAGCCCCTCGCGGGAAAAAATATCCCCCAAAGACGCCTTACGACATTTCTGCAACCGCCTACAGGCTCTTCTTTTCGCTGCCTGACGAAGGGTGGAAGTGGGAGTTTTGCCTGCCCGATTTCAGATTGCGCTTTATTGCGCTCGACCTCCAACATACGATGGATTTGGGAACCACATGGCAAACATGCCACGACTGCGACGGCAATTCCGAGCAATTCAAATGGTATGCGAAAAAAATGTCGGAATGTCCGGATTATGAAACTTTCACGCTTCAAAACCAGCATAACGGCGTAATGCGCTCGCTGTACGGCGGCTTGTGGAAGCCATATTTCGAAAAGTCTGCGGCGGTCTTTAGCGGTTATGGCTATTATCAGGAGCGCGCTCATGAAAATATTCCGTATTATAATACTTGCTTGAAGGGGGGCGTATTGTATCCCGACAAATTCTCAAAATTTAACGCGCTTACGGGAGGATATATCTTAATGCGCGTAAGGCAAAATGAACCAATAAAAATAGAGATAAAAAATTTGAGCGGGGAAATTTTGGATAAATCCCAAATCGTCTTAAGGAGCAAAGACTAACGCTATTAAAATTTATCAGAGGCATTTTTTGATTCAAAAGCGGTGCACGCTGGCTTTTTAATAAGCTTGCCTAATTTGCATGTGAATGGGAGAATATTCAAATTATGAGATATACAATTATATATATGTTTGCTTTGGGCTCTTGTTTTGCCCAATTTCCTATATTAGATGAAAAATTCGACGGAGACGTTTCAAACGAATTTGTGAAAAACGTGCAAGTCGATGCTGCTAGAACTATTGAAGAAAAAGTCGATACTGGAAATGGCGAAAGCGGCGCGCTCGTTATGGACTTTTCTGATAAAAGACAAAATTATCCGCTTATGTTGCGCATCCCGAAGGGACATGGTGGCATAGATGTTGGCAAGAATATGTATAAGATTTCCTTCAATTACAAGATTCTGTCATTGCACGCTGGCGACGAATTATTAAATGATTGCGTTGCGGCAATTCAGCAAAATGTGAAGGGGAACATTTATACCCACAACGCAATTTATTTCGGGCGCAAAGTAGGAGAAAAAGGAAAGATAGAGCTATGTTCCAATCCGACACTCGATCCCATTTATTTCTTCTTGTCGCCTAAAAATTCGGGCGCTAAAATTGCCATAGACAATTTTAAAATAGAAAAGCTTAAGCCTTTTCCGGATTGGATGTATGACAAGAAGTTGATTTGGGGAATGAAAGTTTATCCATTTAACCCGAATTTCTATTCGCAAAATCCGAATTTAAGTTCAATGTCAAAAGAGCAATTTTTCCCTTTTGTGGACAAATTTGGACAATACAAGCATAAGGAATGGCCGAATAAAATCCATTCAATAGATGATTTCAAGGCGAGGATAGCCCAAGAGGCGGATTACAACGCAAAAACTCCGGATATTGCAAACCGAGATAAATATTTTGGTTGGATAAATCCGAAATACAAATTTAAAGCAACCGGAAAATTTAGGACTCAGAAAGTAAATGGAAAGTGGTTTCTTGTAACGCCTGAAGGCAATCTTTTTTGGTCGATGGGAGTCAATGCAGTAGGCCTTTATGCTCCGACACCAATTTCAGAACGCGAACATTTCTTTGAAGATGTATCTGGGGAAAAATACATAGCCAACTCAAATCAAACACGTCTATTGTTTAAAAAACCGCATAAAGTATTCCATTTTGAACACAGGAATATGGACTGGAAATACGGTGAAAATTGGAGGGAGATTTATGGAGAAATAGTAGATGTACGTGCTCGCAAATGGGGTATAAATACCTTAGGTTGCTGGGCGCAAGGCTTTGTAACAAAAAATTCGTCGGTACCATATATGTGCACGGCGGGGTCTGCAAAGAGGTGCAAAATAAAAACAAAATATAAATTGACTGCCTATTGGATGGACGTTCCAGATTATTTTAGTCCCGATTTTAGAGAGGGTACAAAAAAAAGTGTAAGTAGCATTGCAAAACTTATAAAAGATCCGCGCTGTATAGGTACATTTGTTGACAACGAGCTGCCATGGCAACCCAAATCGCTCATGCTCGGGCGCGGAATAATACAATCTGTGCCAGAGCAGCCGGCGAAGTTAAAGTTCATGGAGTTGCTAAAAAATAAATATACAACTATTGACGCCTTAAATGCCGCGTGGAAATCCAAGTATTCCGATTGGGACGACTTCTTAAAGACAGACTCTTTCCTTCCCACCACTAAGGAAGCGGAAGCCGATATGCTCGCAATAGAAAACCTTTATTATAAGGAGTATTTCAGCGCATGCAGAGACGCCGTAAAAGCTGTTTGCCCCGATGCCATGTATTTGGGATGTAGATTTGGAGGTTCATGGTACAATAATGAGCTTATTAAAGTTGCTGCGGAATATGCGGATATAGTATCTCACAACTGCTATGTTAATATCGTTTCAAATCTAAAAAATCCTGATGGGGCTGTGGATAAACCAATTATAATAGGAGAATACCATTTCGGAAATCAGGACAGGGGCATTTTTGGCGGAGGTCTTCGTCCGCGCAAGACTATGGCTGATAGGATAGCCTCAAACAATGACTATATCGAGAGCGCGTTAAAAAATCCCCATGTAGTGGGCGCTCACTGGTTCAGATGGGCGGATCAGGTAACTTCGGGACGTGACGGTGACGGTGAAAATTATAGTTGCGGCTTAGTTGATATCTGCGACACCCCCGTTTACGACTTCGTGGATTCCGTTCGTAAATTATCGGAAAATATGTACGATATCCGAATAAATTCAAAAGTAAAGTAACAGGAAATATTTCTATTGCCAACGCCGCCTTTATTATAAGGGCGGCGTTTTTATTGCGTATTATATGTTTTATAACGCCCAAAACTGCACATTGGGCATGCTGTTTTTGGCAATGTCGCAGGTTTATTTAACGTTCTTGCAATGCGGGATAATTGCGGAAAGATGTTTTTTGCGAATTGTTTAATTTTTGCCTTTTTTTTCAATAGAGCGAAAATTTACAAAAATATTAAACTTGGCGTAATAGTCGTATATAAGCTTTTCCACTTCTTCTTCCGATCTGCCGTTTAGAAGTGCGGGAAGAGCGGCTTTTAAATCTTTGAGCTCTTTTGTCGGGGAATATGCGAGTTCCTCGCTGTGCAGGCATTTTTTTAAGAGGCGGCAAGAATATCGGGCTCTTGCAAGGCAAAATATGTGAATATCAGATGCGCACCGAAATAGTTTTCAGCTACTGTGGAGGAGTTTTCAAATTTCTTTTTGGGCATTAACATGAATTTTGAAAGCGAGTGTATTTTAAGTCTTTTGTTCCCGTTATGTTTAAAGAGTTTTTCATACAAACCATAGTGTACGGTGCCGTCGGGCCCCAGTATTCCGTATTGGATAAATTGTGCAAGTCCCTCTTTTAAAACTACTCCCCCTCCGAATATGGAGGTAAGCTGATGCGCCAATTCATGGGCGAGAGTTCCAGCAAAACCTTTTTCGCGCGAGTTTTCAATGGAGATAAATTTCGGCTCAACAATCACCAAGTCGGAGATTATCCGGCCTTTTGCGTTGTAGGTATACGTGTAATATCCAGCAATCCTGCTCATGCTGATATTATTTATCTCGATATTAAATTTTAGTTTTTCATCCTTGGGGCCGGCGGAATATGCGCGCTTGAATTCATTGGGCCAAAATGGCATCAGGCGCACGCTTTCATATGTGCTTTCGCATAGCGCGGCAAGAGTGAGAGCGTCGGCTTCGGACAATCTTTTTTTCATGTCGAACCTATAGTGGCGGGTGTAAAACCTGCCGCGCTTGCTGTCCCAGCGAAAAGATATGTCGTCTTTTTTTATTTTTATGTCTGGCCATTTAAGATATTTTGGGCTCGATTCCACGGAGTTGTCACCTTCCGCTATAGGGGCGTTCTTTGCAGCTGCGAAAAATTCCGGGTAGGCCTTTTTTAGATAGGCTTTGTCCTTGTCTGAAAGATCATCCAAATCAATGGTAGTGCGCTTTTTTTCCGCATTTATGATTGTGAGTTTTAAGAGTGTACATTTATAAACCTCGCCCTCGTGGGAAGTGCCGTTATTTAGAGTCCACAGCCTTGCGAATAGCGGCTGCAAAAAGCATGCAAATGCAAATATTGCAAGTTGCCTTAGATTTAGTTTCATTACTGCAAAATTTAACAGCCGTCAAACCATGGTCAAAATTAATTTAGTGCCCTTCAAATTTTATTGAATCTTTCAATTTTCTCGATTTTTATAAGCGATGGAAAGCGGGGCATATTATATGCGGATAAAAGCGAAATTCGACCATTTCAACATAAACGTTTCGGATCTCTCAAGAAGCATAGCCTTTTACGAAAAGGCGCTCGGATTAAAGGAAGAGAGTCGCAAGATTGCCGGCGATGATTCCTTTATTCTGGTTTATATGGCCGATTCCACCGCTGCATTCCGCTTGGAGTTGACATGGCTGCGCGACCGCAAAACCCCCTATGAATTGGGCGACAACGAAAGCCATTTGTGCCTGAGGCTTTCCGGCGACTACGATGCCGCGCGGCATTTCCATAAGGATATGGGTTGCGTGTGCTATGAAAACAAGGAAATGGGCCTTTATTTCATAGAGGATCCCGACGGCTATTGGATTGAAGTCCTGCCGGAAAAATAGCCGCCCAAAACTGTTGGGCGCCATTGGGGAAGTGGCAGCCCGGCTATTTTATGAAAGTCTTTTTCTCTATTCCCAGGTGTTTTTCAACATCCTTTAGGCGCTCCACTAATTCCGGAAGGTGGCCAATGAGTATCTCTATTTTGTGCGCTTTCATGTACGGGCGGGGCGGGGTGCCGCGAACGTATGATTTTGGCTCTATGTCGCCGTTTACACCGCTTTGGCCGCCTATCATTGTCCCCGAACCTATCTTGAGATGTCCGGCAACTCCGACTTGCCCGCCGAGCACGCAGTAGTCTCCCAAATGCGTACTTCCGGAAATTCCCACTTGCGACACCAGCAAGCAAGCACGGCCTACTTCTACATTGTGGGCAACCTGGACAAGGTTGTCTATTTTTGTTCCCGCGCCGATAAGAGTTTTATCGAAGCGAGCTCTGTCTATGCAGGTGTTTGCGCCAATTTCAACATCGTCTTCGAGCACCACTTTGCCGACTTGGGGAATTTTTACATGCGCTCCGTTCACAAGCTCGTAACCGTATCCGTCGGAGCCTATGACGGCTCCAGGCTGCAAGCGCACCCTGTTGCCGAGCTCGCAGTAGTCCATTATTACGGCGTTCGGCATAATTGCGCAGTCTTTCCCGATTTTCACAAATCTGCCTATGTAGCAGTTGCCCTGAATTACAGTATTATCGCCGATTTCAGCGCCTTCGCAAATTGTGGAGTTCGGACCTATGTATGCATTTTCGCCTATTTTTGCTGATTCCGCAACAAATGCGGTCGGGTGTATTCCGGGCGTGGCTTTGGGCCAGAGTGCGGCCTCTATAATTGCCCCTATCTTTGCAAGTTCCGCCGAGGGATTGTCGACTCTTATCACAGTGGAATCCTTTGGCAATTCCCCCGAATAGTTTCGCGGCAATAGCACGGCACCGGCTTTGGTGGCAGGAACTTCATGCGCGTATTTTTTATTTCCGAGGAAGGAAAGATCCGATGGCCCCGCTTTTTCAAGGCTCGCAATTCCGCTCAGCTCCACATTTGTGTTTCCGGATATTTCCGGGTTATCAAATATTTTTACTATTTCTTTTAAGGGATATTTTTTCATTTTGGCGCGTTGTTGTACTCCACTCTGGTGTGGAGCATATTCATCATTGTATAGGTTATGCTTTTCTTGATTTTTGAAAGTTGCTTGACCGTTATGGGACATTCGTCGAGCTGGCCGTCGTTCATTTTGCCCCTCACAATGGCGTTTACAAGCTCCTCGACCCCGTGTTTTGTTATCTTTTTTAGCGAGCGCGAGGCGGCCTCGCAAGAGTCGGCTATCATGATTATGGCGTTTTCCACATTTTGCGGTTTTCTTCCCTCGTGGCGGTAGGTGGTCTCGTCGATTCCGGCGTCCCGCAGGACTTTAATCGGATCCTCCTCGGGAGAAGCTCCGGCATTCTTCATGGCCTTGTTGTAAAAATACGATATTATAGATGTGCCGTGGTGTTGCCTTATTGCCTCTATTATTTGTTGCGGCATCTTTTCAACTTTTGCTCGGGCCACGCCTTCAAGAACGTGATTTTTTATTATCAGGGCGCTCATTGACGGAGTTTGCTCGTCGTGCAGGTTGCGCCCTCCGCCCTGGTTTTCGGAGAAGAATTCCGGCTTTGCGATTTTGCCAATGTCGTGGTATAGGGCACCGACCCTGCACACCATGGGATTGGCGTTTACGGCGGCGGCCGCCGCTTCGGCGAGGTAGGAAACCATAACGCTGTGGTGGTATGTTCCGGGAGCTTTTATTTGCAAGATTTTTAGCAGCCGGGCTTTTTTGTTGTTAAGATCTGTGTAGTCCAAAAGCGATATGTTGGAATTGCGCTTGAATAGCGTTTCTATCAGCGGAAGCACGGCCACAGACAGCAAACCCGTAAGCGCGCCCGCGCCAACCGCCAGAAGCCCCTGCCGCCATACTATATTGAAGGGTATGCCCGAAACCAATCCTATGGTTGTGGAAAATGCCGATATAAATAGACCGTAGATTATACCCCCGAATATGACTCGATAACGGCTCGTTGCGCCATCACAAAAGTATATCGCCACAAGCGCCGAAGCCAAGAACAGGACAAAGAATACCACGCTTTCACCTATCATCATCGTTGTGAGAGCCGATATTACTATGGCCATTACAAAGCCGGTGTATGAGCCGTACAAAAGTACCTGTATCACAGGCCCGAGCATGACGGGCGTGCAATATGTGAATATTTGCAAGAGAGTTGTATTGTTGTCGAAATACTCGGCGTTTCCGAAATGGATTATTGCCCGCTCCAATCCCAGATTTATCAGCAGCAGCGTGCAAAATACAAGTATTGTGTGGGGTTGCTTATTCTTCTGCGTCTTGCTGATTGTCAAGAACAGTGTGGCCATCATCATCAGCAACAGGCACATTACAAATTCTACATACTGCGATGTCCTGGATATCGTTTTGCCTTCGCGCAGGGTCAATTCGTTCTTATAGGCTTTTATGCGTTCGTTGACAATGGGGGTGATGGCGGAATTCGAATCTATGAGCGTTTCTCCCTCTCTTATTCTCACCACAACAGGCTGCACTTTCTTGCGCTCTTCGTCCCTCCTGATTTTGGTACGCTCCGCATCGAATTCTATGTTGGGAACTATATACGGATTCAGTATCCTATACATGGCATAAACGAGCGAATCGCTCATGCCGAGCGTCTTTAGCTTGTCGAGAAATTCATGGCGGGCGCGGCTTTCGCTGAATGCGCGCAAGGTTCCCGAATTGTTCGAGGGCTCGATATCCGTTTTTGGAAGCAAAGACGCGTCTTTCCCTTCGAATATGGGGTCGCCATCGGCGTAAACTCCCGCCCGCAGGATATTTCGCAGGAAGAAGGAGGCGTGCCTGAAATTCTTTTCGCGGTTTTCGGGGGTGGTTTTTTCAAATACCGTGCGTATGTCGTCGGGATTGGCGTGCGGCATGCCGTTCTTGCTAAGAGTTGAGGATATCTCGTCAAAGAATGTTGAGGCCTTTTTTGCGTCCGCGTCCAAAAGGTCATAGTCGGCCTGCCTATCGTTCAGGAGGTTTACAAATTTATGCCTTGCAGCCGAGGCGTCGTTTACGGCGTTTTCATTTATTTTATATAGCGGCGGTATTCTTTCGGCGCTCAGGTCGCGTTTGGCCTGCGTCTGCAGTTCGCTTACATATGTAAATTCAAAGGGGGAAACGACGTGCAGCTGCGCTACTTTATTAGGCACGATCTGGGGCACCACCACGGGCTTGTTAAAAAAGCATATTGCATACACGAGCACCGCCATCAGGAATGTCGCCGCAAATATCGCCGCAAGCCTCCACGACTTGAAGCTTACACCGGCCACTTTCGGCTCTTCGAGTTTTCGCCTTGCGCGTTCTATTCGATAGTTTTTTATGCTATTAAACATCGTTTTGATTTCTTTCGTAGGCCTCGATTATTCTTGTTACCAGAGGATGGCGCACGACATCGCATGCGTCGAAGTAAAAGAGCTTCAAACCTTCTATGTTGCCCAATATCTCTATTGCGCCCTTTAAGCCCGACTTTTTGCTTCTTGGAAGGTCTATTTGCGTTACGTCGCCGGTAACTATCATGCGCGAGCCCTCGCCGAGGCGGGTAAGAAACATCATCATCTGCTCCATTGTTGTGTTTTGGGCTTCGTCGAGTATTATGAAAGCGTTTGCGAGCGTCCGTCCGCGCATAT
>CALXOC010000095.1 GCA_944389915.1 uncultured Opitutales bacterium | reverse complement strand
AACGGGAGCGGCAAACACAACAACTGGTCTATATCTGTAGGAGACCGGAATCTGTTGAATCCTGGAACAAATCCGCATCAGAACGCCATATTTTTAACAACTCTCTGCGCGGTCATAAAAGCTGTCGACGAACATAGCGACCTTCTGCGCTCGTCAACGCACGGGGCTGGCAACGACCACCGGCTTGGCGCAAACGAAGCTCCGCCTGCTATAATATCCATTTTCCTCGGCGAGCAGCTGACCGACATAATAAACCAAATAGAAGCGGGAGAGGCTAAAAGCTCAAAATGCGACAACTTCATAAAAATCGGGGTTGACACTCTTCCGCCTCTGCCCTGCGACGCCACCGACAGAAACAGGACAAGCCCCTTCGCCTTTACGGGCAACAAGTTTGAATTTCGCGCGGCGGGATCTTCGCAGTCTTGCGCAAGCCCGAACATAATGCTCAACACAATAGTTGCAAACGCCTTCTCCGATATTGCGGACCAGCTTGAAAAGCTTCCTAAGGACAGGGAAAAATTTAACAAAGGATTGCAGTCAATACTGCAGGATATTGTGAAAAAGCACAAGCGGGTAATTTTCAACGGCGACGGCTACAAAGACGCGTGGACAAAGGAGGCCGCAAAACGCAAACTTCCCAATTTGCGCAACACTCCCGAGGCCATCAAGCCGCTAATAGATAAAAAGAATATAGATCTATTCGCAAAATACGGCGTATTTAACGCCAGTGAAATGCGCTCCCGCTACGAAGTGTTTCTTGAAGAATACGAGAAGAAAATACGCATAGAGACCTCGCTGAGCTTAAATATGTCTAAGACCATGATCCTGCCGGCGGCTCTAAAATATTTGGAGAGGCTCGGCAACGTTTCAACCCTGCTTATTTCGGCTAAAATCAAAACTTCAGTGTCTGACAAGTTCAAGCTCGTATCCGGACTCGCAAACGACCTTATAGCCGCAAATAACGCCCTTGAGAAGTTGCTTGCCCAAAACGCTCCAACAGAAAAAACCATAGCCGCTATGAACGATGTGCGGAAAGTGGCCGATAAGCTTGAGGTTGAAGTCGATGACGATCTATGGCCGCTTCCAAAGTATTCCGAACTTCTATTTATATATTAGCAAACTGCAAATATTAAAACTTTTTACGGCGGAATTCTAATTCCGCCGTTTTTTTTGCATTGCCGCGCATTATTTAAAGGTTTTCCGGAAATATATTGCTACAATTTTGTCGTAATAGCGGAAATGGACTTCTACCGACCGCCGAGTACGCCGAATTTTCCTCCGCTACGCGCGCATATGAAATGCAAATTTACATGCTCTAATTATTTGTTGGCTTAAAGAGCTTGAAATCCCTTGCCGGAACGCCCTCGCCCTTATATTGGTAGGAATTTTTGGAATAGTTTGTCACAATTTCGCTGCCATCTGAATATACTGTAACAAATACGTCTTTCGCCAATTCCCGGTGGTCGTCGATAAATTCATACTGAAGGTAAACCAAGGGAAGATATTCATTATAAGCTTCGAGTATCGGCCCTATGGATTTCTTGCAGCGCATGTCGTAAAAAGTCGGGCGGCCGCCGTATTCAATAACTTTCAAGCGGCGGTCGTCGCTCTTTGGGAATGTCGTATGGTTTAGAGTCCCCCAATCCGGCTGGCTTGATATTATGCCGTGGTAGATTATCTGCCAGAATGGAATTATGCGGTCGTCCAACATGTTTGCGTGGGAGAGGGGCGGCCAAAGTTTTCTCTTCTCAAATTCTTTTCTCTTGTAGAAATTTGTAGTGTATAAGCAATAATCTAAAAGGGGCGCAAGGTGGTCAAATCCGCATTCCGAATTGAATCCCCCGAAAATATTGTGGCACTTTTTTGCCACTTTCATTTGATATTCGGCACATTGCTTGCGGTTCACAGGGTGGCGCGGGTCAAAGCATGGCCACGGCGTGATTGCGCTCAATACGTCTATATATTGAGGCCCGTTCATGCCGAGACCGGCAATGGCTTTTAAGTCGTTGTCTGACATTCTGTCGCACACGCGCTGAAAGCACGGGTTAAACGAGCGCCCCCCCACTATCCGAGTGTAAAATAATCTCAGCATGCCGTTGGGGTTTTTTGCTATATCGTCTTCGCAAAACCTCTTTGCAATACGGCAAAAGTCGGTATAATTTACATGGTTTGTCATCATGTATCCGAACTTCTTTCCCAATTCCACGGCCTCGCGCATTTTGCTCTCGCCCCCGAATCTCTCCTCAACAGGAAAGAAATCCGGGAAACGGCCGTCGAAGCCTCCTATATTCCAGCCCACAAAACACATATTCGCCTTTTCTATTCCGGCGCTATTCATTTCGCGCATGAGATCCATGGCATCGTCAAAAGTGTTCCATACATACATATACGGTTCGGTATCGGGAGACTGGTCGGCATTGCGCTCTTCCATCATTTTCTTTTGCCCGTGCTTTACGCGCACGAATATGCTCTCCACCATATATTTCAGGCGGGGATTGTTTTTCACCCTCTCCTTTAGCGGCAATACCTCGCCGCGCTCCAACTGCCACTTTCTGTACTTTTTAGCCATGCCCACATAGTTGGCTTCCTTGCCATATAGCGGGTAGAAATCCACAACTATGTCTTCGTAGGGATCAAAGCCAATTTCCGCTATAAGAAATTTCAAATACATTTCATAGGCGCCGTTTTTCGCTTCAAGCACGGTTGAAAATTCAAACCTCAAACCTTTTACTATAGCGACAAAAGTTCCGGAAGGAGTCTTCATTCCCACAACAGGCAACCCAATATTCCGATTTTCAAAAATCCCGTTATCCTGCGTAAAGCTGCAAATATTGTTGGCAGTCAGAATGGCATAGCCGTCATCGCCTTTTTGGGCCTTGGCAAAGGGCATATGCACTTCTATGGTGTCTGTACCGGGCTCTATGGCGCGAATCGGAATAAAAAGGCGCATGGCGCCGTCGGGTTGCGCCTGTAGTTTGACAACTTTGGATTCCTGCGTTTTTCCATTTGCATGCGAGGTCCTTATTTCAAGCTCGTCTATTTTAAAACCAGTACCCCCACTTGCCGACAAAGCGTTTATTGCAAATAGAAACAGAAACGCTGCATATATAGATTGTTGCATAATGAAACGTAATGAATAAGCCTTAATAGCTGTACTCAAAATACAATTAAAGTCAATTATTAACAAAAAAACGGATTGAGGCTGCCCAATCCGTTTTTTTTTGGGAATTGCTACTTTACATAAACGTATTTAAACCGCTCATTTCCTTGTGCGTCGGTCCAAGACAATCTATATTTTCCCTTAAAGCCACGAAATTTCACCGAGCCGTCGGATTCGGCATTCTTGCTTAGAATAGTTTTCCATTCGCCGTTTATTAAATTGTTTAGCGCATAAAATGCCGGCTTCGGATTCATTCCGCGAGTAAAAAGTCCCGACATTGAAGGCTCTCCGGGAGCTCCGCAATCGTCAACAACATTCCACCAAGTTATGCCCATCATGGGTTTTATGCTAAACCATTTTCTATATAAATTTCGCGCTATTATCGCCTGCATCATTCTGCCCCTTTTGCTTGTATCCGGTGCGGTGATTGTAATTTCGCTTAAATGGATTGGCTTGCCTACGCTTATTGAGTCCATTGTGTTTTGAACTTGTTGCGGAGTTTGAATTTTCTTGCCCTGCGAAATCTCAAGCGTCCGTTTTGGATTGAACAAATGCATCTGGGATCCGACTATGTCCACTTTGCAACCGCGGGATAACAGATCCTTTACTTCCGCCGCATAATCTGCATCGCACTTGTAGTCGTTTATATTTAGCTTCACGCTTGCCGGGAAAGCGTTTTGGGCAGTTTTAAAAGACAAATAGGGATAGTCTCCGGGCATTATCCCATAGTGGCTCTTGCATATGCTTTCGCCCCTTACAATCAGACCCTTTCCCCAATCTGTCGCGCTCTCGTTTACAACGTCCCAACTGTCGACTTTATCGCCGTAGTAGGCGGCAATTTCGCATATTCTTTTCTTTGTAAGGCGATTGAGTTCGGCAATGGTATTTGGAATATATTGCTCCAGCTCTTTAGCCGACATTCCCTTGTATTTTTTTGTATACTTTTCCGCCACGCTTTTATTGCCGTGTTTTGGGAACTCCGCAATGAGCGTATTGAGCTTTTCCGCCTCTTCGCCCTTTGCGCAGTTTTTAAGAATCCATGTAGGCACATGCCATGACCTGTTTCCCCACACCAGCGGATGCCCGTGCACTCTTATGCCCTGGCTCTTGCAATATTCTATTACGGGATCTGGAGCCGGACGGCGCCAGTGTTCCTCGAATTTTGGGTTGTCAGAATTCTTCCAATAACTTTCTGAGTCCCAAAACTCCGCTGCAAAGCGGGGCCTGCCCTGCTGCATTTCAAAATGCTCCCAATAAAACGCAACTGTCGCGGAATTGAAGAGGCTTCCAAAGAGCGAGCGGTACCTTGCATTCAGCGACTCGTCGCCCAACTGGTTAAAGTTGAACATGTGCGCTCCGAAAATAAAATCGTGCGAAACCTGTTCTATTTGCACAACTGTATTTTCATTGGCTCCCTCAAGTTTTACCTTGGCATCGGCCTTGCGGTTCGCCTCTATATCCTTGTCTATCTTTGCCTGCACTTCGGGGTTCCACAGCGCCCAATATGCGTCCGACATCACCTTATCCTTGTCCTCCTCCGCATTGCGCGGTATATCAACCTGCGCAATCAAGACAGAAGAAAAGACAAATGTTAATATAGACGGCAGCAACTTATCTTTCATAATTTCCCCTTACATTCGTACTTTAAAAATACTCTAATCCCACAATGGAAAATTATTTAACATGCACATATTTGCGACGTAAATTTCCGCCGGAGTCCTTCCATGACAAAACATATTTGCCCTTAAAGCCACGGAATTTCACCTCTCCGTCCTTCCCAGCCTTGACGTCCAGATTTGTCTTCCACTCTCCGTTTATCAAGCCGTTTAGGGCGTAATACAGAGGCTTCGGCTGCATGTTGCGCGTAAATAGCCCCGATAAAACAGGCTCGCCTATGTATCCGCAGCCGTCTACGCTATTCCACCATGTTATACCCATGACTGGCTTTATGCTAAACCATATCCTATACAAATTGCGCGCTATTATCGCCTGCATCATTCTGCCGCGTTCGGTCTCGTCGGGAGCGGTTACGGTGATCTCGCTCATATGTATCGGCAAGCCCACATCCAACCTTTTGAGAGTTTCCCAGGTCTCATTTGGAGTTTGAATGTTTTTCCCCTCAGATATATCTATTGTCTGTTTAGGCTTAAACAGGTGCATCTGCGAGCCTACTATGTCTATCTTGCAACCGCGAGATAGCAATTCTTTCACCTGTTTCGGATATGTATCGTCTATAATATAATCGTTTATATTGAGTTTTACACATTCTGGGAAATACTTTTCCGCTGTTTTAAATGACTCGTAAGTATAGTCTCCAACCATAATGCCGGCGCGGCTCTTTGCAATGCCGTTTCCGGGTATCAGAAGACCCTTTTTATAATCTGCGGCACTCTCATTGACAATATCCCAACTCTCTATGGTATCTCCATATTTTTGAGCCATCTCGATTATGCGTTCGTTAAAACGGCGCTTAAGCTCTTTTGTAAAGTTGGGAAGAAGCTCCTCTATTTCTTCGGGCTTCATGTCTTTGTATTTCTTTGTGTAAACTTCTTTGCTTGGCTTTGCATATGGGCTCTCAAATTTAGCATATGTTTCTATCAGAGTATCGAGAGCCTTTTTCTCTTCGCCTTTTGCGCAGTCCGCAAGCAGCCAAGTAGGGAATGCCAATCTACTGCACCATATCAAAGTGTGCCCGTGTACCCTTACGCCCCTCTCCTTGCAAAACTTAATAACCGCTTCGGGAGCAGGTCTGCGCCAATGCGCCTGATATTCAGGATCCGGGCAATTCTCCCAAAATTCTTGGGAATCCCAATACTCGCTGTTGAAGCGCTTTCTGCCGGGATTCAATTCAAAATTTAACCAATAAAATGCTACCGTTGCGGAATTGAAAAGAGTTCCAAATTGATCTTTATATTTATTATTTAAAGTTTTATCGCCCAGCTGGTCGAAGTTGAATATGTGCGCTCCAAAGATAAAATCGTGCGTAAGCTGCTCTACCTTAACGGGCGTACCCTCTGCGGCCCCGTCGAGCTTCACCTCGGCGTCGGCCTTGCGGTTCGCCTCTATATCCCTATCTATCTTTGCCTGCACTTCGGGGTTCCACAAGGCCCAATATGCGTCAGACATCACCTTATCCTTGTCCTCCTCCGCGCTCCCGGGTATCTTTATTCCAGCAAAAGCCGAAAGCGATAATCCCAACGCCAATGTTGCCGCAATGCTTGATTTTTTCATATAGACTAATTCCCTCCTTAAATTCCGTTCTTAGTTCCGTGTTTGTTTTATAAAAATATTGGATTCCGCCCCCTTAAAACAAGCGCTTATTGCAAAAAATTTAGTTTATAGTAAACTAATCAAAAAACAATACAAAGGCTCTTTATAGAGAGTTATTTTACATGCACATATTTGCGCCGTAATTTTCCGCCGGAATCCTTCCATGACAAAACATATTTGCCCTTAAAGCCACGGAATTTCACCTCTCCGCCCTTCCCAGCCTTGACGTCCAGGTTTGTCTTCCACTCTCCGTTTATCAAGCCGTTTAGGGCATAATACGAAGGCTTGGGCTCCATGTTGCGCGTAAATAATCCAGATAAAACGGGCTCGCCTATGTATCCGCAGCCGTCGACGCTATTCCACCATGTTATCCCCATAACGGGCTTAAGGGAAAACCATAGGCGGTATGCGTTTCGGGCAATGATTGCCTGCATCATTCCGCCGCGCTCGGTCTCGTCGGGGGCGGTTATTGTAATCTCGCTCATGTGCACGGGCCGGCCGGTGTCCAATATGCGAAACATATTCCAAACCTCATTTGGCGCTATCTGTTTGAATGCGGCTTGCTCCGCTTCATTCATAGGATTTTTGCCTGAAGCGATGGCCAATGTTGAAGCCGGGCTGAAAATATGCATCTGCACGCCCACTATGTCTATTTTGCATCCGCGCTCTGCCAGGTTTTTTATCTGGGCGGCATATTCCTCTATCCAGGAATAGGGGGAGTCGTTTATGTTTAGCTTCACATTGGGCGGAAACGCAGATTGCGCAACCTTAAAACCCTCATATGCATAATCGGCGGGCATAAGTTTATAGCGCTTGCTCTTCATAAGCTTCCCGCCAACATTCATATTGTCGCCTACGGAATCGGGCGCGCTTTCATTTACCACGTCCCAGCTGTCGACCTTATCCTTATAGCATTCGGCAATGCCCGTTATGCGCCCGGCAAATTCGCGCTTAAGGTTGTCTCCAAACTTCGGAAACATTCTGTCGAGCTCCGATACTTCAAGCTTGTCGAATAAAGGCTGGTATTCTTCCGGAAAACACTTAGCACCGAATTTTATTGGAGCTTTCAAAATATCGTTAAAAAATCTCTCCCTCTCCTCTCCTTCAAGACATTTGTCGAAAAGCCACGCGGGTATGCTGTTAAAACGCGATCCCCATATAAGCACATGGCCGTGAATGCGCACGCCCCTGCCTTTTAAGTAGTTTATCACCGGATCCGTAGGCGGGCGGCGCCAATGCAGCTGTTCTTCGGGGTTCGGGCAACTCTCCCAAAATTCTTGGGAATCCCAATATTCTCCCGCATAGCGGGGGCGCCCGCATTCCATCTCGAATTTGTTCCAATAAAATGCTACCGTTGCTGAATTGAAGAGAGTTCCAAATTGGCTTTTATATTTGTTGTTTATGGCTTTATCGCCCAGCTGGTCGAAGTTAAATATGTGCGCTCCAAAGATAAAATCGTGCGTAAGCTGCTCTACCTTAACGGGCGTACCCTCTGCCACTCCTTCAAGCTTTACTTCGGCGTCGGCCTTGCGGTTTGCCTCTATATCCCTGTCTATCTTTGCCTGCACTTCGGGGTTCCACAGCTCCCAATAAGCGTCAGACATCACCTTGTCTTTGTCCTCCTCCGCGCTCCCGGGTATCTTTACTCCACCAAAAGCCGAAAGCGACAATACCAATATACCCGCAATACTTGATTTTCTCATAATTCAATATTCTATTTTAGCCTAAAGCAATTAAAGAACTTTGGTAAATTGCACCTTACATAAGATTTTGCGCAAAAACAAGCGCTAATGGACACGGATTTAGTTTACAGTAAAATAAATATTTCTGTCTTTTGTCTAACGGTAAAAATTTTGTCCAAAATAAAATTTTACTAAGAGAAGGCGCTATGATAAAATTAGATTATGAAAAAACTTCTAACAACTATATTGGTGGGTATTTTTTGTGCGGCGACTTTGCTTGCCGATACTGTGACGGTCAGGACTACTTACAGAGACGGAAAAGTTGACGAAAAGGAAGTCCAGTTGCAAAATGTATCTGAAAATACGGGCAGAGTGACAATACCAAAATCCGAAATAGCCGAAAACGTCAAATATATCGACGTAATTGCGCCTTTCGCCAAAGCCAATAAGGGCGATGAGGGATATTGGGTAAACGCGAGGGGCGCCTACGGGAAATTCGACAAAGAAAATGGCACTTATTCCGCGCCGAGAAACGTGATGCCTATTTTCGGAATGAAAACAAAAGACAGGACCTTTTGGGCGCATATAAAAACTTACCGTTTTGACTACGCTTTTATGGCGGATGCAAAAGACGGCAAATACACAGTATATCCGCGTTTCAACATAGAAAATGTTCGCAAATGGTTTGATTTATACGACGACATCGTTCTCGACTTCAACTATCTACATGGCGAAAACGCCAACTATGCCGGAATGGCAAAGGCCTACCGCAAGTACCAGCTCGACAATGGCAAAGTAAGGACAATAAAAGACCGCATGAAGGACTATCCTGACCTCGAATACCTCTGCGAATCCATTGTAATAAGGGTACAGACGCATGCGGCCAAACCCATACCGGAAAAGCGCATAGATTTCACAAAAGAAACCGAATGGCCAATAGTCGTGCACATGCCTTTCGGAGTAACCGAGGAGTTTGTGCAGGCAATAAAGGATTCCGGAGTGGACAAGGCTACCATAGTTTCCGCTGGTTGGAATTACGGCGGTTACGACGGCCGAACTCCCCAGCATTTGCCAGTCGAGCCGGCCTGCGGAGGAGAGGAAGCATTCAGGCGCCTGGTAAAGAAAACTCAGGACTTAGGTTATCAATTTACCTTGCACGCCACAAATACCGACTGTTATACAGTATCGCCAAAGTGGGATCCGCAATATGTGGGCAAGCGCCGCAATGGCACCCTTGATACAGGCGGATTATGGGCAGGAGGAAACTGCTACTTGGTTTGCCAGAATGCGTCTTGGCACCAATGGGTTCCCGAAGAGCTCAAAGAAATGCGCAAATTAGGGGCTAAAGGGCCCCATTACATAGACGTCTATTCGGCGACTTATCCGAACCGCTGCACCGATCCAAGGCATCCGGCTACTCCGGAACAAATGGCGGAGTACCAAAATAAAATTCTTGCAATGAGCAAGGAAATCTTCGGCGGAGCCGCGTCGGAATCCGGATACGACCATGTTGCAGGCAACATAGACTACATAAACTATATCGAGCGCGACTTAAAGCGCCTGTGGGAGGGCAAGCACAACAAGTTGGTCGGCGGTGTTTTCCCCATGTGGGAAATAGTGTACCACGGAATAATACTATACAATTCCGACCGCGCCACCCAAAACCACACGCGCGGGAAATGCCTGTATAAGCTTGAAAAGAGCGGCGACCCGCGCTGGATGGAGGGCGACGGCATAGTGGATCCCAAAGTATCTCTAAAAATAGTCGAATTTGGGGGACGCCCGATATTTTACACATATAAGTTTGCCGATGTCCCCCGAATCAAGCGGGCATGGGACGAATTTAAACCGGTCCGCCACCTCCAAAAGGAGCTCATTCAGGACCACTACGAAATCGCGCCCGAAGTCTATGTGACAAAATATGAGAACGGAGAATATACTGTCAGCAATTACAGCTCAAAACCATATTCGCATAAGGGAAGCGATATAGCGCCAATGGCGTACGGATTGTTTAAAGAAGGCAATTAGCGCAAACGCCAACTTAGAGCAGCGGCCCTCCGCCAAAAGGCGGGCGGCCGCTCTATTTTTGCATGTATGAAGCTTTCATCGGGAAAAGCGCGTAGCAAGAGTTATGCGCCAATGCATGCGCGTGCGGCGCAATAAAAATGCACCCGCATGCGCGAATAAGTCGGCGGCGTTCCTAAGAATCCCTGTTCCTATGCGGCCGCTTCGATTTAGCCTTAAGGCCTGCATTAGGGCAATTTCTGCGCCTCTTTTTCGCATGTTCCGATAAAGACTTTTGGGACGGATTGGCGCCCCCGAGAATTTTTTTAAGCCCTTTTGCAAATATGCCTTTTATGAACTCTCTGATGCTGAAATGTTCTGGTTCAGGTTCGGGCTCGGGCTCAAGAATTATGCGACCGTCGTCTATTGCCCTGCGCACCTCCAGAAAAAGGCGGCGGCTCATCCAAGCATCGGTTGCCGCATAGACAAGCTGGCGCTTATCAAGAACTTCGCTTGCCCAATTTGAGAGTTGGGCGGCCTTTGAAAGGCGCTCTCCGAAAATCAGAGCCGCAAGATTCCGCATTCCCGTATTTATTACGCCTATCTTTCTTGTTGATTGCGCTATGTCTACAAAGCCGGCCGGATTAAACGGACATCTTGCCTTTAGGGACTTTATATCGCCCTGCACCGCTATTCCGGCTTTCTTTATGGCCGGATTTTCGAGTATTGCAAATATATCCGAAAGTCGGGAGGCAAGAGGGTCCAAACGAATAATCCAAACTTTATTTTCTCCCGCCAACTGGAGAATGGAAACGGGATAATGCTTTCCCTTGCTAAAATTTGGACGGGTTTCCGTATCGAAGCCCAATATCTTTTCTTTTGATATTTCAGACAATGCCTTGTCCAAAGCTTCGTCGGTTTCCACAAGTTCAGGCTCGCCTGAATATCTTACGAGAGGCAAACACTGAAGCATATCAGGATTTACCCTGCGCGGATACATGCATTTTATCTCATAAGCCATTTTTAAAAGTCTTCTTGTATATGCATAAGAATAAAAAATCCATACTTTTTTGGCGTTAAATATGATATAATGCCAAAAATAACACCGCTAAAGTTCATATTCTATTTCACGCAGCTTACGGCAAAAAACCCATCGCAGCAATATGCCAAAAATAGTGGCGCAAATGCGCAAAATATTTTCGCTCTACGTCAAAGATTGTGGAATGGGAGAAAAAAAAGAGGGCAAAGAGAATAAAAAATGTTCTACAATGCCCAATGTGTTAATCAAGGGTTATAAGATTCTCAGGACAGTAAGAGTTGGTCAAGACTTTTCGCTTGCGGAAGTTGAGCATAAGCAGTCGGGTATACCCGACTGCTTATGCGGGTCGCATCGTTTGATACATTACGATTCCTACCGGC
>CALXOC010000094.1 GCA_944389915.1 uncultured Opitutales bacterium | reverse complement strand
TTGTACTGCAGTGCAAGACAAACAAAAAAGCCTGCAAACGTTGAACTTTCCAGGCTTTCAAAACGGTCGAGGTGAAAGGATTCGAACCCCCGGCCTCTACGGCCCGAACGTAGCGCTCTACCAGGCTAAGCTACACCTCGATTTAAGATAAGCCGTTATGCAACTTCTCCCGCGGAATTCAAGACTTTTTTATTTGAGACTGCGTTTTGCTCCATGTCAAATAGGCCTATCTTTATATTTTACCAAGGCCAGAGACACTATCAGCAGCTGCGAAATTACGAAGGCAAAAAACCAAGACCATCCGCCGCTTATAAATCCGTAGGCATGCAAGCCCACGCCCATGAGGTTAACCCCGAACCACGCCCATGCCGCTATAATGTTGCCGAATACCGCCATCGCAAGAAAAGCCCTGTCTGAACACATTTTAAGAGCCTTGCTGTGTATGCATGCGGCAACCCATAAGACTATCATCAGGGCCCCGTTTTCCTTCGGATCCCAACCCCAAAAGCGCCCCCAGCTCATATCGGCCCATATTCCCCCCAACATAGTTCCGGCAAAGGAGAAAAGCAGGGCAAAACACAATATTGCATATACGCTTTTAGCTATCTGTCCGCTCGCCTCGCCAAAGTTCCCGCGCGAAAACACATTAGCAACCAGGCGCACCGCCGATATAAAGCCGGCGAGAAAAACCCCGCAGTATCCAACCATAATTGTAACTACATGCACGGTCAGCCAGAAGTTCGAATTCAGGACAGCCCTCATCATTCCCATCGTATCGCCGCTATATGGCAAATTCTGTGCCACCAATAACGATAAAAATCCGAGTGCGGCAGAGCCAAAAGCCAGGGACAGATATTTTTTTCGAGCATACAAGAACAATCCAAGAGCGGCCGCCACCGCGCCCGTAAACACGACCGATGAATATAAATTTGTTACGGGCGGCCTGCCCTGTATATACATTCTGGCAACTATGCCCAATATATGCGCGCATATTGCCGAAAACAATACTACAGACGCAAAACTTCCAAGCCATGCGCCCCTTCTTTTCGATATCGCCGACACCCCGTAAAGCAAAAGCGAAATGCCGTAAAGCATAAAGCCGCCAAAAAAAGGATCCACCGCATTAAATATGTTCTCCAAGCGAATCTTTGAAAGGCCAATGCCGCTTTCCTTTAAGAGTTTCTCCAATTCCGAAAGATGCGCCGCGGCTGACTCCCTGTCGTCCATAGAAATATCGTCGCGAATCATGGCATACAGCATTAAAATGCGGGAGCCATACAGCTTTTTGTCTAATAAAACCTGAGACGGCGTGTAAAATACACCTTCGACAGGTATAGACCTAAGAATGGAATCAGTATAGGAAGACTCAAATTCCGCCACGCGCTTTAAGCGCTCAAGCCGCCCTGACGCATCAATCAGCTTGCGGTCGTCGGGCTTTCTATTCTCCTTTCGGGCATTTTCAAATTCCGCAGCGGCAATTTTCACGGATTCTTTCCATTTATTTATGGAATCGGCCGCGCCCTCGCATTCGGGGAAGGTGTGCGCAATCGCCCCGGATGCCAGCGCATAGTTTATTCCGGCCCCCAGCGCCTTCTCCCCCGCATCGGAGTAGGGCGATTTCGTAGATGTTGCCGAATTGTACACGGCGTCGTAATGTTTGGCAAAACTGTCATAAGAGAACCTCATTCCCTCCCCCTCGAGCAGGGACAGCAAATCCCTATTGTCGGTTCTTATGATATTTTGGGAAGCCATCATTTCGGGCTTGGCATTGGCCAGCCACAACCACTTTGAAGACGACACTTTTTTGCCGTTTATATAGGCGGTGCTTTTGCCGCCTATGGAGCGCAATATATCGGCTGAGGCGCTGGAAATTGGCATAACTCTGCCGGCGCGCTGCACCGGGAGGCCGCCCAGACTCTGCGTGAACACGGAGTCGTACAAAGAATCGCCAATCCACGCCTGCCACGAAGCAAAAGGCATGAAAAACACAATGAGAGACAGCGCCGCGGCCAATCCGACAAGAAATCCCCTATTCTTCATAAGCGTTCCTCCTGAATGCCCTCGGTAAAAATATTATCAACATTCCCGCAAATACCGCGCCCACCGACAACCACGGCAATAGCCGCGCCGGATTCCTCACCGCGCTTAAAATGCTCACTTTGCCGTCTTCGGCATAAGACATCTGGTAAAACGTCCATCCCCCGTAAGATGCGGGCTGGTTCATTTTTATAAGAGCCTCCACCTTCTCTTTGCCGCGCTGAAAAAACACATGGCTCGAATAGGATCTTGCTATGGAGCTTCCACTCCATTTTTCCTCTTTAAAATCTATGAGGTGAAGCGTGAAGGGCAGTTCTATATGAGTTCCTTCGTTGGAATACTTTGAAGCATCGGCAGGCTGAAATACAAGGTTTGACGAGCTTCCCTCCCTAAGCGTGAGAGTTCCCTCCTCCCTTGTAAAATATTGGAGGGCTCCGGAGATTATCAGAACAACAAGGGCCATGTGCGACAGCGACACTCCAA
>CALXOC010000093.1 GCA_944389915.1 uncultured Opitutales bacterium | reverse complement strand
CGTGGACGGTCCGCCAATACGCCGGATTCTCAACGGCGGAGGAATCAAACGCCTTTTACCGCCGCAATCTTGCGGCCGGTCAAAAGGGCCTTTCGGTAGCATTCGACCTTGCCACACACCGCGGATACGACTCCGACCATCCGAGAGTCGTTGGCGACGTTGGCAAAGCCGGAGTGGCGGTAGACTCGATAATGGACATGGAAGTTCTGTTTGACAAAATCCCCCTTCAGAACGTGTCGGTTTCAATGACAATGAACGGAGCGGTTTTGCCGATATTGGCCTTCTACATCGTTGCGGGGCTCGAACAGGGAGCGAAGCTCGAGCAGCTTTCCGGCACAATCCAAAACGATATTTTAAAGGAATTCATGGTGCGCAATACATATATATATCCGCCTGCGCCTTCCATGAAAATCATAGGCGACATCTTCGCGTACACGTCGAAGAACATGCCTAAGTTCAACAGCATATCGATTTCCGGATACCACATGCAGGAAGCCGGAGCCACTGCCGACCTCGAAATGGCATACACCTTAGCCGACGGCTTGGAATACTTGAGGGAGGGCGTAAAGGCCGGATTGCATGTCGACCAATTTGCTCCCCGGCTGAGCTTCTTCTGGGCTATAGGCAAGAACTATTTCATGGAGGTTGCAAAGATGCGCGCCGCACGCATGCTGTGGGCTAAAATAATAAAGGGATTCGACCCCAAGGACCCCAAGAGCATGGCTCTTCGCACGCACTCGCAAACAAGCGGCTGGTCTCTCACCGAGCAAGACCCATTCAATAATGTAACCCGCACATGCATAGAGGCTATGGGGGCGGCTCTCGGGCATACTCAGAGCCTCCATACAAACGCTCTTGACGAAGCCATAGCTCTGCCTACCGATTTCTCGGCTCGCATAGCGCGCAATACCCAGTTGTACTTGCAGGACGAAACCGGCATATGCAGGGTCATAGATCCGTGGGCAGGATCATACTATGTTGAAAGCCTCACAGACGCCTTGGTAAAGCGCGCATGGGGACACATAGAGGAAGTAGAAAAGTACGGCGGCATGACAAAGGCCATAGAAGCGGGGCTGCCTAAGCTTAGAATAGAAGAAGCTTCGGCACGCCGCCAGGCTCGCATAGACAGCGGAAGCGAAACCATTGTCGGGCTTACAAAATACAGGCTCGACAAGGAGCAGCCGCTCGACATTCTCGACATAGACAACACCGCAGTCCGCGAAGCCCAGATAAAGAAGCTTGAAGCCCTCCGGAAGAACCGCGACAACACGAAAGTCCGCCAGATTCTTGAAGAGATTACAAAATGCGCCGAAAGCGGAAAAGGGAACCTGCTTGAATTGAGCGTTGAAGCGGCAAAAGCCAGAGCAAGCCTCGGCGAAATATCTCTGGCGTGCGAGAAAGTGTTTGGCCGCTACAAAGCGGTTATACGCTCCATTAGCGGGGTGTATGAAAAGGAATTGTTAAAGAACACAAGCAACACCCAAAAAGTGAACGAAATATCCGACTTGATAAAGAAGTTTGAGGAGCGCGAAGGGCGCAAACCCCGCATACTCATAGCGAAAATGGGGCAGGACGGGCACGACCGCGGAGCCAAAGTTGTGGCGACCGGCTACGCCGACCTCGGATTTGATGTGGACGTAGGCCCGCTCTTCCAAACTCCGGAGGAAACCGCAAAAATGGCGGTGGAAAACGATGTGCATATCATAGGAATGAGTTCTCTGGCGGCGGGGCACAAGACATTGCTTCCCGCTCTTGTAGAGGAGCTGAAAAAGCTCGGGCGCGAGGACATTATGGTGATTGTGGGCGGCGTTATACCGGCGCAGGACTACGATTTCCTCCTCAAGCACGGGGCGAGCGCCATATTCGGGCCTGGAACGCCCATACCCGCGGCGGCGAAGAAAATGCTTGAATTGCTCATGGCTTAATTGTTCCTTTGGACTAAGACCGTCATTTATACAAAAGTCCTTCCCTAAAGTGGGAAGGACTTTTTTTGCGCGGACAAAAGCGGAATGCATGCGCCTTGCGACGCAGTTGCGCCCGACACATAGAAAGCGGCAAATGCGGAAATAGCCAAGGCCCTACCGCTCAAAAACTATGTCAAAGGGAAGCCTCGCATAAATGCCGCGCTTTAATAGCATATGGCGAAGTCTTTCCATCTCTTTTGAATAGGCCGAAGGCAGAAAATGCATTATGAGCGGGAATGCGTTGCTATGGCCTATGTAGAAAAGTTCGTCGGCCACATTGCGTATAGGATATTGCCTGACCCTTGCCATGCTGTCTGCGTGCGCAAGCAGCTTAGCTTCGGAAACTGCGTCGTACAAAGTCCCTATTTTGTCAACAAGGCGGAGGCTTTTCGCCTCTTTTCCCGAAAATATCCGCCCGTCTGCTATATTGGCAAGCTCGGGAGGGCTTATTTTGCGGGATTTTGAAACGAGCTCCACAAAGCGGCCGTAAACGCCGTTTACAACTGATTGAAGCCGAAGGCGCTCAAAATCGCTCATCGGGCGCGCCACGCTCAAAATGTCGGCAGCGGAATTTGTCTTTACCGTATCAAAAGTTATACCGAAGTTTGCGGCAAGCTTGTCAACGCAAAATCCGAGAGCGAAAACGCCTATTGAACCGGTTATGCTTTGGTTGTCGGCGTAGATGGCATCGGCCGCCGTAGCTATCCAATATGCCCCGCTGGTGGCAAGCCCCCCGAAAGAGCACAATAGCGGCTTTTCTTTCGCCAGCAGCGAAAGCTCGCGCCTGATAAGTTCGCTGGCATAGGCGTCGCCTCCCCCGCTGTCCAAACGTATCACAACCGCCTTTACTGCGGGATTTCCCCGCAGCTTGCGGAAAAGCCTTACATAATAGTCAGCGGCAATGCAATTAATGCGCCCCCTCTGCCTTTCCTCCACAATATCGCCGCGCATATACACCACGGCTATCTCCCCGAAATTGTTATACAAAAGGCGGCTTTTAAAAAGCGGCATCACACCCGAAGGATAGTTTTTGAGCCCATATTCCCCGGCAAGCATTTTTTTAAATTCGTCGCCGTACATCAGCGTGTCCACAAGACCGAGCTCCTTTGCGCACGAAGCGGAAAATATAGCCTCATTTTCCGCTATGTTTTCTAAATTCTTCGCCGGAATGTTCCTGCTTATAGAAATCTCCCGGACGCTGCACGTCCACATCTGTTTCAATAGAGATGTCAGATGCCTTTTTTCGTCATCGGAAAAATTCCCCCTCCTAAAAATCTCGGCGGCATTCTTGAAATTGCCAGTCTTAACCACTTCGGCTTTGACGCCGTACTTTTCAAAGGCATTGCCGAAAAACGCAGTAGTTGCAGACAGGCCTTTGAATGAAAAGTCGGAAAATGGGTTTAAGGCTATTTTCTCGGCGGCGCTCGCCAAATAGTAGTCGGCAAAGGACGGATTTTGCAGATACGCCAAAACCTTTCCGCCGGAAAGCTTGTATTTTAAGACAGCCTTGCGGATCTCTGAGACTTGCGCCATGCTTACAGATTCGGGAGACTTGTCGAAACTTCCCGTTATAATCAAAATGGGGCGCAGATTCTTTGCCCCAACTTCCAGAAGCGGCGCGCAAAGATCATAAACGCTCGGAACAGCCGCCCCGTAAAGGAAGTGCGATATTGCATCTTCGCCCTCTTTAAAATCCGCAACTCCGCGCGACATATCGAGAACTACCGCAGGCGACGCAAGTGCTCTCTTTGTTTTTTGCCCCACAAATTCCGCCGTAAAAATCAGCCCGAATATTGCCGCCATCAATGCCATAAATGGTATGAGCAAAAAGAACACAAAGAGGGCGAGCAAGTTCGCAAAAAATTTTGAGATAAAATCAGTCATATTCTTCAAATTCTCCTTTTATAAGCTCAAATAGTTTTTCAATTGCAAAGAGCGAAACAGCTTCGCGCCCGAGATTGCGGTTTCCGTACGAAGAAAGGTCAAATTCAAGAAGCTTTGAGGTGCCTCTAAACAAAATGCCCACATATACTTTATGAGCTTTTTCGGGAGATTTTTCGCCTGTATTGGAATCTATAAATCCCGTTGTTGATATGGCGGCGTCGGACTCAAAGATTCTCGCCGCGCCTTTGAGCATTTCTTCGGCGCACTGCGGGCTTTCCGCATCGAATTTGGATATGGTCTCGGGCGAAACCCCGAGCAGCGCCGTCTTTGAGGAGTCGCAATAGCATACGGCAGATCCCTTGAAACATGCGCTCGCCCCGGCTATGGAAACCAGAGAAGACGCTATCATACCCCCCGTGCAAGACTCCGCCGCGCACAATTTTACGCTGTGCCCCGCACACAGCCCAAGCAACTTGCCGGCCGCAAACTCCAAGTCTTTTTGCATGTTTTTATTTTCCCAATGGACACGGCAAAGGCAATATTAAAAAAAGCTCCACATTAAACTTGCAAGCTCCCAGCCTCAAAAACATATTCATGCCATGTTTGCAAAATTGCATTCCGGAGCCCTCATGGGAGTGGAAGCCCTGCCCGTTGAAATAGAAGTCAATTCGGGCGAACGCGGCGAGCCGCGGACTTTCATTGTGGGGCTTCCAGACCTCGCGGTTAAAGAATCAATAAACAGGGTTTCGTCGGCGCTCGCAAACAGCGGATTTTCAATGCCGACATCAAAGATGACGGTGAACCTCGCTCCGGGCGACTTGCGGAAAGAGGGCCCTATTTACGACTTGCCCATATCTCTGGGCATACTCTCCTCCACCGGCGCCATAGACGGCTCCAAATTCGACGATTTCATAATAGCAGGGGAATTGAGCCTATCGGGCGAACTTCGCTCCATATGCGGGGGAGTGTCGCTGGCCCTCCTTGCAAAAAAAACGGGCACCCGCGCCGTCATACCGCCGCCGGCATCGGCCGCGGAAGCCGCGCTCGTCCACGGCGCCGGACCTTCCGGCGC
>CALXOC010000092.1 GCA_944389915.1 uncultured Opitutales bacterium | reverse complement strand
AAGGCTTTCCTTTGACCGGAAGAAGGGGTTTTGGCATAATGTCGGTAAGCGGCCGCAGGCGCGTGCCGTATCCTGCGCATAGAATCAGGGCGGAGTTTGCGCTGTTTTTAGGTGCTTCGCCTGTGCGGTAATCCATCATTATTGGTGAATGAAAGCGCATGGCGGAAATTTTACAAGTATGTACTTGGCAAATACGCAAAAAAGTCGGATGGCGTTTTTTCAAATGTTGACATGAGCGAATATGAGCGTAAAACATTAATCCTTTAAAAAGATATAGACATGATTACTTGGATTCAAACAGTTCTCCAAAAGCACCATAAATCGGTTTTTAGCGTTTTGCTGGTGGCCATCATAATTGCATTTGTATTCACCATAGGCCAGGTTCCTTTCCTCGGCGATAGAAACCGCTCGTGGGACAGCCACAAAAACTTCTTCGGATATGACTTTTCAAATCCAAATTCCGTGCAGCAGCTTCAGACGTGCGCTTTTTACGAGGCCCTATTGCAGGGGGTACAGCCTACTTCTGAAGTGATTTTAACTCAAGCATACCTGTTCTATACGGCTGAAAAGCTCGGCATGCGTTCGGTAAGCGAAAATGATCTTAAAAACTACATACATTCCGCGCCATTTTTTAAAAATTCTGCAGGGCAATTTGACGAGTTAAAATGGAAGGATTTTGTCTCTCAAAACCTGGCGTCCGGAAGAATGTCGGAGGCCGATTTGATAGGAATATTGTCCCGCAACGCCCTCGCCCATAAGGTTGCCGAACTCATAGGCGGCCCGGGATATGTCTTAAAGAGCGAGGTGAAAAGGCAGTACAACCAATATTACGGAACGTGGAATTTTGATTTGGCGAGTTTGTCGTATGAGAAATTTAATCCCCGCATAGAGACTTCGGAGGCAAAGCTCCAAAAGTACTTCAAAGACAATATTGAGGCGTACAGAGTGGGAGATGGAGTCATTATAGAGGCGGTAATATTTCCCGTGAAAGACTATGCGGCGCAAGTCAAGGCTCCAACCGACGCGGATTTGTCGGCATATTACGGGGCAAATGCGAAAAAATATACAGAGTTAAAGGACGGCAAGACAGTTATAAAGCCCCTTGCCGAAGTAAAGCAGAAGGTTAAGGCGGACTACCTTGTTGACGCCTCAACGCGCAAAGCCGCCCAAGCTGCCGAGGATTTTGCCATGAAAATTTATAATTCGGGCGCAAAGATGGCTTCCGCGGAGCTAAAAAAATTGATAGCCGAATCGAAGCTGGAAACAAAAAAGATGCCTGCCATGCGCCTGACCGACGTAAAATTGCCCGAAGGCTTGCCGATGGAGGTTGCCGCTTCAGCCTTCAAGCTGGATTCCAATAATTTCTTCTCCGACGCAATTATCTCAAACGAAAATGTGTGGATTGTAATTTTGAACGAGAAGTTATCGTCGTACCTTCCAAAATTTGGCGATGTGAAAAAGCGCGTGGAGGAAGACTATGTCAATGCGGAAAAGCAGAAGCTGTTTTCCGAGAGGGGCAAGACTCTCAGCGAAGCGTTAAAAGTTGCGGTAAAAGACGGGAAATCATTCATAGAAACTGCAAAACAGTCCGGCGCAAGCGTTGACGATTTCCGGACTTTTTCGATAGCAAACCCGCCCGTGTCGAATTCGTCGATTATGCGCGCATATAATGTTATAACGTCGATTCTGCTCTCGCTTAAGGAGGGCCAGGTGTCGTCAATGCAGACATACGGCGAGAACGGCTACATAGTTTATCTCAAGAAATTTACCCCCCCCGCGGAAAATTCGACAAATGCCAAGGAGCTGTCGGATATCGAAAAGGCGCAGGAGAATCAATCTGCCGCAATGCTTGCCTACACGGTAATGAGCGACGAAATCAATAAGGAGGCCAAAAGCGCCAATATACAGGAACAGTAATTGGCTGTTTGAAGGTGCGAATTGATATCTTTAATATTTTGAATATGGGGTTAAATACCGCTAAGCTCATTAAAATTTCTCTTCTATAGCCGATAAAGAATTAAAAGCGTTTTTATTCGAAGTTCTAATATTTGACCCTTGGAACTATAGATAAAAAATGCTTGTAAACTTTCAGAGAAATTTGAATAACTATTCATAAATGGGGAATAATACCCCGGAAAGGATATAAAAATGCCTGTAAAGAAAGAAAAGAAAACTACAACAAAACCCAAAGCCGAGCTTTCAAGGACAAGAAAACCGGCGGCTAAAAAATGCGCTCCGGCAAAGGTTTCTGCTAAGGAGGCCTCGGACAAGTGCTCCTGCCGGTGCGGCGCAAAAAAAGGTACAAAGGCTACAAGAGTTATCGTAAAATTCAATGCGGGTTGGGGCAATCAGCTTTTCATACGCGGTATGGGAGCGGGTCTTGACTGGCAGAAGGGTGTTCCCATGCAGTGCATGGGCGAGGACGAATGGCTCTGGGAGCAGCTTGTTCCCAACGGTTCAGTTGCGTTCAAGGTTCTCTTGAATGACAATCAATGGTGCTCCGGAGAAGACTATCTTGTCAATGCCGGCGACTCCATAATTTGCCGTCCCGAATTTTAAGCTCGGATTATCCCAACTAAGGTACAATTATAAATTGCACCAAAGGGTATTATATGTTTACGCCCCTCTTTTTTACAGGGGCGTTTTTTATGCTCGTATTTTGGAGTTTTGTTTTGGGAATGAAAATTAGGCGGCAATATGCTGTTGTTGTGCGCCATAAAATGCCAAGCCAAGTTTTTGGTTGATTTTGCGCGCTTTTGAACCTTAAGATGTTTGCCGTGAAAATAAGGCGAATGAAAATTGAGAATTTTCGCGGTTTGCGAAATGAGCTTATAGATTTTCAATGTCCGGTTACGGTATTTGCGGGCAAGAACGGGAGCGGAAAATCCACGGTTTTGGAAGCCGTGGCAATAATGTTGTCTTGGCTGCCTGTAAGAATCTCAACATTGCCGGCACAAGCTAAGCGCATACGCAATTCCGATATATCTATAGGGGCGGATTACTCGAAAATTACATTGGTTTTGTCGTCGGATTCCGACAAGAAGTCGGATATGACCTTAACCTTGGTAAAGATAGCCGACAATGTCCGCTCCCCGCGGCAGGAACAAATATTGCCCCGCGCCAAAAGCGATATGAGCCAGGCCGCCAAATATGGATCGGATATGCGCATTATACTCGACTCGCCGAAAGGGGCGAAAATAGACATACCAGTTTTTGCCTATTACGGAGCGAATCGCGACAGCTCCGGCACCCCGTCTCCGCTGCCTGGACGCGTTTCGGACCGGACGTCTATTTACAAGAAGGCCTTTTCCGCCGGGGCAAATTTTAAAAATTTCGCATCGTGGTTTGCGTCCGAATTGTCCGAGAGAGAGTCTGAGATGGAGCGCGCTTCTGAAATGCCGCTTCGCAAGGGCAATATCCGCAGAGATGAAATAAACGAGCGCTATGCAGCTCTTGGTTTCGTGAGAAAGGCGCTGTCGGATTTTTCCCAGACATTTTCCGGATTTTACGTAAGGGACGGAGAGTTGTTTTTAGAGTCAAAAAACGTTCCGGTTAGTTTGTTGTCGGAGGGAGAAAAGACTTTAATTGCGCTAATATCCGACATTGCCATGCGCATGGTGGTTGCCAATCCATGGAGAAAGAATCCCCTTGAGACTCCGGCAATCATATTGATAGACGAAATCGACATACACTTGCATCCCGATTGGCAGGCGGCAATAGCCGAAAAGCTTCCGAGAATATTTCCCAACTCGCAATTTATAATATCGTCGCATTCGCCGTCGGTCATGGCGGCGTCAAGAAGCCTATACAAGCTCAACGACACGCGTGAATCCGGAAAGTTTGAGGAGGTGGAATCTCCCTTCGGAAGGGATCCGGCGCACATTTTAAATTCGATTCTCAACGCCAAGCGCAACGACGCCATTGCCGCTAAAATATCGGAGATGTATTCGCTGGTAGATTCCGGCAGTTTCGGCGAAGCCGAGGCTCTCATAAAACAGCTCAGCCGCGAAATTCCAAACGATCCCGACGTATTGAGATGCGAATACCTTTTAAGGGCGCTGTCGGGAGAGGGTGCCGAAAAGAAATGAGACACATTCAGCAACCTTTAGAATCCGAGGCTCCAGATAGTTTCAAGGCTTGGAAGAGAGCGCATAAAGGCGCAAATTATTCGCGCCTAAAGGAGAGGCGCGTAAAACTTGCGCTGAAGGAGTCTCTGATTGAGAGGCAGAAGCGCTTGTGCTGCTACTGCGAAAGCCGGATAGGAATGGATAATTCCCATATAGAACATATAGAGCCGCAGTTGGGCGGGTTTTCCGCAAAAACTTTGGAGTATTCAAATATGGCGGCTTCATGTATAAAAGATCCGCCCAAAGACAGCGCGGCCTTTACCGACGACTTGGGAATTATGCACGATTCGCTCTTGCATTGCGGACACGCCCGCGGTTCAAACCGCGTGGTGTCGCCTTACGACCCCAAATGCGAAACTCTCTTTAGTTATTCCTTCAGCGGGCTGGTGAAGGCAAATCCAGAACTCGGCGATCCTGATGATATTGAGCTTGCAAGGCAGAGCATAGAATTCTTGCGCCTCAACGTGTCCACGCTGGTGTCCCTTAGAAAGCTTGCGATGTTCGAGACGGTTAGAATGTTGTCGTCGGGGATTTCGGCTGACGACATTTTGAGGGAAATAAATGGCCGCTTGCCTCCTTTCATATCTGCGGCGTCGGCTGCCATAAGAGCTTGGAGCGCGGGCGCGGGGAAAAAATCCGCATGACAATATCGGAAAACACCATAGTCGGCCCCATATCTATAACGGCGTGCAACGGCGCCGTTACGCGCTTGCAGTTTTTGGAAGGCAGCGAATGCCGCTCCGCCAATAGTGCGGATTTGCGAATTTTAAAAGAGGCGTTTATGCAGCTTAATTTGTATTTTTCCGGCGAGCTTAGGGAGTTTAACATTCCTTTAATGCCCATGGGCAGCGCCTTTATGTTAAAGGTTTGGAGAGCCCTGCTTAGGATACCTTATGCAAGCACCGCGAGCTACGGCGACATAGCCCGACTATGCGGCAACCCTAAAGCCGCCCGGGCGGTAGGAATGGCAAATAACAGGAACCCCATTCCCATATTTATACCCTGCCACAGAGTGATAGGGGCCGACGGCTCTCTTGTGGGATTCGGCGCGGGGCTTGAAATAAAGGCGAAACTTTTGGAATTGGAAAGCAGGTTCGCTTTAAAAATGCGCAAGAAGTAATGCGGGGTCGTGCAAAAAAAGCATCGGAATACATTGGCATTGCGCGCGTAGCGCTGAGGGCGCTATTGCGTTTGGCGCGAAAGTACAAATTTGCATCGGGAATGTTCGTGTTTCTGGTTCTGATGCTGTTTATAAGAGACTCTTCATGGAATTGCGCATATCGCGCCCGCACTCCGGAGGAACTGAAATATTTGGCAATGTTGAAAAGCAGATACTCCGAGCCTTCGCGCAAACTCGATGTTGTGCAGGTGTCTAAAATAGTGGAGAATGCATGCAGATTTATAGATTCGGCGCTTGGAAAGAGAGACGCGTTTTACGACGGAAACGTCGCCGTGCTTCTGTTGGGGACGGCCGCGGTGGAGAGCGACTTTAAGCCGAGATTTCAAGCTTCCGGAGGCGACGCCATAGGCTTATTCCAAGTGGAGTACGGGACGTTTAGGGATTTATGGAACAGGGTTATAAAAAACAAATATCCCGCGCTTTATAGCGCAGTGCTTAAACGATACGGAGACGCCGCGGGCGCGTTGAAATTTGAAGAGTTGCAAAAGAGCGACGAGCTTTGCGCCGTATTTGCCAGGATAAAATACGCGGAGTCTGGCAAACCCGTGCCCGAGGCGTCGGATACTGCGGCGCTGGCGCGGTATTACAAGCGTGTTTACAATACTTTGCACGGGGCCGCGAAGGAAAAGGACTTTATTAAAAAGCTAAAATTGCATATGAATATTGGGAAAAAATAAGTCTATTTTGCAGGGCCTTAAAAAAGTATGCGTATCGACTTATTTGCATTATTTTGACATTTCACTGTGATTGCCGAGATTTTTCTTTTACATTTAAGGGCCTTGTGTAGAGTTGGCGCCGTAAAAACGGAGATTTCGCCTGAGGAAAAACAATGAACAAGCTTGTTACCGAATTTACTACGCAGTCGCATTTACGTGGAAGTAAGTATTTTAGAGTTGTGCACGGCAAGACGGACAAAGCGCATTCCGTTGGATTGCACAAGCATGATTTTGTGGAAATTTTATGGGTTAAGAGCGGGAGTGGACTGCTGCTGTCCGGAGGCAAGGAGCGATATTTTGCCAAGAATTTTTTGTACATATCAAAGCCCGGTGAAGTCCACGTTTTGGATCCTGATAAAAATATTCAGATGGATTTTACCTACATTGCCATAGACAGGCAGGTGATGGAGAGGTTCAAGCGCGATGTGCTCTCGGAGGAGGAGGAGTTTTACAGGGAGAAATTTTTTGGAATATCTTTGAAGCTAACGCCATTTGAGACATCCTATCTAAACAAGGCGGCGTCTGAATTGGCGTGGCAGAATGACTCTTTGACGGCAATCTACCGCTTCCTGCTCAATTTGTACTGGCAGGTTAAAAATGCCTTTGTTTCGGCTTTGCCCGGTGACACTCCCGATTGGTTGAGCGACGCTTGCGGGCGAATACGCAATCCGGAAAATTTGGCGATGGGGCTTCCAAAATTCAGGGAGATATGCGGCAGGGACATGTCGTATATAAACAGAGCCATGCGCAAGTACATGAACTGTACTCCGACCGAATTTATAAACGACGCCCGTTTGCGATACGCAAAATGGCTGCTTGAAAACTCGTCTTTCTCCACGGGAGAGATCTCCGAGACCTGCGGCTTTTCTGACCTTCCTTATTTTTGCAGAAAATTTCGCGACAAATACGAATGTACCCCGTCGGATTTTAGGAAGCGCGTCCGCAATCCGGCCCTCGATCAGCATGCGGGGTTGTCGCAGCACACTGCGGTCGCTTCTGCGCGGAGGGGGCAAAAAATTTTGAAAAAGCAATGAGTATGAAAAAGATTAGAGTGTTATCGGTTGGATTTGGAAATATGGGCGCTTCGCATGCGAGAGCCTATAACAAATTGGACGAATTCGAGCTTGTGGGCATAGTGGATCGCTATCCGGAGCCCGCTCGCGATTTTAACGCCAAGTTTGGCACAAACTATCCCCATTATGAGGATTTTGCCTTGGCGCTGAAGGAGCTAAAGCCCGATGCGGTGTCTATATGCACATACCCAAATACGCACGAGGCTTTTGCCGTTGAAGCCTTAAATGCGGGGTGCCATGTTTTTGTGGAAAAGCCCATAGCTTCAACCGTGGAAGGCGCCGAGAGAGTTGCGGCTCTCGCAAAAAAGCTCGGGAAAAAAGTGGTGGTCGGATACATTTTGCGGCACCACCCTTCATGGATAAAATTTGTCGAGCTTGCGCAGGGATTGGGCAAGCCTCTTGTAATGAGAATGAATTTAAACCAGCAGTCCCACGGCAAAAATTGGGAGACCCATAAGCGCTTGCTGAATTCTCTTACTCCCATAGTTGATTGCGGTGTGCACTATATTGATGTTATGTGCCAGATGACGCGCTCAAAACCCGTGAGAGTCAGCGGGGTGTCGGCCAGAGTGAGTTCCGAGATAGGCGAGAACGAGCGCAATTACGGGCAGCTCCAGGTTGAGTTTGCCGACGGATCTGTTGGCTGGTACGAGGCGGGGTGGGGGCCGATGATGTCGACAAACGCCTTCTTTGTAAAAGACGTGATAGGTCCTAAGGGTTGTGTATCGATTGCCGCCAAAACTGCGGCGTGCTCGGGCAACTCCGACAATATAGATTCGCACACAAAAACGGAAAGCCTGTTGATACATAGTTCCGCTACCGATGCGGACGGAAATTTTTCCGAACCCGACAAATGGCTGAATACTTCCGACGAGCCTACCCACGACGAACTTTGCGCCCGCGAGCAGCTCTTCCTGTACAACGCCATTATAAACGATGTGGATTTGAGCCAGCATATAGACGACGCTATCAACAGTTTAAAGATTGTTTTGGCGGCTGATGAATCCGCTCGCACTGGGAAAATGGTAACCTTCTAAAACTATCGCGTATTGTCGAAACCTTTCCGTGCGGCTACATGGTGAAATTGGATATTATTTCACCATTTTCCCATGGGGCAGCTTTCGGTCTTAAATTTTAGTTTAAGTTTTGAGCAACCGCAAATTTTGCATTTGCCGTATGCGCCGAAGGCGGCGGGATCCCAGTGGGGACATTTTGCGCATTCTTTTTCCCGCATGCTGTATGCTTCCGAGTCAGGCATAGGGAATCCTTCATATGCCCATATCGCGGCAGATTTTGCAAAACGCATGGCAGGGTCTATAAAAGTGGCGGATTTTAATATTCTCATAATAAAGATTCGTCTTTTATGGTTTGGGAAGGTATTGTTTCATCGCAACCGCAGCCGCAATATTCAATGATAACTCCCATAGATTTTCCTATTGGGACGTCCCATTCGAGCGTATGAACATTGCTTGCTGTTGCTTGGGCGGAGGCGCCGGCATTCATATTGGGATTTCCTGTCGCATAAATTTGAACGATGTCTATGGTTGTGGATATGTATGAATTGTCATAATTTTGACTGCAGTCTTCGCCTATGGAATAAATGCTGTTGAATAGATGCTTTTTTAGCATAAGTTTGTGTGCGCCAGGCGCAACTTTGGAGGCGTCAATTGAAAATTTTAAGTCCGTTATAAGGCGGTTAAAGATACCGGCGCATTCGTAGAGCGATGTTGCTCCGAAGTCTTGGCATGGCGGAACTCTATTCACATTGTGGCATGCTCCTCTCCACGAATCTATGAACCATGAGCTTCCTTCCGATACGACTTCTCCCTCATAATTTGATTCGTCTTTTTGATCGGAATTAAACTCCACACAGGAGCATGTCATTTTCCATGAATAGCTCAGGGAATATTCAAAGGGCGCGCAAGGTTCGCATGGAAATAGTACTATTTTGTCGCTCATATGGGGTGTATTATATGCTATTTCTTTTTGCATGAGAAAAGAACTTTGGGAACTTTTGAAAAAATATTTATTTCATAGCTGCGTGTTTTAAAAAAAAAGCTTGCTATGGCATTGTGTTTGCGTATGGTGTGCAACTTCAAAATTCTTTGGACGGTCCCTATCGTCTAGCCCGGTCAGGACATAGGATTTTCATTCCTAGAACCGGGGTTCGAATCCCCGTGGGGACGCCAAAGGATTATTGAAACAGCCTCTACAAATGCAGGCAGACTTAGCCCAGACTCAAAGTCTGGGCATTTTTTGCATATGCTTTCTCAAATATGTTTTTTAATGCCAAATTGCATTAGATGATTGCATATTTAATGTTGTGAAATCATAGGGGTTATTCTTGCGCATGTTTGCTTCTATAATTAATTTATAACTCAAATTTTTACTTTAAATTTCCAATATCAGCAGTATATATTTATTTAGTAATTGTAATTCTAAACTTTGAGGATTTGAGAAATGCCAAAAATATTGAATGCGGCGTGCGCGCCGTTTTTTCCTATAATAGCTGTTTTGCTTACCGGATGCCTACAAAAAAACGTATGTTCTGAAGGCTCGGTTTCAAATATTGAAGCAGCTCCCTTGGAATCCGACAGGTTGTGCATATCCGGAGTCTATCCGCATTTGGCGATGTGGAACGAGGAAGGCGAATGCGGAACCGGTGCGGTGGTGCCGTGGGCGGGAAAGCTATGGGCGGTTACATATGGGCCGCATTGTGTATTTGAGTCTAGCGACAAGCTCTATGAAATAACTCCGGAACTCGACATGCATATCCGCAAGGAAAGTCTTGGCGGAACGCATGCAAACCGCATGATACATAAAGAGTCCAATCAGTTGTTTATAGGCTGTTACGCAATAGACGGCAATGGAGTTGTGCGTCCAATTTCCAGAAGCGCCATGCCTGGCAGACTTACCGGCAACGCCCGCTCCATAAGCGATCCGGGCGGGAAGATTTATTTTGCCACCATGGAGGAGGGCCTTTATGAAGTGGACGTTGAATCTCTAAATGTAAAGGAGCTGATACGCGACGGCAATTTAAAGGAGCACGCGAAAAAATTCGACACAAGCGGCGCCGAGATTCTCCAAGCAAAAAAGTCAAATCTTCACGGGTATCACGGTAAGGGTTTTTACTCCGGATTCGGCAAGGCTTTTTATGCCAACAATGGAGTTCACCATCCCCTTATAGAGAAAGATCCAACTTTGAAATCTGGAGCTCTTGCCGAATGGACTCCCGGAGATGCAGATTGGACTCCCATTAGAATTTGCCAATTTACCGAGATTACTGGTCCCGGCGGGATTTACGGGTCTCCAGATCCTATGAAGACTCCAATCTGGGCGCTCGGCTGGGATCCGAAATCGGTCATACTAATGTTGAATGACGGCGGCAAATGGTCGTCTTTCCGCTTGCCTAAAGCGAGCCACTCTTACGACGGCTCGCACGGCTGGAATACAGAATGGCCGCGCATTCGGGATATAGGAGGCAAAGATTTTCTAATGACCATGCATGGGGCTTTTTGGCGCTTTCCTCCCGCATTTTCGGCGTCGGACACATCCGGCATTCGCATGCGTTCGTCCTATTTGAAGGTAATAGGCGATTTTTGCAAATGGAGAGGCGCATTGGTATTCGGCTGCGACGATTCCGCCCAGAAGGAGTTTCTTAATAAAAGAGACCTTAAAGGCAAAGACCTCTCCCCGCTTAATTCCAATTCAAATTTCTGGTTTTTAAAGGAGCCTGACATTGACAGGCTCGGCCCGGCAGCCGGACGCGGCAGCGTGTTTCTCCGCGAGGACGTAAAGGGAGGCACCATATCGGATCCAATGCTTGTTGGCGGGTTTAAAAGCGCTTTGCTTGTATTAGACCATAAGACTGACAATGCCTTAAAAGTAGATATATTAAAATCGGACGGGAAAAATAAATTTGAAAAGTTTGAGACGGTGGAGATTCCCGCAAACTCTTCAAAGTTTGTACTTCTTCCCGGCGCCGAATGGATAAAGGTTCGCCCTCTTTCCGACGCCAAAAGCTTTACGGCGCACTTCAATCTTTCTAATCCCGACCTCCGGACGGAAAAAATGCCCGGCATATTTAACGGCATTATGCGCGCTGGGGAAATGGAGAACGGCTCTGCGGCCCTGTTGAGGTCGCTCGATATCAATACGGCTAAACTTGGCGCGTTTGCATGGGAAAATAATGGCAAAAATATTTCCGGGCTTGGTGTATATTCTTTAAATTCCAAAATGGAACTTGCCAGAGACGATAAAATCGACGCGAATAAAATCAAGGCAAGCTCCTATGAGCCCAAGGGAATAGCGTACGACGCCGACTCCGTTCTGATAATAGAAGAGGGAAAGCGTTACAGGCTTCCGAGAAATACTTTGTATGACGGCAAAAGCATATTTGGAACTCCGCGCCTGGCGCGCGAGGTTGCAACCGAGCGCGATCTGCTGAACTGCGCCGGAACCTTCTACGAGCTGCCAGCCGTAAACGCGCAGGGATTTGCCAAAATACGCCCAATAGCAACGCACAACTTTAAAATCTTTGATTTCTGCTCATATAGGGGTTTAATGATTTTCAGCGGCATTTCCGACAGCGCGAAGAATATAGGGAATCCGCACATAATAGTTTCCGAAGACGGGAAGTTCGCATTGTGGGCGGGCGTCATAGACGATCTTTGGAAGCTCGGCAAACCCGTGGGAATAGGAAGCCCGTGGTACAAAGCCAGTGTGCCCAAAGGCGGGGTGTCGGATCCTTACCTCCTTACGGGCTACGATAAAAAGACGCTGAGAGTTGTTTCGGACACCGACACCGAGCTTGATGTGGAGGTCGACATAGACGGCACCGGGCTCTGGGTAAAATATGAAAGAATTTCAATAAGGGGCGGAAAGCTTTTCACAAAGAAATTCGGAGAGGACCTCAGGGGGTATTGGATAAGATTTAGAACTTCGTCTGCTGTGGGTGAAATAACGTCCACTTTGATTTATGAATAGAAATCATAGAATGCACCCCAGCTTCTGGGCGCATTCTACGGCGAAACTTCGGCGCGGCGGTATTTCCGTATAGTTTAGTATGATTTGGTGTAACCTTTTTTGTTTGAATTTATATATTAATAATATTAAAAATATTATTTAAACGATTTATATTGATTCAATAAAGTTAAAATTTATTATAGTTGGTTCTATATTATCGTAAAAAAAGATGCTGTTAATTTGAATCCCCGCAGTGTTTTTTATTTAAGGATTCCAATCTTATGCGCATAAAAATTGAGCAATCATTAAATCATTTTCTTTTTTTTAATAATTAAATAGGCGCATTTCCGCAATTTTTATTTTGGGGCGGATTATGCTGCAATATTTTCAGATAGAGTCAAAATCCGACATGCACTAAATAAAGAAACGAGCGAATGCGGATATGGAAAAGTTCAGTTGTGCGCGTGCGCGCGAAAAGGCGTTCATTTTTAATAGCTGTTTTGGAACGATATGAAATTCCGACATTTGCGCAAAGATTGCCATGGCGTTTGCATAGGCCGATTTTTTTCCATATGCACCCGTGCGGGATATTTTTTATATAGGGCGCGCATTTTCATCACAAGTTTAAAAAAAGCATTGTGCATTTGTTTGTTAAAAACAGGGAAAATATTTAACTCAAATTTTGCCGCAATAGCAGAAAAATGGGAGTTTTTTTTAAGAGCATTTTGCAAATAATATTTGCGAATTTGCCCCATATGCTTATCTTGTTTTCCATGTCTGAAAATATATCTGTAAACGCGAGCAACAAGGGCGGATTTTACAAATGGGAGGTTTTGATTCTATTGTGGTTTGCCTATTGGTTTAATCAGGCCGACCGCCAACTTTATAACACATTGTTGGAGAAAATATCGGAATCGCTAAGCCTGACTCCGGCGGATGCGGGGCTGATTGGAACAATCTTTTTATGGGTGTTGGCGATATGTTTTCCCATAACGGGTTTTTTGGCGGACAATTTCAGCAAGAAGTGGATTATAGTATTCAGCATCATGCTGTGGAGCGCGGCCACCGTGATTTCCGGGGCTTGTACTGGGTTTTGGCTGTTCATAATTTTTAGAAGCGCCGCTACCGGTTTGGGCGAAGGGTGTTTTGCCCCCTCAAACTACGCAATGATATCGGATTACCACGATAAGGACACCAGGGCGAAAGCGATGAGCATTCACACAACATCGCAATACTTTGGAATAATTGTAAGCGGCCTTATTGCCGGTTGGATAGGGGACAGGTGGGGATGGAGGCCTGCATTTTTCTTATTCGGTTCCATAGGCCTTGTTTTATCATTTATTATAATGTGGCGGCTTAAAGACAAGGTTGCGCCCATGTCTGCTGAGCAGTTGAGAGAGCGTAAAAAAAGCAGGCCTTCGCTATGGGAGGCGATAAAAATATTCTTCACCGTTCCAACTGCCATAGTTCTTACCCTCTCCTTTGCCGGGCTTATATTCGTGGTGCAGGGCTATCTGACTTGGTCTACGCTTTATCTTCAGGAGAAGTTCGGAATGTCCAATGCTGCGGCCGGTTTCAATGCTGTATTCTATACGCATATCACGGCGTTTGCCGGAATACTGATAGCGGGTTGGCTCTCCGATAAGCTCGCGGCAAAGAAGGCTCAATACAGGGTGCTGCTGCAAAGCATGGGATTCTTGTTGGCCTCTCCATTTATAGCCCTCATGGGATTTTCCGATGAAATAATATGGGTATTCCTCGGATTTGCGGGGTTCGGATTTTGGCGCGGTTTTTACGACGCCAATATATATCCCGTGCTTTACGATGTGATCCCCGTAAAATACAGGGGGTCCGCAACCGGCATCATGCTCTTTTTGGGCTTCTGCCTCGGTTCGTTCTCTCCGTGGGTTTTGGGAATTATGAAACCGCATTTTGGCCTGTCGCTCGGAATTGCAATGCTGTCTACGGTATGGCTATTTTTTGGATTGCTGCTCTTTGTTATATACAAGCTATTCTATGCCCGCGATTGCGCCCGCGCGATGGCTTTTGATGCAAATAACGCTTAGCGGCTTCTTAGGCAAAGCGTGCTGTCCGCATTTTGCGGTGTGTGGCAATTATTGCGGGCTTTGCTTGCAAAGCCGATATCCGTTGTAACATATGCCTGGCGATATTGCAGGATTTGTCTATTGCGCCGATGCTATATTGCCTTGTGTTTGGCAAGCTTGTCGCTTATCCTGTCGGCGCAGGTCCTGAGGTATTTTGCCATTTTATGGCAGTCGCTTGCGGTGTAGCGGGACTCCGGCAGCTGCATTGTAATGGATGCCCTCGGCGATGAATCCATATAAATTGGAGCGGAAATTGCCATTATAAAATCCTCAAACTCGCGGTTGTTGAAAGCGTAGCCGCGTTCGCGCGTGAGGTCGAGCTCGACCTCAAGTTTTGCCCTGTTGGGTATCGTGTATTTAGTGTACAATTCATACTTGGCCCCGTATAAATACTCCCTTATATAATCGGGATTTTCGAAAGCCAATATTGCGCGCCCAGCGGCGGTTGCATGCAGGGGATAATCCGGAAGCTGGTCCACTTCGATTCTTGAGCTTCTGCGGCTTTCAAGTTTGTTGAAGAAAACGACCCTGTCGGCACGGCGCACCGCAAGCAGAATATTTTCGTTAAATCTTTTGAACAATTTTTGCATGGGGGCTTCCGCTGCGCGGGCGATATATGAGCGGGCGTCGTCGGAATAGTTTACAAAGGCGTCCTTTTTTTTCTGGGATAGAAAATATCGCTTTGAGCGGCCGTCCCTGTAGCACCAACCGCATGCCGCAAGCGTCCTTATGTACGGAATGAGAGCCGGCGCCGCCATGCCGGATTCCCGCGCGATATCCTTTAGCTTGAAACCCTTTTCTACGGGCGTGAGAATATCGATTATCTTTAATCCCTTGGACAGCGACGATATCAACTTAACGCGCTTGGTTTTGCCGGCTTTTTTATTCATCGGCAAAACTCATAGAAAATATTTCTGCAATTTGCAAGAGCGCTTAGCGCTGAACGCGTCCGGAAACGGAACCTTTCATAAGCGACATCACATCTGATTTCGTCGCGTAGTTATAGTCCCCGAATATTGAATGGGCTAAACACGACGACGCCACCGCGAATGCGAGAGTATCGTAATTGTTTTCAAATTTTTCAATATCGAGGGCGTATAGCAGCGCCGCCGCAAAGGAATCGCCTCCGCCGACGCGGTCGACTATGTCTCTGATTTCATAGGGGCGGTATTCGCCGTTTGACATGGGCGCCTGGCATATTTCCCCGCTTTCTGCATCGAGCATCATTGCGCCCCACATATTGTAATCGGCAGATACGCTCTCTCTAAGCGTGAGGGCGATTTTCTTTGCTTCAGGAAATTTGCAGGCAATAGAGCGCGCAACTTGTCCGTAGCGCGACAAATCCAACTTTCCGGCTCCGAGGTCTGTATTTCCAAGAGCTATGTTGAGAACATCGTAGGCGTCTTCCTCGTTCCCTATTATCACGTCTGCAAACTTCAATATCTCCGGCATCGATTTTCTTGCCAGTTCCCTTGGAGTTGTGCCATTCTCCCATTTCCATAGCTTGTTGCGGAAGTTGAGATCGCAGGAGAGCTTTATTCCCTTTGAGTGCGCCAATTCGGCGAGGCGCTTGGAGGCTTCAAAACACTTTTTTGATAGCGCCGGCGTTATGCCGGTGATATGTACCCTATAAACGCCTTCGAGAGCCCTCTCAAAATCGGAGTCTTCAAAGGGACATTTTGAGAATGCCGATTCTGAGCGGTCGTAGGTGACTGAGCTCGGGCGTTGGTTTGCGCCCTTTTCAAGGTAGAAAATTCCCATTCGGCCGCCGTTCACATATTTTACTCCCGATACGTCGACGTCCTGCGATTTCAGTTGCGCCATAGCGGCTTTTGCAACCTTATTGTCGGGAAGCGCCGTAAGAAACGAGGATTTCCCCCCGAGCCGCGAGTATGAGAATGCAACATTCGATTCTGCGCCGCCGAAAGTGGCCTCCACTGTTCCGGGCAATATCTGGCTCAGCGTCAGCGGTTCCCGGGTTGATATTCTAAGCATTATTTCTCCAAATGTTAAAAGCATGGCAGAAAAATAACATTGCGCGTTTTGGCGCGTCAAATTTCTATTTGCCAAAAAAAATTCACCATTGTTGAATTTTTTGCGTCTTTAAGCGTCGTTAATTCCGTAGGTGTCGGGGGCTGCAAGCGCTTCTGCCGCCAATATTGCGCCGCGCAGCGTGTCTTTTCCCGAAGAGTGGCCCGATGCAAGAAGTTTGGCAAGCGCTTGGTAGTCTACTTGCGCGCCGGATGAAAGGAGCGAATCAACAACTCTTATGAGCGGAATTGCGAATCTGCCCTGGGAGGCGCATTTAAGGTATTTGCGGCTTATGTCGCTTGTGCGATTTTCAGATATCCGGTATGCGGCTTGGGAAAATTTAGTGGGAATATTTTTATCCGCGAAATATCTGAAGGCGGCGGCGGCAATTCCCAGTATTGCGTCGTCGGCTGAAGGCGTGAGTCCCGGCCCGAGGCCTATGGCCTTTGCCAGCAATTTTTCGCAAGATGCAAGATTCCCTTTTGCAAGGCATGCGGCTATGTCTCGGGATATTGAATCTCCCTTGCCTTCGAGCTTGTGGCAGAAGCCGATGGAATGGATGCGTTCCACAATTTCCGGCTTTGATGCGGCAACAAATTCGGATCCAAAAAAGTTGCCCTTGTCTGGTGCCGAAGCGGTATCTATTTTTGTGCCGTCTAAGAGCAGGCCGCTCGAAGTCCAAAATGCGCATTCAAAAGCTTCCGTGCGAAGTCCAGCAAAATCTTCCGGTTTCAGAAGCAGAGAGTCGGGAATTCCGCTTTGCCCATCGGCATGCACCGTTAGAATTTCGTCTCCAAAAGCGACGTTGAATGAGCGGCTGAAAACAGAATGCACCCGGCCCCTTAGGGCGGGCGCATTCTTTAAATCCGGTCCCAGGCGCGTTTCTACGGCTATTATTGCTTTCATAGAAATTAAATCTGGGCGCGGAAAATTTTGCCAGTTATGCGTTACTCGCGATATTTTGCCGCGAATGCCTTTAGCGCTTTTTCAAAGCACATCATGGGGATTCGCGCGCTTCCGGCTCCTATAAGGCCTCCTTCGTGGTTGAACATTCCGCCGTGTATCTCCGGAGTTATGCCGGTCTTTATGGCTTTGCGAATGTCTATTCCGCATGGGAGAAAATCGAAGTCGAGGTTTGGTATGGGATAGTTGGGATTGGAGCTTATGCATATTTGCTGCATTTCGCGCGTTAGCGCTATGGCGTCTTTAAGCTTCATTCCCCTGAGGTTGCAAACAATGGGGCTTGCCGCGGCGGCAATGCCGCCGAGTCCGGCGCACTCCACAACACAGCTGTCGCCTATCCAAGGCAGCTGGTCCTTCTCGCTAAACTTTGATGATGTATAGCGACCCTTCATCATCATTGCGGGAGCGGTGAACCATTCGTCGCCCATTCCGGCAACTTTGATGCCGAATTCCACTCCGTTGCCTCCGAAGGCGACCGTCATCGTTGAATATGGAGTTCCCTTTGCAGACAAGAGAGCCGACATGCTTGCGCCCTGGCCGTAGCAGTGGAAGAAGCGCGGAGTCTGCACTATGTAGTCCATGACTTTTAGCAAGGTGGGCTTGTCTATGTCCATGCGGAACAGGTCGGGCAGGATTTGGGTGTTAAATATCAAATCTGCGGCGCTTTGGCGAGTGTGGTTCTCGTCACCCATCTGCATGCCTTCGGCGAGTATGGGCTTGATTGGCAGCCCTCCGCGTTTGTGCAAAAGTTCGCGCATGACGGGAAAGAGCTCGTTTTTCATGTAGCGCAAATTTGCGGCAATATCTTCCGTGTATAAACCCCAACCGCACAGTCCGCCCTGGAAAGGCCCTTCCGCAGGGAAGGTTGCCGCGCGCACGCCGGTCTTTTTGTTTTCTACAACCATCATCGCAACCGACGATGTTATAATTCCTGTTCCCGCCCCAACGGTGTTGTGGTCGAGCGCGCTGCTGACTTTTATTTCTCCGCTTTCAAGTTTTGCAACCGCTTCGGCTTCGCTCTTGGCCAGGCCTTCAAATAGAGCTCCGCTTACCATTCCGCGCTTGTGGAGTGGCACCATGTCCTTGTATTCTATAGGCGGGCCGGAATGGAGAATCATATTCGGCTCCAATCCGTCTATTACTTCGCCGGCAGGAAGTATGTCGACCCACACGGGATTGGCGTCGATAAGTTCGCTGACGGCCTTTTCGTTTGCCTTTTCGATTTTTTCTTTGATTCCCATAATTATGTATTTTCTGTTATAAAAGCGAGTCGAGCAAGTCTTTCATCTCCTTGTCGAGCTTGACAGGCGGGCGCCAGTTAATCTGCGCAACCTTTACGCCTTGGCGCCGCAGGGATTCCGCGAAGGTCTGCAACCCGAGGTTTACTACTTTCAGTTTTTTGCACTTGCAATTTTTGTCTTTCATGGGGTTATTTCCTTTCGTCGAGCGCGCGCATAAATGCGCTTGCAAGCAGCGTGCTTTGATGGTTGCTTCCCGTCAGTATCACTCCGGCGTCTTCAAGTTCTTTTGCGCATTTGGATATGTCTTGGGGGTCGTTCTTTGAACCGCATATAGACGCTATTATAGCCAGGGCTTCGCTGCGCGCCTTTAACGCTTCCGCGCAAGCTTCCGCAAAGGGCGATATCGGATTTTCATGGACGCCGGGTCCCGTTATGAAATCGAGAAGTATTACGGCGGTTTCCGGATCTGCCGCCTCCTGCCTAAAGCGTTTCAATCTCAATTCAGGGTCGAATACTGGGTGAGGTGCGTTTAATGTAAACTCCTCGGAGCCCAAATCTATTAAGGCATGCCCGCGGCTTACAAGATGGTCTTCAAGGCGTTTTGCATAACGCGTGTTTAAATTGGAGTAGAGTTCCGATTCCGGATTGTGCTCCTTTAGGTAAATTAAGGATTCTTCGGCAAAAGTTCCGCCGCAATATATTCCGCGCATGTATTTTTGTTGCGCCGAAAATTTCTTCATCTCAGATTCCACTATTTGCGCTATCTTGTCTGATGTAAGCGCAAATTTTCCGCATGATATTGAACAGAGCTCAAGCGCCTTGAGCGCAGCTTCCTCAAGGCTGAACGCCGGATGTACCTTGTGCGAGGCAAAGAGTGCTTCGTCCGCGCCCAAGAATATTGCAACAACCGGTTTTGATATCTTATCGGCGCTGCATAGAACTTTGTCCATTACCGCCCTATCGGCCAATTTCGAGACAAGCACTATGACTTTCGTATCCCCGTCTTTCGCCAGGCGCTCCATGCCCTTGAGCATGGACAAGCCGCCGATTTGCGGATATAGGTCCCGCCCGCCGGTTCCAATTAAGGCAGATATTCCGGAGCCTGCCTTTTCCACTATGCACGCCACTTCCTGCGCTCCGCTTCCCGAGGCTCCAACTATTCCTATGGGGCCTTCGTCGACAATGCTCATTGTGGCAAGAGCCGTTCCGTCTAAAAACCCAACTCCGCAATCCGGACCCATTACCAATACGTCTTTTTCTGCGCCGAGTTTCTTTAGGCGAAGCTCATCTTCAATAGAGACGTTGTCGCTAAATATGAAAACGTCCATTCCTTTTTCTATGGCCTTGGCCGCTTCGTCGGCGGCGTATTCGCCGGGGAGGGATATTTGGCATAGGTTCCAGCCGTCGGAGGTGTCGACTTCGTCTATGGAGTTGAAAGTCTCGTCGCTGCTGCCCCCCTTTCGGTTTAGCCGGTTCATTACGTCTTCGTGGGCGTCTTTTAAGGCCGCTTCAGTGTCGGCTTCTATCGCAACTATTAGGTCGTTCGGTCCGGCCGACGCGGGAATTTCAAAGCCCAATTCCCTCATTGCTTCAATATTTGCTGGAGTTCCCATTTGAACTTCGGCTAAGCTTACGGAATCCCTTCTCTTTACGGCGTCCAATATGCCCATCAGAGTAACGGAATCCGCATAGCGGTTCTCATGAACGGTTACAGTTTTTAAAGACATCGCAATTTTTTTTTAATAATTTTCTTGATTTAAATCAAATGTGATTTTTAGATGGAAATATAGACGGAGAATTTTGTCAAGGAGAATTTCAAATATGTTAAAGTTTGAGGAAATTGTTCCCGGAATAAAACTGTTGAAGACGCCTTTTTGCGGTTCGTGGAGCGGCGTTATTTTGATAAGGGCAGATGAGAATGTTCTCATAGATAGCGGAGCCAGCAGGGAAATCGTGGACGAATGTATTGTTCCCGCCTTAAAAGATGAAGGGCTGAATGTAGATGACATATCTCTTTTGCTGAATACCCATTCACACGGAGACCATGTGGGGGGGCATTGCCGCTTCAAAGAGATTTCAAATGCAAAAATAGGAGCTTTGTCTTCGTCCTTTGACAAGATACGCGACCCTTTAAAATATAACAAACTCATACGCGCGCCTTTCCCGAAATACAGCCCTCCGCCGTCTGCGTCGCTTCGCGGCGTGGAGCCGGATTTTGGAATTGAAGACGGCGCGCTCATAGGCGGCCGCCTGCGCCTGATTTGCACTCCGGGGCACGACAGCGACTGCGTATGCTGGTTTGACGAAAAGACCCGGACTCTCATAAGCGGTGATAGCCTTCAGGCCAATGGCACCCTTCTTCAAGGAGTTGGATTTTATCAAGATTTGGAAGTGTACCGCAACTCCATACGGCGCCTTCAAGAGCTTGCTCCCGAAAACATTATAGCCGGGCACGACTACCTGCCGTGCGGCGAATTTGCGCTGGGGAAAGAGAATGCGCGCTGGTATATTGATACATGCTACTATTTAACCGAAACTTACCATGCATTAATACGCGATTTTAAGTCGCGCGGGATAGTTGAGCTGCCGGAGCTTGCAATAGAGCTCATAAGGCATATGGGAGGGCATATGCCTGCATTTATATTTCTGCCAATGTTCACTGTAAACGCCCATTTGAGGGCCGGAGCTTAATGCGAAACACGGTTATAATATCAGACGCTGTCAGGGAAGGCCAAACCGGCTTCTCAAAGAAAGACATTCAAAAGCGCACGGGGGTGTCGTGGGGAACGATGTGCAAAATTGTAGATTCCCTTGTTGCGCAAGGTTATTTATTTGCGCGCAAACAGGAGCCTTCGGGACGGGGGAGGCCTATGATACCCATTTGCATAAATCCCGCTTCGGCGTATTTCATAGGCATAGACTTGGGAGCCAGCCGCACTCGCATGCTTGTTTGCGATCTCAATTTTAACACGATATATAAGAATGAAATTCCTACCCCATATTACAGCGGAGAGGAAAGGTTTTTCGACTGGCTGCGCTGGGTGTTCGACACCATAGTAAACGAAGCTCCCATGGATAGGGGCAGGCTCAAGGGAGTGGGAATGTCTGTTTCCGGAAACGTCGACCATGAGACGGGAGTGATTGTGTCCGGAGGAAACTGGGGAGTGAAGTGGGGGACCAACCTCCCGGCGGGGGGAGTATTGGCAAAATATGCGAGAGTGCCGGTATCAGTTGTTACAGCTGCTTCGGCCGGCGTGCTTGCGGAATATCATTTCGGGCGTTGGCGGGGGCATTCCAATCTTGTTACTGTAGGGCTTGGCGTCGGCATAGCTTCAGGCGTTATTTCCAACGGCCACTTGCTGGTCAGCCAGCCGAGGTGTCCGGTGGGATATATAGGGCACATGCTTATTCCCGGCAACCAGCATATATGCACGTGCGGCTTTAGAGGTTGTTTGGAGTCGTATTCTGGCGGAGAATATCTGGCTGCCGTCGCGCGGGAGAAGATTCCCGACAGGCCTGAGCTGCACAGTGCTGCGGCTCTCGATTACGCGGCCGAAAACGGGTATCCCGAAGCTATTGATATTTTAACGACTGCAGCCTCGTACAACGCGGTGGGAATTGCCAGCATGATTCAGCTTTATTCTCCAGACGCCCTCATATTTTACGGCGGCCAATGCAGGAAGGACGGCTTTTTATTCAAACAGACGCTGAAGGCTTTGGAAAATGTTCTTCCGCAAGAGCGCATGAGCAGATTTGAGATAGGCTTAAGCACCTTGGGATCTTTGCAGTCGGCTCTTGGAGGAGTAAGAATGGCTTATGAGAAGTTCTTTTGAGACACAGCAAATGCAGGCGTCGGTTTTTTTAAAATTAAGCTTTACATTTACAAACATTGAGCAGATATACATTAAAAATAAATCATACACGATTTAAATAATATAGACAAGGAATCAAATTGATGGCAAGAAATGTTATTATAACAGGCTCTTCCCACGGCATAGGAGCCGCGGCTGCAATCGCCTTCGCGAAAGAAGGCTATAATGTTGGAGTAAACTACTTCAAAGATCAGGAAGGCGCGCAGGCTACCGCGGCAAAGGTCAGAGAGTTCGGAATGAAATCGGAGGTGTACCGCGCAGACGTGGGAAGTTGCGCGCAGTGCGAGGAGATGATGGAGAAGTTCATATCCGATTTCGGCAGTGTTGACGTGCTTGTCAACAATGCCGGAGGCGCGCTGAAAATGCCCGAAGGCGGATTTGCCGACATGCCGATGAGCTATTGGGATTCGCAGATAAACCTCAATTTGAGCGCCGCTGCGTATTGCTCGAGAATAGCCGTGCGCGACATGCTTGCAAAAAAATGTCCCGGACGCATAATAAACATAAGCTCCGTGCACAGCATAGTGACTTATGTGAAGCGCAAGGCGCTTCCTTATTGCGCGGCAAAAGCAGGCTTAAACATGTTTACAAAATCTCTCGCGGCCGAAATAGCCAAAGATGGCATAAACATCAATAGCATAGCGCCCGGTTTTATAATGACGAAGTTGTCGTATCGCTATTCGGAGGACGAAATGGAGGCGTTTAAGCGCAAAATTCCCGTAGGGCGCCTCGGCTGCGTGGACGACATCACCCCGATGATACTGTTTTTGGCGGATGTTGAAAAGACTCGTTTTATTACCGGCCAGACTTTTGTGGTTGACGGAGGCCAGAGCATAGACGGCGTTCTCGACATCATGATAGGCAGGTAAAAAGCACAGACAAACATGGAAAACGACATATTGAAATCTTGCCGCAGCAATTGGAAATACGGTCTCGCCCGCGAATGCCGCAGAGGACTGGTTCGCGGCATGGGATATACGGAGGAGGAATTTAACCGCCCCATAGTGGCGGTGGTAAATTCTTGGAACGAGTATAATCCCGGGCATGTGCACTTGCGCAATTTGAGTGAGAGGGTAAAGCAGGGCATACGCGAGGCCGGAGGGCTTCCCTTCGAGTTGATGACAACTGCAGTGTGCGACGGCATGGTTCTTGGAAATGAAAAGTATATAGAACTTCCAAGCAGAAACTCCATAGCCGACGAAGTCGAGCTGATAGTGGAGAGCAATATGTTCGACGCCATGGTTATGCTTTCCACCTGCGACTCCATAGTCCCCGGGCATCTCATGGCCGCGGCGCGCCTGAATATTCCGACTGTCATGGTTACGGGAGGCTATATGCCCATGCCGTTTTTAGACGGCAAGAGCGCAAATTACGGAGAGTTGAGCGACCATATCGGAAAAACCATGCAGGGCAAATACGATAAGGACAAGGCATACAGGGAGGTATCGGGCATGTACGCCTCCTGCGGGGCTTGCGGCATAATGACCACCGCCAACAGCATGTGTTTGGTTTCGGAGGCTCTCGGAATGTCCCTTCCCGAGAACTCTTTGATGTCCGCAACAAGCAGCGATTTGCTTCAGTGCGCATATCGGGCGGGTCGGCAAGTCATGGAATTGTTGAGAAGAAACATAAGGGCGCGCGACATTATAACGAAAGAGTCTATAGAAAACGCAATAGCCGCCTCAATGGCCATGGCGGGATCTATAAATCTGCTTATGCACATACCCGCGGTAGCAACCGAGGCGGGGCTTGAGGGCGAGTGGTGGAGAATGTTTGACGAAGCCTCAAACAATATTCCGCAAATAGTGGGGGCGTCTCCGAGCGGGCCGTGGCACTTGCAGGATGTTGACAGGGCAGGCGGTTCGGCTGCCGTATTTCATGAATTGATGCCCAAGCTAAACGGGAACTGCCTCACTGTAACGGGCAGGACTATTGCGGAAAATTACGCCGACGCTAAAGTTTACGACAGCGAAGTCATACGCTCTCTGGAGAATCCATATTCGTCGAGCGGAGGGTTGAATGTTCTTTACGGGTCTCTCGCGCCGGAAGGCGGAATAATTAAGGCGGGTGCGGTTGATTCTAAAATGCGCAAATTCTCGGGCCCGGCAAGGGTATTCGATTCGCTTGAGGACGCGATGAAAGCCTTGCGCGCCGACGAAATAAAAGGAGGGGAAGTAGCTGTAATAAGGTATTTGGGGCCAAAGGCGCGCTTTGGAACAACAGCATACACTTTCCAAAAAGAGCTCAAGGGCAGGGGGTTGGACAAATCTGTTGCCATTGTTACGGACGGCAGGTTTTCGGGAGCTTCAAGCGGCTTAAGCATAGGTTATGTATCGCCTGAAGCCGGCTTAGGAGGGCCTCTTGCCTTGGTGAGGAACGGCGATATAATTGACATAGATTTGGATTCCCGCAAACTCGACATACTTGTTGCCCCAGAAGAGCTTTCAGCCCGCAAAAAAGAGTGGAAGTGGGAGTTCCCAAAAGACAAATATCCGCCGTTCTTGCGCTTATTCTCAAAAAATGTGGGTTCGCTTGCAAAAGGTGCGGTATGGGAATAAGCTCTGTAAAAAGCGACGTTCTGATTGTCGGCGGCGGATTATCCGGATTGAAAGCCGCCTTGACAATAACTGAGCTTGCTCCCGAAAAGAAGCTTGTAATAGCGGATTTGGGAGGCTGCGCTTCTACGGAGGTGATGGGCCTGTGCGCTCCCATGGATTCCAAAGACTCTGTAGATTGTTTCGTTGAAGACACTATGCGCGCCGGCAATGGTGAAAACGATCCCGCCCTTGTGAGGCGCCTTTGCTCCGACGCCAAAGATATTGCAAAGAGCCTTGAGTCCGACGGAATAAAATTCGACCGCAAATGCGACGGTTCTTACGATATGCTGCGTTCACTCGGGTCGAGCTTTCACCGGGTTGTGCACTATAAGACTGTTACTGGGAAAGCTGCCATTGAAAAATACCGCACGGAGCTGAAAAAATGCCCGCAGGTGGAGTTCAGAAAGTCCAGAATAGTAAAACTGTTTGTTAAAGGCGGCAGAATTGCCGGAGCTTTGGGCTTTGAAAATGGCGGGGCGGTTGCATATAGCGTGCCGGGTGTCATTCTCACTACGGGCGGCGCGGCGGGGTTATACGGATTTTCAACGTGGACAAAGTCCCTTCAAGGTTCCGGCTACGCATTGGCTCTCGATGCCGGAGTGGAATTGACTGGCATGAAGAGGGTTCAGTTTGAACCTTGCGTAACGGTTTATCCGGAAAAGTTTCGCGGCTTTCCCATAATAACAACAATGCTGTTCGAGGGCGCAAAGCTTATCGATTCGCGCGGGCGGGAAGTGCTAAAGCCCGGTGTCTCCATGCCAGCGAAGCGTGGGCTTGCAGAGCTTATTACTGCGGCTGTGGCAGACGGCGGAGATTGCGGGCACGGGGGCGTGTGGTTTGATTTTTCCGGTGTTGAAGAGTCGATTTTTAAGTCTAAATATCCCGAATATTATAAAAAACTGAGACCCGTTTCGGCGGACTATAAAAATCTTAGAGTTGAAGTAAAACCTGCAGCGCATACGACGCTCGGCGGCATAAAAATATCCTCTGACGCCTCTACTTCCCTTCCCGGTTTGTTTGCCGCCGGAGAAGCTTGCGGGGGCATACACGGCAGGGATCGCATAGGCGGAAATGCGGGGCTTGAGATATTTGTGTTTGGAAGGGCAGCCGGAATTTCAGCGGCGGCATATAAAGCCTCCAATCAGGACATAGGCGCCGAGTGCGAGACTTTCCTAAAAAACATTCCCGAGGGAGACGGATCGGCTATGGCCATTTTAAAAGGCATAGGCGAGCTTTTGGATACTTATGCGGGTGTTCATAGGAGCGAGGCCGGAATTGCAAAGTGCGCGGAAGGTTTAAAAAATCTCAAAATTAAGTTGGAAAATAATCCTCCGGCAAAAAAAGAGGACTTCCTAATATGCCTGAACGCTCTCAGTACGGCGGAACAGCTTGCCCAGATTGCGGATTAAAAATTTTTTGTTGAGCACAGTTTCGTTTTGCGAAGTTTCAAATTTTTGCGCGCGCACTGCGCGCGGTATGTTTCGCCGCAAAATTGCACGGATTATAGGCGGATTTTTACAATGCACTTTTTGACGCTTCCGAGCCCTATCAGAGGCGCGTGCGCGCAATCAGGCGGCAATATTATAAACTGTCCGGCACGCAGGGTTTGAATATTTTCAAATTCGTCGGAGTAAAAGCATATGTCGCGTTCGGCATCGTAGTGTTTCAAGATATTTTCGCATTGGGACACCGGTTTAATTCCAAAAGACTCCTCACCGTCTATAATATATTGCAGATCCGTGTAAACTTTATGCGACTCCAATTTTGCGTCCGACTTTTCGCGCAGCTTGCTTTCTCCCAAAATGGCGAAAGTATCCGGCATTATTTCAGTCTTGCCGGGAGCCAGATTCTCATATTCCTTTTCTTTAAGCCAGTTTATTACGGCATTTAACTTTTTATTTGCCGACACAGCGCATTCTGAAACATCGATAGGCTTTGCTATGGGTATGTCGATATTCATTTATCTTCCAATAATTGTGGCATTGCTAAAATTTCAGCCATTTGAGAAATTTTCGGTTAGAAGCAACTTCGCGCTTTGCACAACTTCAAAGTTTTGAGCCTGGGCATATGGCAATATGGCGCTCTCCGACAGCCTTAATTCTCCTCCGCATGACGACTTTATCGAGCCGCGGACTACACTTAGTATTCGCGGCTGGCGCATGGCTTCAAATGAGAATTTGCTCCCTTCTGGCAGGTTCATTACCCTTATGCTAAATTGCTTGCATCTGCATATTTCCAAATCGTCGTCGCCGGTTTTCAGAGTGTGGGGGACGGGGAGCCCAAAGTTTATCGATTTCATGGACTCGCGAATGTGCAACGCCCGCGGCTTGCCGTCGCTGTCGAGCCTATTCCAGTCAAAAGCCCGGTAAGTGGTATCGGAATTCTGCTGTATCTCCAAAATTAAAATGCCTCCGCCTATTGCGTGCAGGCATCCAGGGGGAATCAATATGGAATCTCCCTCGCGCGCAGCCCTTATGTCAAGCAGGCCTTTAAGATGCTCGCTGTCGAGCGAATGTTCAAAGAGTTCCGGAGTTACGCCCCTCTTTAAACCGACGACGATTTTCGCGTCCTTGTCGGCTTTATATACATACCAGTTTTCGCTTTTGCTTTCGCCTCCCAAGAGCTCCGCCGCGATTTCGTCGGGATGAACCTGAACGCTCAGCGTGGAGGAGGCGTCGAGCCACTTTACAAGTATGGGAAATCTCTTATCCGGATTCCAGCCGGGCCCCATGATATACGCTGAATTTTCGCGTATGGCATCGCGCAGGCTCATGCCGGAAAATCTTCCGCCTTCAATTATGCAACACGCCTCCGGCCTGTCGGATATCTCCCAGCTTTCCCCTATTGCGTCCGATTCCGGAAGCATTCTTGAAAATTCCTCGCGCAGGGCATGGCCTCCCCAAATTCTCTTTAGCAATATGGGTTTAAGCCTTATAAAGTTCATCTGTGCGCAAAACAATTCAATGTTGGAAACAATAGGAAAATAACAATTCAAGGCAATGCTTTTATGCTATTTTCTGTTAAGGGAACTTTTTTATCGGATAGGCAAGCTCTTTGAATATTGGCGGATTTATTGCGTGGATATGTAAAAATAGTTTCGGTTTATCGAAATGCGCGCGCTTGAAAAAATTGGGCAATTGCAACTTTTAAGCGCAACCTTGCGGGCGCAAAGTCCGTTTTTGTCCGAAAAAATACGCCCGCGAAGTTTTTTACTATTTGAGAAGCCTGTCAATTTCCTCTATTTTTGCCTTCGCCTCCGCAAGCTGCCTCTTTGCCCCGTCTACAACCTCTTTCGGCGCCTTAGCGGTAAAATTCGGATTGCCGAGGCGCGCTAAAGTGGATTTCACAAAACCCTCGAGCTTTTCGCGCTCCTTCAGCATTTTTTTCCTTTCGGCCCCGTCGGACACGACTTCGGAGGCGTTTATAAATATTGTTCCCATATCTGAGAGCAAAGCGGGAGAATTCCCGGAATCGGAAGCCATTGATATTTCTTGAGCGCCAACAAGCTTCTTTAGTTTGTCAATATTGTTTTCGAGAAGCATTTTTGCGTGGTCGTCTGCTGGGATAAATCCGAGCATGCTGTCGCGTTTTGTTCCTTGGGCGCATTGCGCTTTAAGTGCCCTCGCTTTTGTAACAAAATCCTTTAGCAGGGCGACGCTTGCGGCGGAATCTTCGTCTATGGCAATTCCGGACTTTTCAAGCTCGTCGGCAAATTCGGGGCTTGCATTCTGAATAAACTCTCCGTCTTTTCCGTAGCCCATTTGGTGCCAGAGTTCTTCGGTGATGAATGGCATGAATGGGTGGAGTAGAAGCAGTGTTTGCCTTAAGCACAAATCTTGCACTGCCAATACGGTCCGCTTCGCCTTGGCGTATCCCATGCGCGATTTCGAGACTTCAAGATACCATCCGCAAAAGTCGTTCCAGAAAAACGAATAGAGATTTTGCGTAATTGAGTTAAATTGATACGATTCGTAATCGCGGCGCACTTGCTCGGCGCTTGCAAGCAGGTTTGAAAGAATTGCGTGGTCGTCGGCGTCGAGCATGTTTGTGTCAATGCGGGCGCATATAGCCGCTATCGATGAATTGTCCGCCAAGTCTCCCGACATCTTCCTGAAGCGGCAGGCATTCCAGAGCTTGTTGCAGAAGTTTCTTCCAATCTCAACGCGCTCTTGGCTAAACAATATATCCTGACCCTGAGGGGCGCAGTTCATGACTCCAAAGCGCAAGCCGTCGGATCCGTATTTTGCTATTATTTCAAGCGGATCCGGTGAATTTCCCAGACTTTTTGACATCTTGCGCCCTTGCATATCGCGTATTATGCCGGTAAAGTACACGTTTTTAAACGGAATGCGGCTGCTCATTGTGCCGGGGAGAAATTCAAGCCCTGCCATTATCATGCGCGCAACCCAGAAAAATATGATGTCTGGCCCCGTAACGAGGTCGCTTGTGGGATAGAAATATTCCATTCCCAACTCTTTCATCTTATTTTTATCGGGCCAGCCCATTGTTGCAAATGGCCATAGCCACGAGCTCGCCCATGTGTCGAGGGAGTCTTCGTCCTGAACCCAATTTTCTTTGTCAGATGGGCCATCAACGCTGACATGGACTTCTTCGGGATTGTGAATGTCCGGATTTTCCACTCCCTTTCTATACCACACGGGAATGCGGTGCCCCCACCATATTTGCCTGCTTATGCACCAGTCCCTTATGTTGTCAAGCCAGTGCGCATATGTCTTTTCCCAGCGCTTCGGCCAAAATTTTATGGCGCCCGATTCCACCGCGTCTTTTGCCTCTTTTATCTTCGGATAGCGCAAGAACCACTGGTCAGAAAGCCGGGGCTCTATTGGAACTCCTCCGCGCTCTGAATATCCCACATTGTTTTCGTAGTCTTCCTCCTTGATTAGGAGTCCCAATTCCCTGAGCTTTTCAACCGCCCTGTCTCTGGCTTTAAACCTGTCCATTCCCGCAAAATCCGGCCCGGCAAGCTCGTTCATTGTGCCGTCGGGATTCATCACGTCTATTATTTCGAGATTGTGGCGCTGCCCTATTTCAAAGTCGGCAGGGTCGTGGGCGGGGGTTACCTTTAATACACCCGTTCCAAATTTCATGTCCACGTATGAATCCCCTATAATGGGGATTTTCGCTCTCGGAAATGGGCGCCAGCAATGTTTGCCTATTAAATTGCGGTATCTGTCGTCGTCTGGGTTCACGGCAACGGCGGTATCGCCCATTATTGTTTCAGGGCGGGTGGTCGATATCTCTACGAATCTGCCGGGTTCCTCAGCTATTTCGTAGCGCATTTTATATAGCTTGCTCTTGCAGGGCTTCATCAGCACTTCTTCGTCGGACAGGGCTGTCAGATTCACAGGGCACCAGTTTACCATGCGTTTGCCCCTATATATGTGCCCCTTCTTAAAGAGCTCCACAAAGGCGGTGAGAACGGCTTTTGAATAGTCGTCGTCGAGCGTGTGGACGAGCCGCGACCAATCGCAAGAGGCGCCGAGCTTTTTTAGCTGCTCTATTATTATACCTCCGTGTTTGTCGCGCCAGGCTTTCGCCCTCTCTATAAATTTGTCTCTTCCCAATTCGCGGGCGGATGTGCCTTCCGAGCGGAGATAGGCGTCCACCTTTGTTTGCGTCGCAACGCCGGCATGGTCTGTTCCGGGAATCCATACGGCCGATTTCCCCTCCTGCCTGGCGCGGCGTATAAGTATGTCTTGAATGGTGTTATTGAGCACATGCCCCATTGTCAGCACGCCCGTTACATTGGGCGGAGGTATTACTATGGAGTAATGCGGCGCGTTCGAATTGCGCGTTTCGCCCTTAAAGCAGCCCGATTCCACCCATGTGCGGTACCACTTGTCCTCAACTTCCGACGGATTGTATGCTTTTGAAATGTCGCTCATCTTCAAAAAAAACGGTCAAGGGATAAATATCCCATTCGCGCGCGTCATAGTCAAACTTTTATTATGGGCTCCGCGCATTAGGCGCACGCGCGTATTGATCTTTTAATTGGTGATATATTTGCGTTGCGCAAAAATTATTCGCCCGATTTTTTTTCGCCCATAATCTTTTTGTGCACATAGAAATACGCCGCCACAAATAGGGCGAGGGCCGCGAGTATCCATGCGTAGTGTTCGTTTATGATTTTCATTCCCGACACCATCATGTCTTTGTAGCTCAGATTGTCGGTGAGATATCCGAAATAATATCCAACACCCGCAAGTATGGCCGTCCATATTCCCGCCCCAAGCCCGGTAAACAATGAGAATCTCGCAAAATTCATGCGCGATAAACCGGCAGGTATGGAAATCAGTTGCCTTATGGCAGGCAATAGCCTGCATACGAAGGTTACAACCTCCCCATATTCCCTAAATATCTCTTCGGCCCTGTTGAGAGCGGATTCTTTCAAGAAGAAATATTTGCCGTATTTATGAAGGAATGGTCGCCCAAGATAGTCCGAGAGCCAGTAGTTTATATACGCCCCGGCAAGTGATCCGAGAGTGCCTATTGCAATTATGATCAGTAAATCTGCCCCGTGCGACGACGTCAGCATTTCGTATCTTGCCACGAGAAATCCCGAAGGTATCATTACCGCCTCGCTTGGGAAAGGTATAAACGAGCTTTCTATGGTCATGAATATGAAAATAAATAAACAAAATAGTAGGGGGTAGCTTTGCGAATAAGCCGCAAAAGTTCCTATGTAGTTTGCTATGATATCTGCCGACATTGTAATGTTGCCTTATTAGCCCTTATGGCCGTGTATTGCCAGATTTGAAATGTTTTACGCTTAAAATTAGGAAGTAAACGCCTTGAATGGTCGGATTCTGGTGGAATGCTATAAGCAGGGGAAACTCCGCGCAAAAATTTTCGGTAATTGATAAAAGTCCAAATAAAATTTTTAACAATAAAAAAATGTTCTTGCCTTGTGTACTTTAATGTGCCAAACATCTGTCTTTAATTTTTAGGGCCGGTAGCTCAGTGGTTAGAGCAGGCGACTCATAATCGCTTGGTCGGGGGTTCAAACCCCTCCCGGCCCACCAATTTTTTCTTGTAGATTTTTTGGCGCGCTTAATGTGCGCCGTTTTTGTTTTTAAGCTTCTTCGATAATGGGTTTCAGCCAACTTTTGCTTTTGCATTCAGCTAATGCAAGGCGCAACTTATGGCGCCATGCACATGATGCAGGGATTTCATTCGGGTTTCTTTTGGGCTTTATATTCCATAATTTTGTTGATTAGCATAAGATATTTATTACAAAAGCCCGAATGAGAAATTGCTGTATATTGTTGTTGTTTTTTTTCGCTTTAGTTGCGCGCGCGGAGATGGTTATAGAGGAAAATTTCAATGGCCCTTCTGTTGCGGATAGGGTCTTTCGTAATTTTAGAATAATAGAGGAGAAAGAGACCCGAAAAATAAAAACTTCATGCGTGTCTTTCGGGGACGGCTTTATGACAGTTGATACTGCGGGTGAGAAGGATTATCCACAAATATTTTCATATCCGAAGACCGGAACGCTTAAACCCGGATTCCGCTATAAGGTGTCATTTGACTATCGCATATTGCGCGCAAACGTTAAGGGAGAAGGTTTTTTCGCAGTTTTTGACGGGGCAATAAAGGGAAACTTTACGCGTTTTGGGGGAAGGTTCTTCGGAATGCGCGATGGAGAGAAAGGGCATTATCAGGCCGAGGCAATTTTCCCCGACATTCCCTCAATCAGATGCCGCTTTGTTCTTACCGAGCGCATTGCCGGCGGCTCAATCGAGATAAGCAACTTTAAGCTCGAACGCTTTCCCTTGTCCCACATAGAGCCTTGGCTTTTGAAGGAGGACGCTTTTGTAGGGATAAAAAGGAACCCTATTTACAACGGATATTTCGCCTTTAATCCGGAGTTCGGAAAAATTACAAAGGAGAAGTTTTTCCCGTTCGTCGACAAATTCGGCCAGTTTAAACATAAGGAATGGAAGGATAAAGTTCACAGTTTAGACGACATGAAGCTTCGCGCTTCAGAGGAACGCAAATACTTGGATAGCATAGGTGAAATCCCAAATAGGGACTCGTGGGGCGGGCTTGTAGATGAAAAGCTAAATTTTGGCAAATCGAAGAATTTCCGGGTTAAGAAAGTTAAGGGGAAATGGTATTTTATAACTCCAGAAGGAAACTTGTTTTGGTCTCTCGGGGTGAATGCGGTGGGATTGTATCAAGGAACTCCGTTTGACGGGGAGCGCATAAAGTATTTTGACGAAATTCCAAAAGACAAGCACCGGATAAAAGTTCTTAATTGGAAGAATCCCTCAAAGGAGCTTTTAAATGTTTATATTTTTGAGAAGAAGAATATAGAATTGAAATACGGTGAGGGCGCTTTAGAGACAACATATCCGCTTTTAGTCAACGAGCGTTTGCGGAAATGGGGCTTTAATAGCTTAGGCTGGCCCGCCGAAAATATGGCGCTCTTAGTAAAGATTCCTTTTGCCTGCGTCATAGGAAGTGGCGGAGGAAAAGTTCCGATTATTAATTATAAAATGGGCAATTCCCATAAGCGTATTCAAGACTTCTTTGATCCGGAATTTGAGAAGAGCACCCTCGCTAATTTTAAGAGGAAAAGCAAACTCTTAAATTCCCCATATTCTTTCGGAGTCTATATAGACAACGAACCGCCTTGGCCGGCAAATCCTTCTGCCATTGCGCGCGCGGTGTTGGTATCGTCTCCAAGCCTCGCCTCTAAGGCGGTGTTTGGAGAGCTCTTGCGTTGTAAATATAACAATAGCATAGACGCGCTGAATAAGGCATGGGGGGCGAAGTTTGCGGATTGGGACGCCCTTATGTCAAACACGACTTTCGCGCCAAAGGGCGAACAGGCAATGGAGGATATGCGGGAGTTTGAAAAATTATTTTATGAAAAATATTTTTCCACATGCAAAAAGTCTCTGGCAGAGCTTGCTCCGGGGAAGTTGTATATGGGCTGCAGGTTCTCGTCGAATAACGATCTTCTTGTACGCGTTGCAAGTTACTATTGCGATGTGCTGTCGTTTAATTTGTACAGGGAAAGCGTTGAAAAATTTTCCCTTCCCGAGGGATCGCGTGATGTGCCCGTCATCATAGGCGAGTTTCATTTCGGAAATCTCGACAGGGGGCCCTTCGGCGGCGCATTGAAAATTTACAATACCATAGAAGAGAGGGTGGAGGCGTTTAAAAGCTATATAAACGGAGCATTGAAAAATCCGTCCATAGTCGGGGCCCACTGGTTCAGATGGTGCGACCAAGTTACAAGCGGAAGGCCCGGCGACGGCGAGAATTTTTCATGCGGTTTGGTCGATGTGTGCGACACCCCGATTTACGAAATGGCCGAAGCCTCGCGCCAATTGCAGCAGAATATGTACAACATAAGAGCGGAATTCTAATGGAATTTCGCCATTATGTTTTCTGGCATGCGCCTTTTGCGGATACTATTGCCGTTCTACTATGTAATCCCAAGGGGCTATAACTTTTCCGTCGAGCGTAGGGAAGTCCCTGTCCGAGAAATTTGCGGTTACCCTTACGCCATTGGCGAATGTTGTCCGCTGGACTTTTTTGTCCGGAGTCAGGTACTCGAAGTTTGTCATTTTTTCAAAGCCTGCCTTTCTCGCCACCGCGGCGGCCCTCTTGTAGGATTTTGCTATGCGCTCCTTTAGCTTGTTCCAATGGCTCACATCAAGGCTGTAAATGGGAGGGTAGGCATATAGGGCGTCAAATAGATCGGCTTTGTACATTAGGTCGGGGCAGCAGCAGGAGCTGTCGCCCCAATACCAGTAGTTAACAGCGCAGTCGTGATATGCCAACTCCCATAGCGGAATTCTGTATTCCGGATTAAACATGTATTTTTCAAAGTTTTCGGATACCTCGCTGCGTTTGTACGAATGGGTCATTCTTCTGCCCGATTGCGGATTTCTTAATTTTGCCGGGCTGCGCATGCCCTCAGTATAGTCGTAATGGGCAACATGGCATTCGTGCCCGCATTCTACTCCCACAACGAGACCCAAAGACTTGAGAAATTCATTTTGAATATCCACGTATTTCCCAGATTCGCTTCTTGTTGCCGGATGTTTTGGGTTGTAGCACTCCATAGGAGGCGTCCCCGCCTGCACGTCTATTAGCCTGGCGGTGTATGGAACTTTTGCAATCTTTGCGGGGACGTTTATCTTTGTTAATTCAAGGGCGGAAATGTCGCAAACCCGGTGTTGGGAATAAAGATTGCCGTCAAGTCCATGCACTTTCCATGCATTTAACATTTTTCCGGACTCGTCAGTGGCCACTATATCGGGCCAGAATTTTGTCCGGAAAGCGCTTAGTTTTACACGTTCCGGAATAATTTTGTGGACAATGTCCGCGGGCAAAACATCGCGGTAAATATCGTAGGTGCCTACGAGAAAACCGAGACTTTTTAAATATTCGCAGTCTTCGCGGCTTTCGTCCTCGAAGTTGTTCCATAGAACCCTGTCTATCCCCAATTCAAGCATTTCCTCTGCTATTTTGCGGACATTGCGCGGCGCGGGATTTGCAATTTTGGGCCGGCCATACAAGCGACTTGTTGCGTTGTCGTCCCATATCCAGAAGTTTGCGGCGCCCTTTAGTCTCCATAGTTCCGGAGAGGTCTCGCATTTTTTGCGCATCGTTTTAACAAAGCCCAAGGATTCCCGCCAATCGCGGTATTGCCCCATCACGTTTGCGAGGGAGTCCCCCATGAAGAAGCGTATT
>CALXOC010000091.1 GCA_944389915.1 uncultured Opitutales bacterium | reverse complement strand
ATGACAAATTTTTTTCTATTCTCTCAGCGCTTGCCCCTATAAAGGCCATAAGAGCTTCTCCGTTACGCTCCAAATAGGGCAGGCGGGCAATGGACATGGCGAATATAAGGGCGCATACGCGCATGGCGCTCTCCTGGCCGCACATCCAGTTGGCTCCGGAGTTCGGAGGATTATTTTCCATCCAATCGGCAATCAATATTTCAAGCGCGCTCTCAAATTTCCGGGCCGAATCCGCATCGGAAACTGCTATAGCCCTGGCAAGCGCGAATATCCACGAAAATCTCGACAGTTCCCAAATATTTTTTATATCGCCGCGCCAGCGAACTTTCGTCCAGTGCAATTTGGAATTGCAAGATTTTTTTTGGAAGCAGTCCAAGTGCCAATCCGGGGGAATCGACAATGCCTTTGGTTTGTCGGAAAACAGCTCAAATTCGCCTTTGGATACGGAATCAGCGCGTTTGAGCAAAGAATCTAAGCCGCTTTTATCCATTGACTGCGCGGCTGCATTTGAACGTTCGCAGGCGCGGCACTTTTCCAGAAAGGCATTCCAGTTGGGGGACTGGGGCAAAAATTTTTTCGACGTGTAAAAGCTCCATTGCCGGCATGGAAGAATGCACCGCATTAAGCCGGATTTTAATTTAACGCAATAAAACAGCCTAAATAGCGTCCAGCGCACACCCATGTGCCCGATAATAAGTGCAAATTGCCTGAGCCTTTTCATGTTTTTTTCAGCGGACTTTGGCGACAGCCTCAAGGAAGTCCGCCGCTTTGTTGGTAAGTATTTTTTTTGAATATTTTTCTTCGGCCGCCTTTCGCGCTGCAACTCCCATGCTTTTGCGCGTTTCTTCGGAATTGGCAAGCATTTGCAGGGCGTCCGCAAAGGCTTCGGAATCGGCAGCGTCCACTGAGAGCCCGCATTTGTTTTGTTTTATGTCTTCGCTAATCCAACCTTTTATGTTTGTAACTATCGGAATGCCGCACGATAGGTAGTCGAAATACTTGTTCGGAGAAGTCCCGTAGTAAAAAGCCGGAACATCTTTTAGTATCATTAGCCCGGCGTCGGATCTCGCCAGAATTTTGGCAAGGTCTTTTTTGGGTATGGGATCGTAGAATTTTACATTGTGGAGACCTTCTTTGTCGGCGCGGTCCATGAGTTTCGCTTTCATTTTCCCGTCTCCCACAAAAGCTATTTTAATGTTTTTTATTCCGCGTTTTTTCAAAACTCCCGCCATATCGAGTACGCTGTCAAGCCCGTTTGCAACGCCGTGGGCTCCGGTAAACATTGCGGTGAAATCTCCGGGCTCAATGCCGTCCAATCCCACGCCTTTTTCCGCGGATGGTTTGAATGTTTCTGTGTCAGCCAAATTCGGTATCAGCGCTACGGGCTTGTCTTTTGAAGAGCGCCGCCTTATTCCGGCCACCATTTCGCTCGACAAGCCTATACAGGCATCGGAAAAATTGTATGCGCACCATTCAAAAATTCTCATTGGAATGGTTAGGAGGGGGTTCTTTACCCCGAGTGCTATGGGGACGTCGGGCCAAAGATCCCGGACCTCAAAAACGAACTTTTTACGGGGCTTTATTATTTTAGAAAAAATTCCGGCGAGCGCTATGGATATGGGAGTGCTCGATGCAAAAAGCAAATCGTATTTTTGATTAAATACCTCCGATAAACTTCTTATTGAAAATTCGGCGAAGGCCAAAGCGCGCCTTGGCAGCCCCATTTTGTTTGAGTATGGAACATCGTAAGCTACAATATTTATGCCGTCTATGTTGCCGGCGTATTTTTTCCTCCCGACTTTTTTGAGGCCGAGTCCGGGATTATAGGAACACACTACGGTAACTTCATGCCCCCTATCTATAAAAGTTTTCGACATCTCGTAGGAGCGCGTTCCTCCGGGAAGTGATGGAATTGTAAAATACTGGTGGTAATAAAGTATTTTCATTTTGCGCATGCAGTATTTTCAATTTTTCCAATAATGGCAAGGTTTTACGCTAAGGTCTTTGCGGCGATAGTTGCTTAAAATAAGGGCCCCGCTTTTAAGCGGAGCCCCCACGCTGCTATTCTTCTTTTGGCGCGTATCCGGCCAATTTCGCAACAATACCGGAGAGATTTTCTTCAAGACCCATTAAACTGTCCTCCTCGGCTTCTATTACGGAATTTGGAGATTGGGTAACGCCGTTCTTGGTGGCGAGGTTTCCTTCGGAGTCGGTTACATCGTATATTATGCGCACTTTTTTGACAACGCAGTACAAGTCCTCGTCCGGAGACAACACTTTTATATTGGGATATTGATTTTTATTTTGAGTTTCAGTCATATGATTCCTTATTTAATGATGTTTTCAATTAAAATTATCTCGACATTCCCGGTGTATGCCGCGCTTTGCGACGGCGTTACATATAGGGCTTGCGATTCGTCGAAATAGACGCCTTCTGCGACTTTCACCATGTTTCCGGCTTCCAAAGTCACATTCTGATAGGTATTTTCCCCGCATTGGAAGTCAAATGCTCCAGATGAATCCGATATTGCATATACCGACGATATGGAATTCTCAGAGAATGCGAGCGCCGCATCTCCGCAAAATTGCTGCGTTGTGTAAGTTCCGGCCCACGATATTGTTTCACTTAATATGGCGGGATTAGCCATTTTGTCGGCGAACACCATTCCCGGGACGTTGGCGTGCCTGCCGTTGCCGGAAATATCGCGTATTTGGATTACATTCACAGTGTCGGAAAGCGAAAGCAGCGTCCCGTTAATTTTCAGGCGGCAATCCTGCAATATTGAAGTTTTGCTTTCGCCTGCCGGAACTGTTGTGGTTTTTATCAACAGCGCGCTGTAATCCTTTCCGCATATACTGCTATTTTTTGTATCCGGATAGCTATAAAGTCGAATTCCCGATTGTGATTCGTTTATGGACGGTGTTTCAACAAGGTTTATCCACGCCACATTTACGGGCAATCCCTCAAATTCTATGCGGCTGCCGGCTTTTATTGCGTATGGCAAAGTAAGGGAGCATAAGCCGTAGCGGGTGGAAGTTCCTCCGCTATTGTCCATTAATATTGATGTGGAGTTCCCCGAAAAGCTTACAGCGGTTAAATAGTTTATTGCTGTAAGTTCCGCTCCGGATTCAAAGGGATTTCTGCCGCAACGCATATAGCCGGGTTCGTTGAATCCGCTTGCATATTCTTCTGCCCCATACGGCATTTCCGATTCCCCGAAAGCGAAATTAAACACTTTTATTCTGCCCAAAGTCCCAATTGAAGATTCGGAGGCTATAGCGAGCCCGGAGCCGGGATTATCCGCAAAATTTGCTTCCGGAAAGTCTATAATTAGGTTTGGGCCGTCGTACAATTTAATTGAGCCGTTGGATGCGCTTACAGACAGCGCTGCTGAACGCGCGCCTAAGGGTGATTCCGACATTATTTCCGAGCCGCACGAAAGTATTGCGTATCTGTTTGAATTTATGCTTAAAGACAAATTTCCCTTGGAAAGTATCTTTCCCGAAAAATCGCTTCCGACCGTGGCGCATAGAGTAAACGGCTCCCTGAGGGCGAAAGCTTTTGTGACTACGCCGTTTCGCCTAAAATAAAAATTTCCCGAACTTTCGGCGCGGCATTTCAGGGAGGAAATGTCGCCTTCATGCTCGTCGATAGTTGAGGATATTTCTTGGGATAGGTTTTCAAGGCTTTCGGAGGAGGCCTTTAATGATATTTCGGAGGCAAGTTCGTTTATGGCTCCGCTTACGCTCTTATCATTTGTAAGCCGCGAGGAGTCGATATTTTCAGCCTTGGCAAGAAGAAGAGAATCCGCTTCGGACTTTGAATATACGGATATATTTTCGCGCGCGAGTCCGATGTCGGACATGTCCGCGAGATTTTCCGATTTTTTTGCAAATACGGCTTCGGCTTGGGATAACTTCATGTAGTTTTCAGAAGGGTCGGGAAGTTCCGGCGGAACGTTGGCGTCGCCCCTATTTTGAAGCACGTCTATCCACGAGCCCATAAATGTGGTTCTGGCTCCGTTAATATCGAAGGCGCAAATCTCCATCCATGCCTTGTCGCACTTTATTGCGGAGCTTTGATTGCCGCTTATCTCGAAGGTTGCGTGTCCCAAAACTTCCCCGCTTTCGGGGTCTGTCTCGGCATTGGCTCCGGATTCCGAAAATAACAGGGCCGAAACGCTTCTCGGCTCGGGCGCGTTTACTTCTCCTATGTCAAATATCGACATGGAAACTTTGGATATATCATCGGCGTCGACTATGTTGTCGCCGTTCTTGAGAAGCACGGATATTTTAACGTCGTCGCCGGCTCTTATAGGCGCCGTACATGCCGCATTGCTGTCGCGGCTGAGGGAGTCGGCGCATATTCTTATTGTCTTTCTGATGTCGTGGTTGCTCATAGCCCCGCCATGCTACAACCTTGTCGAATTTATTCAAAATTAACTTTTGAATGTTTTGCAAAAAAAGGAGTTTTGTAAATATTGGAGTTTAAGAATTTGACAAGCATCAGGCTTGTTGGAATATTTTCGCGCATACTACCAGACATATGTTCAAATGTTCGCCAAAAAAATTTGAAACGGAATTTCATTCAGGCAAAAAACTGAATTACGACATCGTGTTTGTTGCGGATATGCCGGCATTTTACAGAATAGCCCTGTATAATAGGCTTTCGGAAAAGTATAAAATACTTGCAGTGTTTTTGAGGGAAGGTAATTCAACCAGAAACAGCGATTTCCACAAGGGAGAATGCCTATTTGACTGCGTAAGAATGGCCGGATCGGGGCGCTTTGCACAGCTTGCCGATGTTTATCGAGTTGTGTCCAGAGTGAATTTTGGAAGAATTTTCATATTTGGCTGGAGCGAGCCGGCTTCTTGGCTGCTCGCATTTTTGTCTCCGCGCCGGAAAAATTGCATCGTGGTGGAGTCGAGCATTAGGGAGTCTCAAACTTCCGGCTTAAAAGGCCTGATGAAGCGCCTGCTGTTAAAGCGTATTGGAACCGCTTACTGCTCCGGAACTTTGCACGAAAAATTAGTCAGGGCTTTGGGCTTTAAGGGGAAAGTGGTCATAACGCATGGGGTTGGATTGTATAGGCGCGTGCCCCAGCCCGCGTACTCTCCCCGGAACCGCGTCAAAAATTTAATTTTTGTTGGAAGGCTGGTGTGGCAGAAAAATTTAGAGTTCCTTTTAAAATGCATGTCAAAAAGGCCTGATATAACACTCCATATAGTGGGCTTTGGGCCATTGGAAAGCGAACTTAAAAGAATTGCCCCCAAAAATGCGGTGTTTTACGGCGCGGTTGACAACGAAAGCCTTCCGGAGCTTTATTCGAAAATGGACGCGTTTGTTCTGCCGTCGCGCTCCGAGACTTGGGGGCTTGTGGTTGAGGAGGCTTTAAATAACGGATTGCCCATTCTTTTGAGCGACAGGGTGGGGTGCTCGGAAGATTTGTTGCAAGAGGGGAAAAACGGTTTTTCATTCGGATTTTCCGACGAGGCCGACTTCTTAGACAAGCTTGATAGGATTTTTGATTTGGAGACCAACAACGCCATGCGCAAGCTCATATCGGAACGCGATCCTGAGGCTGTTGAAAACGCGCAGATAAACGCATATTAGTTTTTTTTATTTAATCCGAAGGCAAAAGGCCATATTAGCGCCAATATAGGGGCTTCGAAGGCATATTTAGCGCGGCGCGCCGCTGACAGGCATTTCAGCGCAAGTTTGAGCGTGCCTTTGCGCAACCTAATTTTTCTCCTTTCGGAGATGGGCAATGACAGGGCCCTCAAGAGGAAGGAATTGAACGCGCGCGCGGCGGCAAACATGAGATCAGAATATGCCGGATCTTTGCGCTTTTGCCTTGCGAATTCCGCCAGCGAATACACGGCTTCTATGAGTTCTGAGGCCCTGTCTGCGGAAAATGTGGAATATGAAGAATTTGGGCGGAGGTATCTCACGTAGACGTTTTCGTTCAAATATGCGATTCTTGACGCATAAAAATATATTTGAGGCATTAGTCTGGCGTCCTCAAAAAACACCCCGGGCTCAAAGAACAGCTTTTTCCCCAAAAGAAATTCCCTGGAGTATGCGTATACGGGATTGGAGCCGAATTTTCTCATGGATAAAAATTCTCTTCCGGTGTAGACTCTTTGCGTGCGTTCATCGGGTTTTGCGGGCGGCAAGGCGCCTTCAAGCGTTGAGTCGATTATATTGTATATGACCATATCGGCGCAGGTTTCGTCAAATCGGCGCAGTATTTTGCCGAGCACATTTGGGGCAAGCCAATCGTCTCCGTCTACATACATCACATATTTGCCTTTTGCCGCTTTAAGCCCGGTATTGCGCGCCCCGCCTTGGCGGGAATTTTGCTGCGTAATTACGGTGAGATTTCCGCGGCCTGATTTTTTCGCCTCTGCCGCAGTTGCGTCGGAGCTGCCGTCGTCGACAACTATTATCTCGTAGTCGGATTCCGGCAGATCCTGATTATACAAAGAGTCCAAACATTTGGCTATATACGCCTCTATGTTGTATGCGGGAATTATGATACTGAGAAGTTTTTCGTCTTCCATATTGCAAATATGCGCATGTATTTGATGCCTAATTTCCGTATTATTTCAAACTTTTCTTTTTAATTAGCGCATATGGGCCGATATCGCGGAGGGCAAATATTGCGCGATACATACGGACGTCTCTTTTTTGCATGCATTTAGAGGTTGACTTTTAAGGGCCAGAATGGGAACTTTCGCAGAGGCTAATGAAATATGTTAATATCCTGAATTCGTCTGATTGCGGCGCGTTTTTGCGCCAAGTCGACTCCAGAAAAATGTCCGGATTCTCATTCTTTGAAAATTCGGACATGGATATTGATTGGGATTATGTTGTAGTATACGAAGAAATGAAATGCGCAACGACATTGCGCTGCAGGAGAGGGGGGCTTGTGTTCATGGGGGGAGAGCCCGAAGATGCCAGATTCTATTGCAAACCTTTTCTAAAGCAGTTCGATATTTTGGTGACCTCACATTCGCGCCTGAAGAAGCTGCCGAATCATTTTTATACGAACACCGCCTTGAATTGGCATTACGGATTTAGCCATAAGAACAAGTCATTCTCGTGCAATTTCGGCGATTTGCTCTGCGCCAAAGTTCCCCAAAAGAGCGCGGATATTTCGGTCATAACCTCTAATTTAACCAAGCTTCGGGGGCATCTTAGGCGGGTATTGTTCCTGGGGGATTTGCGAAAGCGTTATGGGGATAGAATAGACTTTTTCGGCAAAGGCGGGAATTTTGTCGACGACAAATCTGAAGCGCTGCTTCCATACCGTTTTCACATCGCGCTTGAAAACGCCACAAGGGCCCATTATTGGACTGAGAAGTTGTCCGATCCCATATTGGCGTATGCCGTACCTATTTACGACGGCGCGCCCAATATAGGCGAATATTTTCCCAAAGATTCAATGTATGCGGTGAATATTGATGACAGGAAATCGGTATATAGGATTATTGACGGCATACTGGAAAATCCCTGCCAGGCCTACTCTGCAAAACTTCCCGCCTTGGTTGATGCAAGGGAAAAACTTCTGGACAAGTATAATTTTTTTGCCGTACTTGAACGGATTTTTGCCTACAATCCAATTCCCGATGGCGACGCCGTTAAAGTAGAGCTTAGAAATAACGTGGACTTTCCCGAGCAGCGCAAGGGCAGAATTGCCCGCGCAGCCGCCAGAAACATCAGAAAACTATCTTATAAACTTTTTTCAATATAACACCCATATGAAGCACGTTAACACGGCGATATTTTTAATGCTCATGTTCTGCTACGCTTTTATAACCGTAGTTCATATCGTAGCAGGGCAGGGGTTGTCGGAGGCGAGCATTTACGAAGTCAAGGAAAATTCCTTTCAGATGTATCTGTGTATAGCCGCGTTCTTGTTGACGGTGTTGGTGTTCCTTGGAAATTTTTTCAGCTTAAAGAAATATTCTGCAGAATTTTGGGTAATGCTGGCATACATGTCTTACAGCGTGGTTTGCACGTCTTTGTCCACTCTGGGTTACGGAAGCATAAAGTACACGGGAACCGCCTTAATTTACGGGAATTTGCCAATATTATTTTTTATGGCGTATTACTTTTGCGGACGCAGAACATTGCTGCCTAATTTTTTCATGGTCAACTATGCCATGTTGTTGTTTCTCATAAACAGCGTATTCGTGTTTATGAGCTATTTTATGTGGACGGAATATTCCAGAGGCTTTGTTTTGATGCAGTTTTATCAAGTATTCCTCCTTTTGCCATGGCTTCTCATATACAATGTAAAAGTCTTTAGAATTGTGTTGATACTTATGATGGGCGGCGTTGTGGCATACGCCTCTAAGCGAGGAGCCTTCATTTGCTATGTAGGGGGAGTAATATTATACTTCTTTGTGAAGAATGTATTTATAGAAAATAAATTTAGGGCACTGCACATAATAGGGCTGCCCGTGATATTGACCATAATGGGCGTAATTGTATTTTTCTTTATAGATTTTTCATACCTTTTGGACCGTATGGATAGGCTTGACGAGGATGCGGGATCGGGAAGACTTTACATATGGCAGTATGTGTATGATATGTATGCCAATTCCGATTTGCTTTCGCAGATGTTGGGGCACGGAGGATACTACGGCTCAAGGGAACTACTTATGTCTGGCAATCTCGCCCACGGCGCCCACAACGACTTCCTGTCGGCTCTTTACGATTACGGGCTTGTAGGATTTATCATGCTAATATCGCTGTTTGTCTTGAGCATAAAGAGATTGTGGCAGATGCTTAAATTTAAGTTCGAGTTTGCACCGGCATACGCCATGTGGTTGTTTTGTTTTTTTGTGCTTGCAAATATCAGTGCGTTGTTTTGCAGTCCCATTGAGGCGGCTTCGTTTTTCTCTTTTTGGGGATATGTATTGGGGGTATTTCAGAAAAATTTGGAGGAAACTTCCATGCTGCAGTTGGCTTTTAGGCAATGAAACCAAGGAATGCTCCAATATCGCGTGTGACGGATCCGCGATTGTGCACGGGTTGTTCCGCGTGCGTATTTGTATGCCCTGAAAAAGCCATATCAATGTTGCCGGATTCCGAGGGATTTTTAAGGCCCTCCATAGATTCCGAAAAATGTGTGGGGTGCAGGAAATGTGTGGGATATTGCCCGGCAAACGGAATGCGGATAGGGAATGCAACTGTGCCGATTTTTTCCAGAGCGGCATATGCAGACGATATGGGCTTGCGCATGTCTTGCGCTTCTGGTGGAATATTTTCGCGCTTGGCTGAAATTTTTGTTGCGAATGGAGGTACGGTATGCGGAGCGGCTTTTTTAGGCGGTGAAGTGCGGCATGTCTTCGTTTCGGAGGCGGGAAAACTTCCTGTGTTGCGCACGTCAAAATATGTGCAGAGCAAAATGGGGGATACATATTTGAAGGCGGAGAAAATCCTCTCCGACGGCGGGAATTTGCTGTTTTCCGGAACGCCGTGC
>CALXOC010000090.1 GCA_944389915.1 uncultured Opitutales bacterium | reverse complement strand
TATCCCGGCAAAGCCTTTTATGCGCTTTTTCCGCATGATACCCCATATAGCCTATGAGCGCTCTGGTCTCGCGCATGGCAATAAGCTCCGCCATCTCCGCTACATTATCCGGAGATATTTTCTCCGTCAAAACCTTGTAATCCATTCTTACTTTCTTTTGTTCCATTTTCTTACACCTCTGAATTTGTATTTGCCTTTTTCGGGCAACAGGCGGAGGCGCATAGGACGGTGAATTTCCTTTGCAATGGATATAATGTCTGCGGAAGTCAACGGGACAAAGAAAAATCGTTGCGTAGAAGTCGGGACTTTCCCCGTAGACAGTAAAAGAGCCGAGTAAGGAATTTCCTTGCTCGGCTCTGAAAGTTATACTATGGGTGTTTTCAGCGACGATTTTGCGGCTGTTGACTTCAGAAAGGAACTATGCTACCATAGCAAAAAAAAAAAAAAAAGCAAAATTCGGAGGGTTACTGAAAACAAACAAAAATAAATAGACTATTATGAAATACGTTCACGATACTTATTGCTTATTTCAAAAATATTTATTAGCTTTTCTTTGATTAATTTTCGCCTTTCTTCAAAAAAAACATCGAAATCCGCAAGTTCCAATGAAACCCCAGCTGGATGATAATCAAAATCATGTCCTTGCGCCACCCAATCTTTTAATGGCGTCTTGTTTTTGCTTTCATTTTCTGCCCCCTTCAAAAATTGGAGATTCGGCAACAAATTTCTCTTTTTCTGCCATTTCTCTATCTTGTCTTTTGGGATATGAATATGTTGCAAATATTGACTTTCAAAAGAGATGTACGGATGGCAATGATCCTGATGAAAACTCACTTGACTCAACTTCAAATCGGGATATAGCAATGATAGGATTATGTATGTATTGGGACCCTTTTCGTAAGTATCCAGCCAAAAATCAATATCTGCTTCCGAAACAATAAACTTTCTACCGCCGGTCAGCGTTATTTCGGAAAAAAGATCCAATTTGAACGGAGTCTTTTTACAATCTATATCTTTTAAAGCATTGCGTGTCGCGTTCAGTGCTTCATTACTTGCAACGCCGAAAAGGCGCTTTGCCAATGAAACAGAAAGAAACTTCCTGACTTCTTTTTTGGATTCCGCGCTTTTTATCTTCCCGCCCTTAAAAATGTAATATGCAATGGGCATCGTCGCATTGTAAGAGGTTAAATACTCATCACTCACACCAATCTCCGCAAGCACATCCGTCATTGAATCAAGGGCATAGTCAATTTTCGCCCAAGATTCACGTACTTTCAAAATCGTCTCTCTTGTTAAAGAATTAATCTTCAAATTAGTGTTCGCATCAACCAACACCAAACACAAGCGCATTAAATAATCTCTTGAAAAATTAAATTGGTCTCCTTTGTTATTCATAATATCGAGCAATTTTTCAATATTGTCTTTCCCTGATTTCCACCCGTCTATCAAAGTGGAAAATAATAAATCCGATTTGGAAAGTTTTTTGCCCGTTGAATTGACTCTTACAAAGATATCCAAAGCCTCATCATATGAATTTTCAGCAATACAATAATAATGAATTAGTCCCGTCCCAGAAGAATCGTGCAACCTATTAAAAAGCACAGACAAATCGGTACGGCATTTTTTCGTCATTTTCGCATTCATAGCATACTCGAGGAAATCTTGTAGTTCATCGTATGCAAGAATTTGTTTTACCTTAAAATAGTTCCCCTCGACAGCTTCTTCCGCAGTTAAAAAACAAAATCTCTTTGACGGATATTCAGAATCTTCCTCGCACAAATCATAATAATCCAAATTATAATATAGTTCTTTCGTTACCCAAAATTTTGGATTATTTTTCCTACGCCCTTTTCCACTCTTGAAATATGTATAAGATCCGTAAAGAGCTATGTTGAGCGAGGTTATGCGCTGTTGCCCGTCAAGAACAATATAATAATCACTTTCGTCACTGAATACCTCTGGGGCTTTTTCATTTTTTGTCTCTCCCCGTCGAAACTCCCGTACAAAATAATAGAGATTTGGTTTTTCCTGATTGATGGTTTTCCGGGTTGTTTTCCAAAATATACAGGCCCCTATCGGATAACCGTCTACTATAGATTCAAATAATCTCTCAATATCAGCAATATCCCACACATATTCTCTTTGGATATCTGGCAAAAGAATCGTCTTATCGCTTACCAATTTTAAGGCTTTGATTGCACTTATATCTTCATATTTATTGTCTGTAGGCATAGTAATTCCCTCCCAACATCTTGTAGATTAATTATAATATATCTTATATTGTTCGTCAATTAGTTTGTACATTTTCACTTTCACCTCATCTTAAGAATGCTATTAATTAAAATCACAAAAATCAATACCCACCAAAAGAGAAGAATCAAAATTGTTTTTCCGACGGCTTCCCGATTGACAGAGCCGTCGGCATTTTTATAATGGTGGCAAAGCAAAACGACGATCAGTGCGGCGAGAGCGATAAACCCGACAATTGCAAGAATAACTTTCGGTTCCATAGAAAGAAAAAGGCGGCAAAAACCGCCTTTTCAATTATTTTCTCTTTTCCCGCTCGATTTCTCGGCGGTAATCGTTATTTAGTTGGGTAAGCCGACGGTCAATATCAAGATTTTTCTTTTGCAAATCGCCGATAAGCCGTTTGTATGGCTCCGCCTGCCGCAAAACGTTCGCCGCCCGGCGCTCGTACTCGTTTGCCTGCCGTTTATACTCATTCGCCTGCCGCTCATAGCTATCGACGCTGCGCTGCTCCTGCGCGATACGCGTATTGTTGTTCATCTGTTCGCGCTTCAGATTGTCCATCTGCCGCATAATGTCTGCACTGTTCATCTTTCTTCCTCCGTAAATTTATTTTTCTTCATCCAGCTCTTTGAGCTGGGCAATTTGACTTCATCCCCATAAGCCAATTAGGGACGGGGTTTATGACTGGTAGCGCGTAGCGCGTATCAGTGCTACCCCGTCCCTAATTGGCGGCTAAATAGAGAACAGACTTAGGATTCGTTCTGCCAACGGGGACGGGGCAGCCCTGTCATGGCAGGCATGCCAGTCACACCCCCGTCCCCCTGTTGGCATGGGATCAGGTGTAGTGCGTGTATAGGAACGCCACGCATGAGTTCCGTGCGAACTCAAGCACCCCCGATCAAGCTAACTGCCCCGAGTGTGGGAATACAGTCCCCCTCCTGCGGGCTTTACCCCCAAAAGTGTCCTCGCTCGGTGAAACCTCGCTCCGGTACTTTTTGGGGACCCCGTTGAGCTCCGAATAAAAGCAGAGCACCTATAGGGGGGCACCTTCGGCGCTCGCGTACCGCCGACATCGCTGCCGAGGAAGATTCCTCGGCAGATTATGCCACTTGTCACCATGCGCCCCGCCCGAAGGGCGAACAGCGGGCGCGCGGCTGCGTACTTTATGAGCTCCGCTCGGCACTCACATTCTCGCCGCCTGCCCAGGCTCGCACTTCGAAATAGTTTTCGTCGTGTCTAAGAATGCTCCGAATAAGGATGGTGCGTGTTCAAACACGCTCCGAAGCCGGACAGGTTAGAATACGCCCGCGGCGTACAAGAAACCCGCTCACAACTATGAGCGGGTTTTGTGGAGCTGGTGGGCGGATTCGTAAGGAGCGCGGAGCATGGCGGCGCGCGACGGAATAGCGATCGCTGCGCGGGGGCCGCGCCGATCGCGTAACCGGACAGGTTCGAATACGCCCGCGGCGTACAAGAAACCCGCTCACGATAATGAGCGGGTTTTGTGGAGCTGGTGGGCGGATTCGAACCGCCGACCTATTCATTACGAG
>CALXOC010000089.1 GCA_944389915.1 uncultured Opitutales bacterium | reverse complement strand
CGCAGCTATTCCAGAGGCACATTGCTATGGAGCGCGGCTCTCCGTTGCTCTTATAATTGAAAAGCAAAGTATTGCCGGCGGGGACCAGTTCCACCGCCAAGTATGGATTACTTTTTTCCCGCGTCCGCCCGGGCAGCGCGGCGTAGGAGCGGGAAAAGAGCCCTATGGCCTTTTCCACGTCTATGTCGCCTATTACCGATATTTCTATGTATGAATTTTTAAGAATCGGATTGAGCCATTTTTCAATTTCGGCCATGCCGATTTTCTCGAAATTTGCGTAATTTCCCGGAACTTTTGCCAGTTTCGGCGACTTTATCAAATCGAAGCTTAGAAAGCGCATGCGAGCCATAGGTTCGGTTTCAAATTCCCTATAGAAAGCTTCGGCATATTTTCGCAGCGACGCCTCTCCGTCGCCGCGAAATCCGGCATCGTTCAAGAGCGTTGCGCAAAATAGCGCCATTGATTCAAAATCTTTTGCGGAGCTTCTCCCCAAAATGAAAAAGCTGTTGCCGTCTATTCCCGCGCTTAAATCCATTTTGAGCTGGTATTGGGCGGCGTTTATTTCTCCGGCGCTTTGGAACTTTGTTCCCGCGCACATCAGGGCGTTTATGGCAACATAGTATTCGGGCTTATCTAAAGGTATGTCAACTATTCCATCGCCGAAGGACACTTTCATTAAAACCTCGTCCTTTGCGAAATCTGTGCGCTTTAGGTTTAAGCGGACTCCGTTGTTGAACTTTATCTGCGTTATCCCCAGCTCGTCGAAATATTTTTTTTCCGCTATTCCGGATGTGGCCCCAAATTTGGAAAACACAAGTCCGCCCGAACGGAATTTATCCGCCGTATACAGGCACGCCCTCGCGCTTTCGAGAGCGTTTTTTACAATTTTTTCAAGCTCGGATTCCGATGGCTCCTTTCCTATGTCGGATATGAATACCTTTATTTTTGCGCCGCTAAAGGCGTCGGACAATAGGCTTAGCGCCTCTTTTGCATTGAAAGTGTCGAGAGCCTTATGGGCTATGCGCAGATCCTCTCTCGGCGAGGTGAATACAGTGCCTTCTGACAGAGCCGACGTTATTTCGTTTGCCAACAAGGGATTTTTTCGGGTCGATTCTGATTTTATTTCGCTTTCTATGTCGTCGAATATCTTTTGCTTTGCACGCTCAATTTCTCTTTCGTCCACATTGTCGAAACTGAAAAGCTGCCTGAAAACCTCCTTGAGCGCTTCGGCGCATCCGTTTACGGGAGCGTCTGCCGATAGGCTAAATCCCCTTGCAAATTTGTCGAAGTTGAAGTGCATGGCCCCTCCCTGCGACACCTTCGACGACGGGTCGTCAACTATGCGCAAAAATCTCGATGTAATTGCATTTGCCAGCGCCTTAAGCTTAAAGCTTCTTATTCGGTCTTCGATTGAATCTCCCTCTTTGTTCTTTTCACGCAATACCGTAAGCGACGCATACGCCCTCGGAGAATTTGGGCTGCAGTGGTATGCCGCGTCTATTGGCAGTTCTTTTTTTGAGAAGTCGAACTTGAAATCGCTCTTTTCAAGAGCTCCGAAATTTTCCGCGCGCGCGGGTTCGTTCGGAAATGGCTTCATGTCCGAAAATATTTTTTCTGCGTCGGACATTATGCGCTTTGAATCTACGTCTCCCACAACTATAAGCGCCATGTTTTCGGGCCTGTAATTCTGGCGGTAATATCTGAGAAAATCTTCGCGTTTGGCTCCCTTTATGACCGATGCCTCGCCTATCGGCATTCTCGAGGCATATACGGATCCCTTGAAATAGTGCTCCAGCTCTTTTACTATTTTCCGGTATTCCTGGTCGTCGCGCGAGTCTTTTTCGGCTATTATGACTCCGCGTTCGCGCTCTATGGCTTCGGGGTCAAAAAGTATGCCGTCGGCGTAGTCCCGCAAAAGTCTCAGGCCGTCGTTGGCAAGCTTTTCGCTGACATCGGGCATGTCGAGTTTATAGACTGTTTCGGTAAAGCCCGTGTGGGCGTTTGTATCGGCGCCGAATGCCATCCCAAGCCTTTGAAAATATTCCACCATGTCGCCTGAGGGAAAATTCTTCGTGCCGTTGAAGGCCATGTGCTCTATAAAGTGCGCCAGCCCCCTTTCCGATTCGCTTTCGCAGGCCGAGCCGCGCCTGACAAGCAGGCGCATTGACATCCTGTTTGGAGGCTCCGAATTTTTATACACGGCCACCACCATTCCGTTGGAGAGTGTTTCAATCTTGAGATTCGGGTCCGCGTTCAAATCGTTTCCTGCAGATACTATGTGTGTTGTGAGCGCCATTAGTAGAATTGTTGCGTATTTCATATGTTTTTTAGAGTTTCCCGCGGGGCGGGAGTGTAGCGTTGTACCTTTTTCTTTGACACCCAAAATAGGCATTCGTCGGAAAATTCCTCGACTTTTTCGGATTCCTCTGAAATATCCCGGCGCTTGCAAAGGAACAAAATCTCAAATCCGCTGCCGCCCATAAGTTCCTCCACTTCGGATACCACGGGCGAATGTATGAAAATATTTCCGTGGTCGCCCCTGTATATTATGTCGCCAAAATCGTTCAAGCGCGGGTCTTGGCACCGCTTGTCCCATTGAATCCTCTCCCTATCCCAGTATGCCCTGTTCCTTTCAGCGGAGCGGTCGTGGGTTGTGAATATAAAAATCCCCCCGCGCTTGAGTACTCTGCTTATCTCCGATGCAGCCGCAATGCGGTTCTTTAAAGAGGGAATTTGCATGAATCCGTTAAATGCAAATATGCAGGCGTCGAAACTTTCGGAGGCAAAGCGCAGCTTTGTTGCGTCGGCTTCCTCTATGCGGGCTTTTATTCCGCGGCGCTTGAATATTGCCCGGGCCGCTTCAACCATTGGCCCGGAAAAGTCCGTGAGCGTCAAGTCCGAAAACCCCGCCTGCGCCAATCCGAGCGAAACCCTGCCTGCGCCGCATCCAAGCTCCAATATGGACATGTCTGGCCTTAAAAAGCGGTTGAAGACAATTCTTTCCGAATTCCACAAGCCCAATTCCTCTGCCGCTTTCGCATAGTCGCTGACAACTTCGGGAAGTTCAAAGTATTCTTTTACTTGTCTTGATTCCATGCTATTGCGCCCGATATTGCTCTGTCTTCTCCCAGAGCGCGGACATCTCCGGATATTTTAAAGTTTTTTCCGTTCTCAAAGGCCGGTAGCGCCGCATGGCCGAGCCTTGTTGCGGAAGTGTATTCAAAAGCGTAGTCGGCGGCGCGCCAACGGCATATGTTCCCGAATAGATTGGCTCCGCCCTCTATCATAAGAGAGTAGATTTTCTCGTTCCATAAAAAATCTCTTAGGGCCGACCAAAAGTCCGGAGAATCCTTTGGGCAAGGCATTTGTGCTATTCTCATTCCTAATTTTGACAATGCGCCAATTTTTTTGTCGTCGGCTTTTGAATCGCATATTACTATGCTGCTGCCGCGGAATTCGTCGGAAAACAAGTTGTATTTTAAAGGATCTCCCCCGTCGGCTAAGGAGAGCGACGCGTTAAAAACGAGCCTTTTGGGGCATTTTACAATACGGCTTTCACACCTGGCCGTAAGGGAAGGGTTGTCTGAGCGCAAAGTGCCGCATCCGACTCCCACTGCATCGAATAATTCGCGCATTTTCATGCATTCAGCTCTGGCTTCGGCTCCGCTGATCGGCGTGGGCGCCGTGCGCATGCGCGATATCTTGCCGTCGGCGCTTTGGGCGTATTTTATTGCCAGTAACGGAGTTTTCCGGGTTATAATATGATTGAATATAAAGTTCAGCCCAGCGCATTTTTCCCCCAATATCCCCCATTCACAGCGTATTCCGCTCTCTGAAAGAATTTTTAATGCTGCCCCTGAATGCGCCGGATTCGGATCAAGCGCGCCTATCTTAACTTCGGATATTTTTTTGGAAATTATAAGATCCGTGCACGCTCCCGTCCGCCCCCGCGTGGAGCAGGGCTCAAGCGTAACGTATAAAGTCGCTCCTTCGGCCGCTTCGCGCCCGAGGTTTTTTATACATTCAACTTCGGCATGCGGCCCGCCGTCCATCTTATGCCAGCCCTCAGATATTATTTTGCCGCCGCGCACAAGTACGGCGCCAACCATGGGATTCGGAGTGGTCTTTCCCCATCCCCTTTGGGCGAGTTCCAACGCGCGCATCATAAATGTTTCATCGCGCCCTGGCATGGAGTCAATTTCCCCTTACAAAGGGATTGTTCGCCTTCTCGTGGGCCACGCTTGTTGCGGGGCCGTGCCCGGGAAATATTTTTGTGTCCCCCGGCAGGGTGTAGACCTTGGCCCTTATCGATTTTTTCAATTCCGAGTAGTCGCCGCCCCATAAATCGGCCCTGCCCACACTCTCCTGAAATATCAAGTCCCCGGCATACAAACTTCCGCCGCCAGCGTCTTGAATATAGTACAATATGCTTCCGGGACAATGCCCGGGAGCTTCGTAGCATTTGATTTTTAAACCGGATATATTCAGAGTTTCGCCGTCCTTGGGAAATTTGTCTATTTTTGCCGTGCGCATATTTTGCGGAGAGAAATAGTTCGCCTGAAAGCCTTCATTTTCAAGCAGCGCTCTGCCTTCCTCTCCGGCGTAAATCTTCGCTCCGGTGGATTTTGACAGCTCCGCGGCGTCCCATGAATGGTCCCAGTGGCAGTGGGTTAGCAATATCGCCTCAAGCTTGCGGTTTTCCTTTTCCAATACCTTGCTTACTGTTTGCGCCGCGCCTTCGGGGGCGTCAATGAGTATGGCGCCTCCCGAATCGGGTATGATTAAATACGCATTGGTGTCGAGCGGCCCCAATTCAAATTGGTAAATTCTCATATATTATTTATCGTTTATGAAGCCCTTGTCTTTAAGCCATTTTACGCATATTTCGGGCCAAATTGAAACTAAATCGGTCTTGTTGCGCAGTCCGTAGCCGTGCCCGCCCTTGTCGCACATAAATAGCGTTGCGGGTACCCCGGCGCCTTTTAGCGCCAGATAGTAGGCTATTGATGAATTTTTACACATGCGGTCGTCTTGTGTTTGCACAATAAATGCGGGAGGGGCGTCGCGCCGTGCGGTGAGGTCGTCGGACAGCTCATAGTCGTGATTATAGTCTTTTGTGGGTATGTCGGAGCGTTTATTTAAGAGAAAGCGCTCCCTGTAAAAAGGTTTATCGCAATAAGCGGGGTATATGAGAATTGTGCCGTCGGGGCGGGCGCTCAATTTGTCGGCATCGTCTATAGCTTCGTAGTTGACCTCCGAAAAACGCGTAGATATGCGCGCGCTTAGATGTGCTCCGGCGGAAAATCCCATAATGGCTATCTTGTTCGGGTCTATATTCCATGCCTCGGCTTTTGAACGCGCCAAACGCACCGCTCTGGCCGCGTCAAGCAGCGCCCCGTTTAGGTTCCCAGGCACTCTATATAATAGAATTGCCGCATTTACGCCGGCATCATTCAGCATTTTTACAATGGGGGCGCCCTCGTTACTATACGACAGAAACGAGTATCCGCCTCCAGGACATACAATCACAAGTCCGCGCCCCTTCCCATTCTTTGCAGGGAAAAATTCCATGCGCGGTTTTGAAACGAATCTAAAATAGGTTCCGTTAAAATCTTCGGCTTTTGTGCAAACGTTTTCAGGAACTTGTCCGGTAGGCCAAATATCTATTGTTTCTGCCGGCTTTGGAAATGATTCGGATTTTTCATTTTCAGCTGATAGGCCGGCAAATGCGAATGCAGCAAACAATAATGTAATTATTTTTTTATTCATGCGTTAATCTTCTTTTGCAATAAAGTTATTTTCTTTGAGCCAATCTATGAGCAGTTTCGGCCACGCTTTTACAAGGAGATTGCCAGTGCGCAAAGCAAAGCCGTGTCTGCCCTTGTCAAAAAGGTGCAGGTTCGCCGGAACTCCGGCGCTTTTTAATGCGAGGTAATATGCAATCGAAGAATTTATATAATTTAAGTCCGGCTGGGTTTGGACTATAAATGCCGGAGGCGTATTTTTATCGACTTTTAGTTCTTCGGATAAAGCATAGTCCACTTCGCGGCTTACGGATACGGGCTTTTTGGCTCTATTTTTCCAGCGGAAATCGTTGCCGGGTTTGTCGCAGTATGCAGGGTATATCAGAATTGTGGCGTCGGGGCGGGCGCTTAGAGCGTCTATTGAGTCTATGGCTTCATAGGTCTTTTCTCCGTATAAAGTGGAGGCCCTCGCGCACAGATTAGCCCCGGCGGAAAATCCCATGACTGCAATCTTGTTCGGATCTATATTCCATTCTTCGGCTTTTGAGCGCGCCAGCCTTATCATTCGCTGTATATCCTGCAAGGCTCCCTTGGGATTGTTGGGAATGCGGTACTTTAGTATTACAGCCGATACGTTGTTTTTCGTAAGAAACTTGGCTATTTCCAGCCCCTCGTACGTGTATGCGAGCTTGGAGTATCCACCCCCAGGGCACACTATCACAAGTCCGCTCCGAGATTTGCCATTTGCCTTGAAAAATTCCCAAGTAGCTTCAGGAACGCTTTCTACAAGCACATCGCCATTTTTTTTAACAGTTTCCAAGTAGCCTTGCTCTCCGCGTTTGCCGGGCATTTTATCGCCGTCCCAGAGCTTTGATTTCTCGCATGCGGCATCGGCGGCGTAGATTGAATACGCGAATAAATGCAAAAAAATAAAACATAAAATAGTTATCTTTTTCATATCCAAATTTTTCTTTTTTACATGCCTTGAGTCAATCTTAATAATGCGTTTTATGGCATGCTGTGCGCGGATTGCATTCCCAAAAAACATAAAAAACCGGAGTTGTTCGACTCCGGTTTGGTGTGTTTAAATCGCCCTATAGCGAAAAATGCAAATTGTATTGCGAATTAGCGGTTTTCGTAACGCTGGCGGAGCATGTTATTGAAAGCAGCCACCTTGCGCTTGCGGCGCCTTATTTCGCATGGCTTTTCGAAGTAGCGCTTCTGCCTGACATCCCGAATGACGCCCTCGCGGTCGAGCTTCTTCTTGAGTCTGCGCAAAGCCTTCTCCATGGCTTCTCCCTTGCGGAGTTTAACTTCTACTGGCATTTCAATTCACCTCCTTTCTTATTCTATTCTCTTCAAGCGAAATTGTTTGAAAAAGCGGAACAATGCACTTCCCATGGGGATAGTCAAGCATTTATGGGAGCTTTTTTACATTGCGGCTATTTTTTTTGAAATGTGGATTTTCTGACAAGCAACTCTCCCTCGAGCTCCACAACGGAACTGCCTTGCCTATTGTCCATTATGGCGTGAAAACACCTTTTGGCATATTCCTTTATAGGCTGGCGAAATGACGTTACGGACGGAATATAGTTGGAGGCTTCCGGAACATCGTCGAAACCGACTATGGCAATGTCTTCAGGTATCCGTATTCCGGACTCGTGGAATTTCTTTATCATTCCCATGGCGATCAGGTCGGTTGCGCACACTATTGCCTGGGGAATTTCTTTCCCGTCCTTTAGTATGTTCCTGGCTATCGACGAACCCGCCCGGAAGTCTTGATCTTCGTCGGAAAGCGGCAGCTCCTCTATATGGCAGTCGAAATTTTCCGATACTTTCAAAATAGTGTCGAGCCTGAGTTTATGGGCGGGCAAATCCCTCCATGCAAAAGATATCCTATTTAAGTGGAGATCACGGGTCAGATGGACGAGTATTTTTTGCATGGCGTCGGTTTCGTCTATGCTGACCGACAGGCATAAGTTGGGGTTTTCGCCGTGTCCGACTCTGGCTATGGGAATGTCTCTGAAAGACGATGTCCATGTCAGGTCGCCAAAAGAGCCAAGTATTATAATGCCGTCGACGGAGTGCTTGTACAGCGGAATCAAATCCGACTCTTTTGGCTTTCGATTTAAAAAGCCCACGAGCAGCAAAGAATAGTTGTATATGTGCGATAACTCTTGAAGCTCGTTAATTAAAAGCGAGAAATAAGGAGAGTAGAAATCGTATGCAACTATGCCTATGGTGCGGTTTTTTTTGCCTTTTAATGCAAGGGCCGCCGGGCTTGGCACATATTTCATCTCCTTTGCAACCCGTATTATTTCCTCAATCTTTTTTGGGTGCACACCTATCTTGTGGGCCTGTCCCGACAATACTCTCGATACAAGCGAAGTTGAAACTCCTATTTTTTGGGCAATATCTTTTTGTGTAACCTTCATTTGATGTTGAGCAATTTTTTGCGCTTTTTGAGGTTTTGTGAGAAGCTTATCTTATGCGGCGCAGGCGAAATTTTCCGCATTCTCAAAGGGTGAAAAATCTTGACTAAACTCAAACGATTGAGAGTATCGGCGTCAATGGAAAAATTTATAAACGACGATTTTTTGTTGGAAAACAAATATTCCCGCGCGCTCTTTCACGATTGCGCGGAAGCTCTACCCCTTGTGGACTTTCATTGCCATCTCGACCCTCGCGAAATAGCCGAAGACAAGACATGGGACAAGATATCCCAAGTTTGGCTCGGAGGGGACCACTACAAATGGCGCACAATGCGCACGAACGGCATAGACGAAAAATACATAACCGGAGACGCCACTGACCGGGAAAAGTTTCAGAAGTTCGCCGAGACAATGCCGAGAATGTTGGGGAATCCAATGTACCACTGGTGCCATTTGGAGCTTGCCCGATATTTTGGAATAGACGATTTGCTTCTTAGCGGGGATACCGCTGAGGAAGTTTGGAATAGGGCGGGAGAGGCTCTAAGGCGCGATTTGAGCGCCCAGAAATGCATGTTGGCTTCTAATGTGGAGTCGGTGTGTACTACGGACGATCCTACTTCGGACTTATCGTGGCACAAGAAGATAAAAGATTCAAACTTTCCCGTAAAAGTAAGTCCGACATTTCGTCCAGACAAGGCTTTTGCAATAGAGGATCAGACCACATATATATCGTATTTGAACTCATTGGAGAAGGCGTCCGGAGTGGAGATAAAATCGTATGACGATTTATTGAACGCCTTGAAACGCAGGCATGATTATTTTCACGATTGCGGCTGCAGAGTTTCAGACTACGGCATACCGACGGTATGGTATAAGAATGCTTTTTATTACGAAATAGAGGATACCTTCAAGAAGGCCATATCAAGTTCCGAACTCATAGCCGACGATGAAATATTGGCGTTTAAGTCTGCTCTGCTGCTTGAATGCGCAGCCATGGACTATGACTCCGGGTGGGTTAGGCAGCTGCATATAGGGCCGATGCGCAACAATAATTCAATTATGTTTGAAAAATTGGGGCCCGATTCCGGATTTGACTCCATAGGCGTTTCAAACTATGCGCGCTCTCTCTCGCTTCATCTCGACAATTTAAACAGCGCCGGCAAACTGGGAAGAACAATTCTTTATAACGTCAATCCCGCCGACAATGAAATGCTGGCGTCAATGGTTGGCAATTTTCAAAATTCCGACTGTCCCGGAAAAATACAAATGGGCTGCGCGTGGTGGTTTATGGACAGCATAAACGGCATAGAGCGCCAGCTTAGGGCATTGTCGTCCATATCGCTGCTTGGGAGGTTTGTAGGAATGCTTACAGACTCCCGCTCTTTTCTATCATATGCGCGCCACGAGTATTTCCGCAGAATACTTTGCAACTTTTTGGGCGGGGAAATGGAGCGCGGCGTAATTCCTCGGGATCTGGAGCTTGTCGGGGAGTGCGTAAAAAATATATGCTACAACAACCCTAAAAGCTATTTCGGTTTTTAGTCTGCCATGCCTTGAGGTTTTCCGAACTTCAAGGCGTGCAAATATCATTGACAGCGCAGGCGTCTTTTGGAGTATTGTTTTTATTATTCAGAAATCCGTCCAATAACGGAAGTCCGTGAAATTCGGACGCGGTCACGCCACCGTGAGGCCAGCAAACCGCCCGCACATATAGCCACGTTGGATTTTTCCTATGGAAGGCGTGCGGGCCAGGGATTATTTATATCCCGCGGGTCGAGCCGGGAGACGATTGTGCGGAATCTGGCTGAAAATTCCCGTGTCTGGAATTAAAGCCGTCTAACTCCCTTTTGCGGAATGGCGATTTCTTTTCCTTGCGCGGGATAAACCCAAAGGAAAAGAGAATGAGAACAAATGGAAATATATCAGTATGCGCCGGCGTGTTATCGGCGCTGGCAATAATGGCGCAGACTTCGTTGGCGGGGGTTTTATACGACTTCTCCGACTTGCCTGTGGAAAGAAACTCGCATTATGACCCCAAAGATCTAATCGGCACCGGAATGGAGGAGCAGGGCTTCGCCGACGCATTCGGGTCATTGTTGGGTTCGGACATATACCATAGCTACAACAATTACGGCGGAGTTGAATATGGTGTCTTGTACAATAATAACATTTATATGGGGCCGTCTTGGCACGGTTTTGCGTGGTCGTCTATGGAAGATGCTACGACGCCTGGAGTCGGGAACCAATACTCTGCAATAACGGGTTCCGGCTACGGCGGTAGCGGCAACTATTTAATATTTTACGGCGACGGCGCAGGCCTTGGAATAAAGAATTACAGCCAAGACGCTTTGGCGACAATAGGCATAAGTTCTCCCGACGCCGACATAGAGGGAATATGGATTACAAATACCGCATACGCATATTACAGCATGTTGAACGGTGACAGCCGCAATGATAAATTTGAAGATGGAGACGTCTTTAAACTTATAATAAGCGGATACGACATCACCGGCGAAAACGAACTTGGCACATGCGAAGTGTATCTTGGAAACGGAACTGATATAATCGATACATGGACATATGTGGACATATTGGCGGACATAGGGAAAGACGTAAAGCTTCTGTCGTTTAGTTTCGAGCAGTACGACTCTTCCAAGGGCAAGACTCTAAAAGAGCACGGCTGCACAGCTCCGACATATTTCGCGCTCGGCGGAATAATTACATCTCCTATTCCGGAACCGTCGGCATATGCCGCAATTTTTGGCGCGCTTGCGTTTGCCCTTGCGATTAAGAAAAAATAGGAAGCAAGTTAGTAATTATTTTATGGCAAGGCGCGCCGCAAGCCGGCGCGTTTTTATATGCTTGCACATAAAAATTTGTCAGGGGGAGGCTAAAAAAAACGACCCGGGAATTTTTAAATTCCCGGGCGTAAATGGTGGTGGGGGTCGGATTCGAACCGACGAACATCAGAGATGAACGGATTTACAGTCCGCGCCCTTTAGCCCCTTGGATACCCCACCGGATAAACCAAAATTAAAGCGCTTACTTATGCACATTAAAACCCGCCGCTCAAGCTTTTTTTTATTTTTTTGCACGCGCTTAAAGGCATATTATTCTTAATTTATACACAATGCGCATATAAGTTGCAGAGAGTGGAGATTCTTGATGGATGTTTAGCTTAGAGGAAGGAAGCAATTTTAGTTGCCAATTTTTTTGCGCTAATTTGTTATATTTGCCTGCGCGACATGTTTTACTTTATTTTAAGGTTTTTGCTTGTTATTGTCCCGATTTTCCTATGGGGCTGTTCTTCGCCGTCGCGTGTCGAGTTGGATCCAGACGCAAATCTTGAAGAAATCGCGGTGGAAGGCACTTATCCCGAGGGGGCGCGCCCGGATACCGCCCATAATGGCGGGGAGTCGGGCTTAAATCCCGCTTCCTTGGCCCTATTGCGGCGCGCCGAAAACGGGGATTCAAAATCGGCTTTTGCAGTGGCAATGAATTACGCCGAAGGAGCCAAAGGCTTTCCCAAGGATTCAGCCAAGGCTTTTAAGTGGTTTGAAGTATCCGCGAAGTCGGGTAATGCATATGCCCAGAACTTTGTGGCGGCGGCCTTTTCAAAAGGCGAGGGCGTGGAAAAAAACGCTGGGGCCGCTTATCGATGGTGGTGCAAGGCCTCCGATTTGGGATATCCTGAGGCCATGTATAATCTTGCGGTCTGCAATATGCGCGGATTGGGCTGCGCTATAAACCGCGAAAAGGCTTTCGAGCTGTTCGTGAAGGCTTCGGAGGCTGGGCATGCGCAGTCGCAATTTAATTTGGCGCTCTTTTATCTCAACGGCATTGTTGTTGTGAAATCTTCAGACAGGGCTATGTATTGGCTGAAACTTGCCGCCGATTCTAAACACCCCTTGGCATGCGCGGCGTATGCGGGCTTTTTATACCACGGCAAGCATCTTCCCGCTGACAAGCGAAAAGCCGCCGCATATTGGGAGGATGCGGCTATACTTGGTAATTTGCACGCCCAAAAAAACGTGGCTAAAATGTATCTGGCAGGAGACGGCATAGAGGCTAATAAGGGGAAGTTTTTCAAATACATGTCCATGGCGGCGGCGCAAGGGGACGCGGAGAGCATGTTTAATCTTGGGGTTGCATACGAGCGCGGAGACGGTATTGCTCGCAATGAAGAAGCGGCGCTTGCTCTTTATAGAAAATCCGCCGCGGCAGGATTTGAGGCGGCTAAGAAAAAACTTAATTCATACAACAGGGCCGAAAGATAAAAGTATAAGATTTCCAGCCCTCTTAAGCCCGCAAAATGCCTTTAGGAGCCGCCTTCTCAATATGTTTGTTGAGCCATTATTGGGGAAGGCGATAAAAATCTTGCGCGCATTGCTGGCGCATCCAAGCTTTTCCTATGGTAAAGAGGGAATTTAGAATGCTCAACGCTCCTTTGAACGCTCGCTTACAACATAGTGCGGGCGCCTCTTTGACTCCAGATATATCTTGGACATATAGTGTCCCAATACACCGAGGCAGAAAAGTTGAAGCCCGCTCAAAAAGAATAGGATACATACCATGGAGGTCCAACCGTATGCCGAATTATGAAATATCATTTGCCTTATAGAGAGGAACACTATGGCTACTGCCGATAACGCGCAAAATGCTATTCCCAAAACGGCCGCCAAGGCCAAAGGCACGGTAGAAAAAGATGTCAGAGCGTCGAGCGAATATATTGCAAGACCCCATATGGACCATTTAGTTCTTCCGGCCCGCCTTCCCGCATTGGGGTATTCTATCCATTTTGTTTTACCGCCTATCCACTCGTACATTCCCTTGGTAAAACGGTTGTATTCTTGCATCGACAGTATGGTTTCGAGTGTTCTTCTGCGCATCAATCTAAAGTCTCTGGCGCCTTCGGCGAATTTTAGGGGAGAGAGGCTGTTGAGTATGCGATAAAAGCATTTTACGGCAAAGCTTCTCACCGGAGGCTCGCCGTCGCGCGTAATGCGCCGCGCGGCGGCGCAGTCGTAGCCTTCGCTATCCAATGCTTTAAACATGTCGGGAAGGAGAGATGGAGGGTCTTGCAAGTCGCAGTCCATTACGGCTATGTAATCGCCGCGAGCCTCTTTCATTCCCGCGTACATGGCCGCCTCTTTCCCGAAGTTTCTCGAAAACGATATGAATCTCACCCTGTTGTCGGACTCCGATAATTCCTTCAACACTTCGAGCGTGCGATCTTTAGAGCCGTCTTCCACAAATATTATTTCAAATTGCGGATTCCCCATTTTAGCCATTTGGGAAATAAACTCTCCGTAGAATACGGGGATTGATTCCTCCTCGTCCCGGCAGGGCACTATTGCCGAGAATAAGCCGCTGTAAAAAGGTTTCGCCTCTGGAGCAGCATCTGTATTATCTTCTTCCATATCCGGTTTATTTTCGGAAAATCTAAATTTATTTTCCGCTTTTATCAACAGAAATAAGATGGTTTTTTAGCAGTGCAGGGCTTAAAGTTTTACGCCGAGCGCGTCAGTTCCGCTTTCTCGGAGTTCCACAATACCGTTTTGCGCATGCGCAGGCTTTCCCGCACGTCTATGATTCTTTGGTTGTCCGAACCCATAAAGCGCAGCGATATGTTCTTTCGGCTCTCGATGAAAGGCCCGTCAACCAATACGGACACATGCCTTAGAAGCTCTTGAGTGGCTTCGCAACGTGCGCTTCCATTTGCGCGCAATATGTCGCGTTCGAATATGTATCCGGTGTACGCCCATATATTCTTATGGGGAAAATCATGGCGGACCCTCCTTGCAAGCCTTAGCAAAGCGCGCTGATTGCCCGGATAAAACGGCTCGCCTCCGAGCAGGCTCAATCCGCTTATATAGGACGGCTTCATGAGCCCTGCTATGCGCTCTATTGTGGTGTCGTTGAAATTCCCGCCAAAGGAGAAGTCCCAGGTTTCGGGGTTGAAGCAGCCTTTGCAGCGATGCGGGCAGCCTGATACAAATAGGGAAACCCTGATGCCTTCTCCGTTTGCTATGTCGAGAGCTTTTATTTCAGCGTAGTTCATAGCCTTATATATGAAGCACCCTGTCTCTAATCTCCTGGGTTCGCCCCTGGTTCCAAAATTGCGAGCCTATGTATCCGCAGGTCCGTCGCGCCACATTCATGGTGTTTTCGTCGGTATTGCCGCAGTTTGGGCATTTCCATACGAGCTTTCCCGAATCCAGGCTGACTATTTCTATTTCGCCGTCGAAGCCGCATTTCTGGCAATAGTCGCTTTTTGTGTTTAGTTCGGCGTACATTATGTGGTCGTAAATAAAGCGCATTATCAATAATACCGCCTGCAGGTTATTTTGCATATTTGGAACCTCCACATAACTTATGGCGCCGCCCGGTGAAAGCCGCTGGAATTTCGCCTCGAGCGACAGTTTCGCAAATGCGTCTATGGGTTCGGAAACATGGACATGGTAGCTGTTCGTTATATAGTTTTTGTCGCTTACATTTTCAATTATTCCGAAACGCCTTTGCAGGCTTTTGGCAAATTTGTATGTTGTGCTCTCAAGCGGAGTCCCGTATAGGGAGTAGTCTATATTTTCGGCCGCCTTCCATTTCGCGGTATAGGCGTTTAGTTTCAACATTATGTCAATGCCGAGCGCTTCCCCCTCGGGTTCAGTGAGCTTCTTCTTTATAAGGCTGTAAACGCACTCCCACAAACCGGCGTAGCCCAATGATAGCGTAGAGTAGCCTCCGTGCAGATATTTGTCTATCTTTTCGCCCTTTTTTAGGCGCAGCAGGGCTCCGTGTTGCCATAATATGGGGGCGGCGTCCGATAGCGTTCCCGTTAAGCGCTCATGCCTGCATTGCAGGGCACGGTGGCAAAGTTCCATTCGCTCGTCTAATATGCTCCAGAATTTCTCTATGTCGCCGCGAGCGGACAAGCCTATGTCGGGCAGATTGACAGTTACAACGCCCTGATTGAAGCGGCCATAGTATTTCGCATTGCCGTTTTCGTCTATATACGGGGTCAGAAAGCTTCTGCAACCCATGCAGGTGTAGCAGTTGCCGTTTCCATTGGAATCTATTTTGCTTTCGAGCATTATCTTTTCTGAGATATAATCTGGCACCATTCGCTTTGCCGTGCATTTTGCCGCGAGCTTCGTAAGGTAATAATAGCGGCTGTCCGGCTCTATGTTGTCTTTTTCAAGCACATATATGAGTTTCGGAAATGCCGGCGTTATATAAGTTCCCGTTTCGTTTTTCACCCCCCTGTGGCGCTGAATTAGGAACTCCTCTATTATCATGGCCAAATCTCCTTTGAGCTTGTCGTCCTTTGCTTCGTTTAGATACATGAATATGCTTACGAAGGGTGCTTGCCCGTTTGTCGTCATAAGCGTTACAACTTGGTACTGTATAGTCTGAACTCCGCGCGCAATTTCCGTTCGCACCCGCTTTTCAACAAGCTCCGACAAGCTCTCCGGGCATACCCGAATCCCCAATTCTCCAAGCTCCGACTCCATTTCGCTCCTTATTCGGTCGCGCGATGTCTGCACAAATGGCGCCAAATGGGTAAGCGTTATGCTTTGCCCGCCGTATTGGTTGCTTGCAACTTGCGCTATTATTTGGGTTGCTATATTGCAGGCTGTGGCAAAACTGCGCGGTTTTTCTATCATGGTTCCTGATATGACCGTCCCGTTCTGAAGCATGTCTTCAAGGTTCACGAGCTCGCAGTTGTGCATGTGCTGGGCAAAGTAATCCATGTCGTGAAAGTGTATTATTCCCGAGTTGTGCGCTTCCACGATGTCGCGCGGCAAGAGCAGGCGGGAGGCTATGTCCTTGGAGACTTCGCCTGCCATATAGTCGCGCTGTACGCTGTTTACGGCGGGGTTTTTGTTGGAATTTTCCTGCTTTATGTCTTCGTTGTTGCATTCTATCAAGGTCAGTATTTGCTTGTCCGTGCTGTTTGCCTGCCTTACAAGACTGCGGACATACCGGTATGTTATGTATTTTTTTGCCAGCTCGAATGCTCCATTTTGCATTATTTGCCTCTCGACCATGTCTTGTATTTCCTCAACGCCAAGAGGCCTATCGAGGGCTTTGCATACTTCCGCTATATAATCGCCTATCCCGTTTATTTGAGCGGCGCTCAGGGCGTTTTTAAAGTCCACTGTCTGGTTGGCTTTTGAAATGGCGGCGATAATTTTATTTTTATCGAAGTCCGTTTCCTCACCGCTTCTTTTGACTATCTTCATATCCTATTTTCCCTTTTGTTAAAGGGAGACGCCGTTATTCGGATCGCGGAGTTCCTTAAAATCTTTTTAGGACTTTATGTTGCCGAGCAAAAGATTGATTGGCCGCGAAACACGTTTTTTATCCGGAAAACGAAATCTCCAAGTTGTAAACGTCGAGAAGACCGGATGTAATTTTGAATCGGAGCCATGCGGAAAATGCGTATATAAAATGCGCCCACTCCCGACATCGGTGCCCTTTTCGCGAGAACATCTTGCCTACTCGGTTTCAGGCCGTCTCCTGGCTTTGCGACTCCGAATCTGGTCCGTACTTCCCAGGCTGAAATCCCAGTGTCCGAACTCGGAATTGATGCCGCTTACAGTGGCGCGTCCGCCGCGGATTCACACCGCGTTCCGCTACCCGAAACGTATTTTGGATTGAAGCTATTTAACGGAGGCGCTTTATCAAGTTTTTTATGAGTTTTTTTATAAATACGGGGGCTTTTCTTTGGAAGTTAAAGCTTGAATTTTACATAAAAAATCCCGCGCTTTTGCGCGGGATTTCCTTGATGATTGGAATTTTACACTTAGGCTACAGTTGCCCTGCGGCATAAAATCCTCGCCGCAACATACGCAAATGCTGCGGTTGAAACTATACCGATTGCCCCTGCGCATATTCCGGAAAGCGCAGTATTTGAAAGTGAAGCTATGGCATAGCCAGCGAAGGGGGCGTTGGCAAAGTTTGGGGCTTCGGGCAACATGGAGAAAGTCTGCATGGTCCATTCAAATGCGTCGGGGAATGCGCACGCGAAAGGCGAAAGCGCAACTGAGGCTATAACAAGCGCGCCCAAAGCCAAAAGCGTGCGTTTTGCCGGAACTTCCTCACCGCTCCTATCTAAGAGCGATATTAGAAGCACGGAAGCCACCGCCTCAAATGCCGCCAATGCGCTATGCACTCCTATGAGCGTTAAAAATGCCTGAGCCGACCCTTTGCCGGAAAACGCGAGTTCCGCGCATAGCGCAACGGCGGCAAGCTCTACCGATATGAAAGCTGCAAGCGCCGTTGCCGTTTTATCGGGCATGCTGCGGCGAAGCATTGCCGAACGTATAAGCCCGCCGGCGCCCGCGCCTAAAATTGCCATATTTAGGACGTTTGCTCCAAGCATTAATAAACCTCCGTCGGCAAATAGGAGAGTTTGCAATAGTAAAACAATAGCAAGCGACAACACTGCGGCGGGCGCGCCTAACATTGCCGCGGCGAAAACTCCGCCTATCAAGTGTCCGGAAATTCCGTGCCAAATAGGATAGTTGAGCATTTGCAGCCCGAAAACCGCGGCGCTAACCATTGCGAATTTCGACGCCGACGGCATGGAATCTTTGTTTTTGTATATAAGATAAACTGAAGCCGCCACGCCTCCCGCCGCTATTGCCGCTGTTACTGGACATACGCTTCCAGAGAGCATTTCAGATGGTATGTGCATAATATAGTCCTTTTTTTGTTGAAAATGGATATAAATCGAAAAAACAGGCTCATCAATTCATTTTTTTTAGAAAATATCGGTGTTGGGCATTTCAGCGGAATTTAATTTCAGTATGGAGTGTGGATTAGCGCGGATTGTACAGTTTATAACTCTTTGGGCCAACTTTTTCTCCCTTGTAGTCAAAATCTTTGTCGGTATAATTTACCACAGTTTCGCTGCCGTCGCTATAGCTTGTCAGGAATACACCCTTCGATATTTCGCTGTGTGAATTCATCAACTCAAGCTGAAGGCGCTTATAGGGCTGGTAAAATTCATATATTTTGCGCAGCTCGGGAACGGTTGCGGTTGTCAGATCGTATATTACCGGGCGTCCGCCCCACTCTACAAGCCTGAGCATTCTATTGTGCAGTTTTTCGCTTTCAAGCCAGCCTTGGGGCGGGGGAGTCCACGGATTGTAACTGTCGTCTTTCTTGTGTATGTCTTTTGTAAAGAAGCATTCTATGACATTGTTTTGCGTGGTGCGCCCCGGAGTCGCCAGCACTATGCCGTGGTATACTATCTCCCAGAGCGGATATATGCCGTCGAAACGCGGCTGCTGCCCCCTGTCCTTGGGCAATTCGTATTGAAAGTAGTCCATGCCGGAGGTGTAGTTTATAAAGTCTATATTTTGCAGGCAGTGGTCGTATCCCCCTTCGGAAAGCACGGAGCCAAAAAGTTCGCGGGCGTAGGTTATGATTTCGTTTTGAACGGCCGCTATTTCCCTCTTGTTGGCCGCATGTTTCGGGTCGAAGCACTCGTCAGGCGGCCTTGCGGAGAATACGTCTATATAGTATGGGCCTTCGAATCCAATTTCTTTTGTGCGCCGTATTTGATCCTTTATAAACAGCGGCCATGAGCGCTTTAGGCATATGTAATGCATGCGTCCGCCGCCGAATATTCCCATTTCGCGGAGCGAAGCGTCGGCCTTCTTTATTACGTAATCTTCGTCCCATAATTTTGCGCAGTGGTATGCGCAAGTGTGGTCGGCGTTGGGCGCGAGTGGGTATCCTTTTGCTTTCGCGTATTTTATCAAATCCCGCAGTCCGGACTCCCCACCAAATTCTTCAGGTATGGGAAATATGTCGGGGCAGCAGCCGTTGAATCCTCCGCGCTGCCATCCGGGAAGCACAAGGGTTAAATCCTTTATGCCCGCCTTGTTTAGGGCGTCTATTGTCTCCTTCTGGCGCTCAAAAGACGATATCACCTTTATTGGCGGAGGCTCCTTAAAATATACATTGTCCTTTTGGGGAGTTGGCATGATTCCGCACGGGGCCAGGCGCGCGAGCACGTTGTCCCAGGTCTTTTCAAGGAGCTTGTTTGTTTTTATCCTCTCCCTTATGGGCTTTATTTCTCCGCTCTTTAGGCGCAAGTCCCTGTATTTTCTTCCCATTCCCGAATAATTGGCGTCGTCTCCGCTAAGAGTGTAGAAATCTATTACAATGTCTTCGTCTATGCCTCCGGGCATAGCTTTGGGATTGTATCTTAAAAACATTTGGTGGACGCCGTTCCTAACGATCGCCCCGGCTACATACTGGTTGTGGAGAGTCTTTGCAATGCCCACAAAAGTTTCAGTGGGAGTTTTAGCCCCGAATACAGGCATAAGACTTTGGTTCCGCGTCATAGAGAAGTTGTCTCTGGTAAAATTTATATATTCTCCGCGCGAAAATATAAAATAGCCGGCGTCGCCTTTCGATGCTACGGCCGTGTCGGGATATATTTCAATGGAGTTGGCGTCGTTTGAAATTTCAGACTTGGGTATTCTAAGCCGCATGGCGCCGTCGTCGGTTTTTTCCAGCTTTATCGATCTGTCGGAGAGTATTTTCCCGGAGCGCTTGTCAAGCACTCTCACATTCTCTACTCCAAGGACATAGGTTGAGCAAAGGGCTGCGGACAAAATTGCGCATATCAATGCATATTTTCGTAATACAGCAATTTTTCGGACCATATTGAAACCTCCCATAGAAATATTGTTTATATACCCGAAACCAAGGTAATGGGCTATTGTTTTTTTTCAAGCCAAATATGCGCTGCAAAAATGTTAGGCTATGTTAACTTTTTTTGTTGACAAGTTAGATTAGATCAACTTTTATGGCACAGTTAAATATGAAAGCGTGCAAAAATATTCTGGGAGAATCGAAGGAGGATTACCTTGAGACAATTTTAAGGCTCTCCGTCGGCGGGGAAACTGTGAGACCGGTGGATATTGCCCGGATTCATAAAGTGTCGAAGTCGAGCATATCCAACGCCCTGTCAGCTTTGGGCAAAGCCGGCTATGTGGAATATGAAAAATACAAGCCCGTTAGATTGACCGACGCTGGAAGGGTGCAGGCGTCCAAAACTTTTCGCAAGCATAGGCTCCTGGTAAAATTTTTAGTGGAAATATTGGGTGTTTCTTCCAGAAGTGCCGACGAAGCCGCTTGTAAAATGGAACATGCCATGGGAGAAAAATTGGCGATAAAGTTGGCGGAATTTGTTGGCGGGATTCCGTTGGGCCGAGGGCGTATGAAGCGCGGCGCGCCAATTCCTAAACATGGGTGCGTTCGCGGCGGGGCTTTGAAAAATTTTGCAAGAAAGTTAGATAAATCTAATAAAAATCGCAATGCTCTCACGCTAACCGCAAAGCGCGACATTCCGGCGGAGTCTGTTGTTTGAAGCAAGCCTTCGTCCGCAAACATGCTGCATTTTTGCGGAGAGTGCAATTTTAACAAAATTAAACAAGTGTGAAGATGAATATAAAAACCGAAAAGAAAGCCAAGGAAGAAGCTCCCGAAAAGGAGTTGACGCTTGCCGATTTGCCTGTCGGGGCAAAAGCGACCATAGTCAAGATAATCCCGTGCTCGCGCGGCAAAAAGAAATTTGCCGATGTGGGACTTGTTCCGGGAACTGAACTTGTAATGGAGGCCCATGCGCCCTTCGGGGGTCTTTTGCGGGTGAAGATAATGGAAACAAGCATGGCTTTGCACGCTTCGGAGGCCAGAAACATTCTTATGAAGAGAAAGAGAAAAACCGATGAAAAAGCGTTTTAAAATTGCCCTCGCGGGAAATCCAAACTGCGGCAAAACTTCAATATTTAACGCACTGACCGGGGCGCGCCAACACGTTGGCAATTATCCGGGAGTCACCGTTGAGAGCAAGTCCGGCTTTTTTTCGATAGGAGATGCGGAAATAGAGCTTGTAGACCTTCCCGGAGTGTACTCCTTGTCTTCAAGTTCTCCCGAGGAAGACGTTGCCTTTCATGAGCTGACGAAGCCCGGCGTGGATCTAATACTTAATGTAATAGACTCCTCCATTCCGCGCAGGAGCTTGTATCTAACTACGCAGCTTGCCGAGCTGCACATTCCCATGATGTTGGTGTTTAACATGAGCGACGACGCCAGAAAGAAGGGAATGAAATTCGATATAAAAAAATTCGAGCATTATTTCGGCTCTCCAATAGCGCAAACTGTAGGTCGCTCTTCCGAAGGCGTTGCCCCCCTGGTTTCAAAATTGTCGGAGGCGTTGAAAAATTTGGAGGACCACGGCGTTCCAATGCTTAGCTACGGTTCGGATATAGACGATTCCATAGAGGCAGTGGCCGAAAAAATAGACAGGTTGGGCGTGGAAAAATATGCCCATATTCCGTCGAGATTTTTTGCCATAAAACTTTTGGAGAGCGATTCCTGCACCATGCGGATACCCGAATTTCAGCCTGTCTGGAAGGAGGTTTCCGGGCAGATAAAACACTTGTCCGAGATACACGCCATAGACGACACTTCAACCTTTATGGCAGACCGCCGCTACGCGATGCTTGCCGGGGCATGCAGGGACGCAATATCCATGACGGGCGAACGGCGCCGCGAGATATCCGACAAGATTGATACAATCGTGACCAACAAGTTTCTTGGGCTGCCGCTGTTTTTAGCAATAATATATCTGACCTTTTGGTTTACGTTTACTTGCGCCGATCCGCTAATGGGCTGGATAGAGGAGGCCTTTTCATGGATGTCCGATTCCGTGCGTTCGGTGTGGAGCGAGAATTCGTGGCCGTACATGAGATCCCTTGTTACCGACGGCGTTATCGCCGGGGTGGGGGGAGTTTTGGTCTTTTTGCCCAATATTTTGTTCTTATTTTTTGCCATAGCCATATTGGAGGAGAGCGGCTATATGGCGCGGGCGGCTTTTGTTATGGACGGCATAATGCGAAAATTTGGATTGCAGGGGAAATCTTTTGTTCCGCTCATTTTGGGATTCGGGTGCAATGTTCCCGCAATAATGGCCACGCGAAGCATAGAGAGCGAGCGCGACCGCAAAACAACAATTATGATTCTGCCGCTGATGAGTTGCGGGGCGAGGCTTCCCATATACGCCCTTATAATTCCCGCGTTTTTTGCGCTCAAGTTTCAGGCGCTTGTCATGTGGACAATATATCTCATAGGGATAGCGGTGGCGCTGGTTTGCGCGCGCCTGCTGAAGGCCACGCTTTTCAAGGGCGACGGCGAAGTCTATCTTATGGAGCTGCCTCCGTATCGCCTGCCGACTTTGAGGAGCCTGCTGTTGCACATGTGGGACAGGGGCAAGATGTACCTGCACAAAGCCGGCACCATAATTCTGGCAACTTCCATAATACTTTACATTTTTAACACATATCCGGAAAAGGAGACATTCTCAAAAGATTACGAATCTCAAATAGAATCGCTCAAGGCGGGTGTGAAATTAAACGAAAAGCAGATGGAAATATTGTCGGAGAACAATCTTTTAAGCGCCGGCGATATTGGGGATATTGCGGCAAGCGGAACGCTGCCCGAGGGCATTTTGGATTCTCTATCCGGCAAGAAAATGACTTATGCCCAAAAAGCCATACTATCGCGTATTTCCGATGTGGACGACAAGGTAAATATGCTTGAAAACGAGCGCAAAGCCGAAGCCATGGAATACACTATTTCCGGTCGAATAGGGAAGTTTTTGGAACCGGTGTTTAAGCCCATAGGTTTTGATTGGAAACTGACGACTGCCAGCATTGGGGCTTTGGCCGCAAAAGAGGTGTTTGTTTCGCAATTGGGTATTCTTTACGCCGAGGGCGAAACCGACGAGGAAAGCGTTCCACTTAGGGAGCAGTTGATAAAAAATTATACGCCGTTGCAGGGATTTTGCATAATGCTGTTTTGCCTTTTGTCCATACCATGCTTGGCAACGCTCGCCGTGATAAAGCGCGAGCTCAACTCATGGAAGGCGGTTTTTTGCGAGGCTTTGGGGCTGTTCGCGCTGGCCTACATATCAACTTTTGCCGTCTACCAGATAGCTTCGGCTTTGCAAATTGGAACAAAATTGGCGGGATAGCTCTATGGAAACTTATATTACAATAGCCATAGCCCTTGCCGCAGCCTTCGCGATTCTCTTTTTTTCAAGAAGACGAAAATCTTTCGGGAAAAAGGGGGAACCATGCCGAAAGTGCTCGGGCGGGGGAACGTGCTCTTGCTGTTGCGGAGACAAAAAAACCTATAGGCATTGGGGCGATTTTTCTGGAAAATAGTCTGACCATGAAAGCGTTTTTGCGGGACGCGTTTGCCCGCAAAAACGCCCATGATTTTTCTGTTAAATTGCGCGGATTGCTCGCTTTCAATTTTAAATTTTAGGGCCTCATAGAAATGGGCATATAGCTTTCGCCATAAACTTGTCCCGCGCTTTTTCGGCAAAATTTTTACGGAAATTTTCACTTTCCGCTTTTGCGCCGGAACAGCTTGAATGCTAAATATGCGCAGTATATTGCGAAAACGCAGTAGGCTCCGATTTTTAACGGATGCAACAACTCCGCTTTAGTTTCGTCTGAAAGCGATAGGAAAGCGGCAAGAGCCGTTCCGCTGAGTAGGACTTTCGGGTGCTTTTCCAAAATGTCCAGCGTTTTTGATGGCGCCTTTTTAAAGGACTGGACAAGTTTTTGGTATTGCTTCGGAGAAGCCTTTTTTACCCTCAGAAGGGCATCGCTTTTTTGCGCAATTCTAAATACGTCCTCACCGGATAGGGTGTTGGAGGCTTTGCAAACATCGTCCCCCAAATTTGAAATCCTCATTCCAAATCCCGGATATTTCGCCTCGAGTACGAGAAATTCCTCCGATCCCGTCTTTAGGTTTTCCGATACCAGCCTCCTGTTTGAATTTACAATGTGTATTAAATTCCTTCTGCATTCAGGAGGAGTCTTGTCGAGCGCTCGGATTACTTTGTCGGGGGAAATCTCGATGGCTTTTACAGCCTGCAAACCGTGCGCTTTGGTATATATGATAGCGCCGTCCAAGCATTTTTTCCCTCCGGCTTCAGCAATCGCTTCAAGGGATTTTTCTATGCCGCTTTCACCACCCAGCTTTGCAATTTCCCTTGCCGCGCCCTTTTTTGAAAAGTACTCCACCAGCGCTTTCGACGATGCCCTGGTTGCAGACGATACTTGCGCTTCAAGCGTTTGGAGGCACAGGGCCAATATTGCCACTATAATAGTCAATTTCATAGTTTTTCAATGGTGAGCCTGTATTCTATATTAGCGTTTTCAATGCGCTTGTATAGCGCATTTTTATAGTCGGATTTTATTTTTTCGCGCGAACTGTTCAAGGCGTCTATTATGGCGTTGGCGATTTTCTTGTTGTTTTTAGCGTCTATGTATGATTCCACAGCATAGCCCGACGCGAATCCTACGCATATGCCAATGGCCGTTCCTATGGCCGGAACGACGCTGCCAGTAGTCATGCCTACGGCCGTGAATGTGGCTCCAACTCCGTATGTAACCGACATTCTTGTAAGTTCTTCCGCTATGATGCTTGAGCCTATAGACGTCAATAAGTTTAAGGCTATAGCCTTTTTTGTTTCCGAAAAAACGGCATTCATTTTTTCCCTGAGAAGCGTCATCTCCGAATTTATCCCGGAATACGTTTTCCCATTCCCGAGGATTTTGCCGATTTTTAGCGACAGGCTGTTTTTATTGAGTTCAAGCTCGTAGCATAATTTTGCCGATATGTCTCCCAATGATGCCTTGCCGTCATTCTTATTGAATATTTCGTCGTTAAAATGATCCGATATAAGCTTTTCAGCCTCGGCTTTATCTCCGGTAGCCATATTCCAAGTTACGCGCCATTTGGGCTTGCTTTCGACAGCTTGGGGAACTCTCTCAATATAGATGTCGAAGATGGCGTCTAAATTTTTTATGAAGTTGTCGACGGCGAGCTTATCGCCTATGGAGCTTTCATTTACGGCGTTTAACAACAGCGCTTTGCGTTCGTATTCCGTTGCGATGTTGTATGCAAAATACGCGATAATGCCCGCGGCTATTGCCAGCGCAATTACATAAAACTTTCCGGATTTTAACATTGTTGAGTTTGGAGTTGTCAGCGCGTACGTAGCGATTGCTTAAGGCATTGGCCATGTTTTATAGCCGTAAATCTCTGGCTGCATTTTCACTGCTTTCTTGTGCCGCATTCCTGAAAAATAGAGTTTTACTTTATTTCTATTTTAGAGGAAATGCTTTTGAAATTTCAGCTATTTCCAAATCCGAAAGCGCCCTGTTGTAGACGGCAAGTCCGCCTATTTTGCCCTTGAAGAAATTTCCCATGCCTTTCTTTAAAAGCACCGCTCCAATGGTAAAATCTGAACCGTTGTCCCCTATGCCGTCGGGGAAATAATAGGGATTTTTTGATTGAAACAGGCCGTCCGGGTATCCGGGGAATCCCTTAGTGTGCTTTATGGGCTCTTTCGGCCTCTCCACAAACTTTCCGTCGAGATACGAGCGTATGTATTTGCCGTCGTATGTGAAAGCCGCACATACCCATTTGTTGTGCGGAACTTTTTGGGCGCTTGCGGAATAGTCTATGGAAAATGGGAAAGGCGGAGTGGGCTTCCCCGTTTTAGATATATGCCCGCACACCTGGTCGGCTCCGTTGTAGTATGGCAGCGATATAAAAAGCCCGTACTGGCGCTTTCCTCCGTCTTGATATTCGTTCCACATTCCTCCCACAAAACCTGTGCCTTCCCCTTCCCAGTTGACCCACGCCACGACAGTTACGGCGTTCGTTTTTACATTTAAATTTCCGGTTTTGGCATACGGGAGCGCCAGATAGTTCTTGCCGCTGAATACGGCGCTGTGCCCCGAAACCGGGCCGTCGTCGGATATCATCACTTCCCCTATGTTCGACATGTTGTAATTGCCGCATTTCGATTTGAAAGAATCGGAAAAGTCCCAGAACGCCACAAGGCCGCCGGTCTTCTCTACGGCATTTTCCCGGACTTTAATCGGCGAGCAGGCGTTTATGAGAAGCATGCAAAGCAGCAGTGGAAATATAAAACTTTTCATTGCTTTATTTAATTGGTGATTTGTTTCAAAGGCAATCCTTTTATGCTTATAAGGCGCATGCGGGAAACTTTTTAAAGGCGCGCATTGAAGCGCAGCTTAGAGCCCAGAAACAAATTTATCGATATAAATTTCTTATAGGAAAGGTTATTATGCTTTATTTTATATGGCCGTAGCGGCTGTTTTAATTAAAAAATGCCCTTGCGTCTGAACGCGACATTCCTGCCATGTTTATGTATCGTGAACGCAATAAGGACATATCGCGGTGCCCCATGTTAAGTTGTAGCAGGGGAAGGTTTCGAAAGTATTTTGCATGGTAACTTGCGTATGTGTGCCGCAGAACGTCTTGAACCCATATGCCCTTGAATCCGGAGGCGTCGCGTATATTTTTCCATTTGCGCTTAAAATTGCACGGGCAGACGCGCGTTTCAGGATTGTCCCTATGTCTAAGCAGCCACCGCTTTAAAACCGAACACATTTCCACATGGCGTATTCCGCCGGTCTTAGAGCATTGCGAGCGTATTGTAATGGCGTTTTCCTCAAAATCAATATCCCTCCATTCAAGCCGGCATACTTCCCGAGGGCGAATTCCCGCCCATAGCATCAATCCGATACCTGCGGAACAATCCCGATATTTTTTCTTCTGGGCGGTTCTTAGTAAAAGCTTCATGTCGGAAATTGACAGGGGCAAGATTTCCTTTTCAACAAATTTCCGTTTTTCAACCAACTTTACGATATTTCTATCGCACCATTGGTGGCGCATTGCAAATTCAAATAGGGCATGCAACATTGTGCGTCCTTTATTGAATTGCGCAGGCGTTGTAAAAGTTGACGACAACCATGTCTCACATTCGTCGAGGGTCAATGCGGAAAAGTCGAGTTTTGCAAAATCCGGTCGGTTTTTTAATAGTCTGCCGCCCAAATACTTAATATCTCTTAAGGATTCCGGCCGAAGGTTGCGCTTGCTATTGAGATATGTTGAAAAACCGTCCCGTATGCTTATTTCTCTTGATTTTAAATGCAACTTTCCGGCATCAATAATTCTTGAGCAGAATTGCATCGGTGTAAGCTGGGAATTTTCCGGAAAAGCATCAAGTATGTTTTTTATCAGCCTTGCTGCGTCTAAAATTGAGATTTTTGTCCCATTTAATAATATACAAGCTAATTTTATTTCCTTGGTCATGGTATTGAGAATACTGTAGTCAAGCATAAATGTAAAAATAACTTTGGTTGTATTTGAAGATGTAGAAGTTAATTATGATTTAATGCGCATTCAATAATGTGTCTTAAATACATAATTTATATATTTTTATAGCATAAATGTAATAATAATCAACAATATAATAATTCATAAAAGACTACAGTATTCTCAATACTATCATACCTTTATTATATTAATATAAATAGTAGTAGTATGAGAAAAATTACATTAAACATATCGCTATTTTCGCTATTTGCCGCAGCGGCAATCGCGGAGAATCCTGAGAATGTATGGTCTATAGAGAATATGGATTCCTACTCTGTCGAAGCCGGCAAGCATGTAATTGCGAGCGGCTATTATTATAATACGGGGGAAATACATCGCGGTCCGGTTTATAATGTAGGCAACTTTACGATAGACGGCACGTTTGAATCAAAATATACGGCCGCTGCACAAAGTTTGTTCGACGCAAAAAATATTTTGGGAAGCGGAGAATTGAAAGTGGCGTCGGCGCTTTTCCTTTCGCCCGCAAGCGACATGTCGGCTTTCGACGGGAAAGTGTCAATTTATAAGGCGCACGAGACCCAGAACCCGACTTTATTTTTTGTTTCGAGCGCGAACAAGCCTTCGAGTGCTTCTTTCGATATTGCGGAAGGCGGAAATATATCGTTTACCAACGGCAATTACGAGCTGAACGGTAAAATAAGCGGCTCTGGGACTGTAAAGGCGGAGAAACTCAGCAACATTACGCTCGCCGACGGGACGGAGATTGTGAAGGACGCATCTGCGGCGAATGTAGTTATAAAGGGCGATACTTCCGAATTTAACGGAGTTTACCAGGCAAGTTCAAATTCGTCTATCAGGCTCGAAACTTCGCTTCCTGACAGTGTTAGGTTTTCCGGATCAACTGGCGGCACTTTAGAGCTTGTAGGAGACGGTCAATCTCCAAAGAAAGAGATTAAGGTATCGTCTTCAACTAATACCACAACGAGCGGAAATGTGTTTATGTATGGAAACACACCCATTATAGAGCAGAATTCAAATGCGGAAGGAACGCTTGGAGACAATGGGGGAACTATTTATTTCGGCGGCAGAAACGAGTATGCCGCAACGGAGAAAATATCGCACACATTTGATTCTTCCACGGTATTGGGCAATACAGCCGGCAAGGTGGCCATAGGCGGAAAAGGAGTAGGCGCATCTATGGAGGCGGGCGCCGACATAGTTGTCGACGGCGTAAAGATTGATTCGCTCATCGGTGGCGGCACGGAGGGTGCAAGCGTTAACGGAGACATCAACATTACCGTGAAATCCGGGGAGCTGACAACAATTGCCGCTAGCGGCAGTGGCGGAAGCCATACGGGCAATACCACGGTAAATATAGATGGCGGATCCGTAAAGAATCTGTATGCCGGAGATCAAAAGGGCGGCGATATAAAAGGCGACATAAACGTAAATGTAAACGGTGGAACTGTTGGAACCATATACGGCAGCAATTATAATTCTACCAGCGAAACTGCTGAAAATTTTCAGGGAGTTGACGGCAACGTAAACATAAAAATAAACGGAGGCCAGGTAAACCACATTCGCGGCGGCATTAACAGCAATAATGCAGGCGACGTTGCCACCGCCAAAGAAAAGATGGTTCTAAACGGAAATGTGGTTGTAAATGTGGGCGGAGATGCTCATATAGGGGCGCTCGACGGCGAGTCCATTCTTGCAACCGGCGGCTCCTATGGTTCGGTAAACGGCAACACAACCGTTAACATTTCCGACAATGCCGTTATTGACGGCATAATAGCAGGCGGAGCCAGCAGAACCGACGATAAAGGCGTAAAATCTACATATATAAACGTGAGCGGAGGAACGCTTAACGGAGATGTATATGGCGGCGGATTAAAATATTCAACCGTTCTTGAAAATACGAACATAAATATTTCCGGTGGCGAAATAAACGGAGACGTATATGGCGGCGGTTCTGTCGGCACTTCAGTAGCGGGAAATTCCAATATAACCATAACCGGAAGTTCTGCGGTTATAAATGGAACTCTCAATGGAGGCGGTCTTGATGGCGGAGTTGTAGAGGGAAAAAAGGTTCTCAATATAGGAACGTCTGCCGAGAGCTACAGCGGGACTTCGACATTGAAAGTTGCCGACTTTGACAATATAAATGTTTCCAAGGATTCAAGCGCAAAGATAGAAAGCATATCGCAGGATTTGACTGGCAGCATAGACGGGACGCGCACATCCATAGCCAAAGGCGGAAAATTGGAGGTTGTTGGCGATATTACAAACAATATAAACAACGGCACAAACAGCGGAAGCTTCGTTGGCGGAGTAACTGGAGGCGACGGCATTGTAGGCGGAATGGTAAAAACCGTAATAGACGGAGCCGATACTTCTATGCATTTTGTCTACGGAGGCAACGGAGGCAATCAGCAGACTGTTTTGGGAAGAACAGTTCCAATAGGAGAAAGCAGTGTGGGGGCGGTTGATTTGACTGTAAATAACGGTAAAATCGACATGATAATAGCGTCTGGAGCAATGTACAGCGATGTAGCAGGGGACGTGAACGTAAATATAAACGGTGGCAATATAAGCGATATATACGGGTCTGCGTCCGGTGCGGAAATAGGCGGAAATGTAAATATAAGTGTAAAAAATGCATCGGTTAATTCTATTACGGCCGGAGGAAGCGGCACAAACAAAACAGCTTCCGTTATAAACGGTTCCACAAACATAGTGTTGGGTCAAGGTGCGGTTGTCAGCACCGATGTATATGGTGGCGGCTGGGGAGACGGTGCGAGCTGGCCAACTGTAATAAAAGGCAACTCCAACATAACATTGGTAGGCAACGCCAGCGTTGGCGGAACAATAAACGGTGGCGGCTGGGATTTGCAATATGATGTTGTGGAAGGAGAAAAGATTCTCAATATAGGAACGTCGGCCGAAGCATATGTCGGCGACAGCGCGATTAAGGCGGCCAATTTCGACAAGATCAATGTGGCGAAAGGCTCCGAAGCTTCGCTCAGCGGGTTGAAGGCAGACAATAGCGCTAAGATGGCGTTAAATGTCGAGGGAAGCGCGAGCTTGAGCGATTCCGTTTACGAGGGGCTCGAAATCCAAAAAGAAGCAAACGGTTCTCCGAGCGCGATAATTACGGCTACGAACAATTCAACGCTGTCGATAAGCGACTCCTCTTTTAAAAATAATCTTGCCTCCACGAGCGGGGTTGCGAATGGAACTTACGGTGTAGCTGTTGGAATTAGTTCATCGAATGCCTCAATCGACAATGTAGTGTTCGAGAATAACACGAATAAATCGACGGGCAATCTCATGAGCCAGGGTGTCGTTTATATGACGGGCTCTGAGTCCACAACGATTAAAGATTCCAAATTCAACGGCAACAGCTCTGTTTCCGAAACTTATGCCCTGGGCGGAGCCATATCGTCTTTTGGGTCGAATTTAGACATAGACAATACGGCCTTTAATTCAAACACGGTCAAAGGCGTTCAGGCCGACGGCTCTGCGCTTTATGTTGCCGGAAACGATTGGGGCGGCGTGGATAAGGCAGTTGTAAACATTAGCAACTCATCCTTCGAAGGCAATGTATCTGAAGGAAGCTCCATCGCCAGGGGCGCCGTGTTTGCGGGGGGCGACAATCCAAATACGCTCACGCTTAATATTAGCGATACCCAGTTCAACAACAATGTGGCAAAAGGAGACGATTATGTCGCAGGAGGCGCAATCTCCGTGCAGGACCAAAACGTCAA
>CALXOC010000088.1 GCA_944389915.1 uncultured Opitutales bacterium | reverse complement strand
GCGAATGATCCTATGGGAGGGCGGCCGATGTATTACTCTTTCGCCAAAATTCGCTCTTCCACCGGCGCTTCTCGGTGCGGAATTTAAAGGGGGAAACAAGCATGTCCACATCTTTTGATTTTACCCCGTTCAACGAAGCATTTAAACTTTCGCCCAAAATGCCGTTTAGAGAAACCGAGTTTCTTGGGGCAAGTTCAAACAAGTCTGAAACTTTTGCAGAAATAGCGGAATTCCCCATTGCATATGCAGATATAGCCGCTATGATTGATGCTATAGATAAAAGCGCCTTCATTAAATAATTTTCCTTCCTCGCCAACAGTAAACGTAATTTTTTCAACAAAATCAACATTTTATTGTCGACTAACGCAAGCGGCACACTTTTTCCAAGTTCCGAATGGCCCATGCGGAGCCCATAGCAATTTTTATAAAAGCGCCGAAATCTTACAATCAGCAGACGGAGCAAAATAAAATGCTTTTAATATCCTGCGGAAAGACACGCCTATAAATTTGGGCGCAAATACTATTTTTGAACGCTGACAGTTGTATTCTGCTTTTGTATCTCAGCCAAAGCTTTTGCTATTTCCCCCAAAAAATAGGCTTTCAAATCGGAATAGGAGGCATTGCCCGCACCCGAAGTAATATTGTATTTCTTATCCCCCACCGCCACCAATAAAGTTATATTTGCGCTGTACAATCCGGAATCCGCCGCGAATGAATTTATTTTTAGCAAATACTTTATTCCGCTTAGTCGTTTTGCAAGTTCTGCGTCTAAATCCGATTTAAAATTTTTTGCGTTGTTAAGTTGGGTATCGGAAATTTTAAACTGGGTGTTTTGCTCCACTATGACCGTGGGCTGTTGAACTATGACTGCCGTCGGGGAACTTTGAATAAATACCACATTCGGCCTCGGCGGAGGGAAGGGACGATTCATTGGAGCGCCGCCTATGACCACCGCCGGCCTGCCGCTTCCTATAACGCGCACTTTAGAGTGCGAAGACGGCCTGTGCACAGTTGAAATACTCCTGACTTGGGTATTTAAATTAGATGGCTGAAGTACAACAGCCCCATTGCAGAAAAGAAGCGACAAAAAGATTAGCGCGAGAAATAAAATACTTTTCGAATTTTTCATTTTAGTCTCCCTACATTCAAATCAATTAGTTAATAATTGTTTCGTAGCAATAAAAAATGCTCACTCTATAAAAATAAAAAGCCTTCCCTAAGGAAGGCTTGAAATCACTTCATGAAATATTCTACTTGGACTTTCTGCAAGTTCCGCGAGGTTTTTTTTGCGAAAAGCGCAATCCCGACTTGTCACCAGCCAAAGACACAAGTATTTGACCGCCGTCTTCGCTCAGGTTGCCTTTCAACATTTCTTCCGCAAGACGGTCTTCGAGCTCGCGTTCTATGGCGCGTTTTAGAGGCCGAGCGCCGTATTTCTCGTCCCACCCCTTCGATATTAGGAAATCCGTAGCTTCCGCATCGAGCGACAATCCCATCGATTTTTCCGCCAAGCGCGCGCGAAGCTTGTCGAGCTCAAGTTTGACTATTTGCCCCATGTCGGACTTAGTCAGCATTCTAAACAGCACGATATCGTTTATTCTGTTTAAAAACTCGGGCCTGAAAGATTTCTTCATTTCGTCAAGGACTTTAGACTTGAGCGTGTCATAGTCGTCCTCCGCGCTGGCCGTTCCGAAACCCATAGATGGATTTTTTTGGAGTATGTGAGCTCCGACATTGCTTGTGAGTATTATTATAGTGTTTCTGAAATCGACGGTTCTGCCGAGGCTGTCGGTCAGGCGACCGTCCTCGAGCACCTGCAGCAGGATTTGAATCACGTCCGGATGGGCCTTTTCTATTTCGTCGAAAAGTATCACGCTGTACGGGCGCCTGCGGACTTGTTCAGTAAGCTGGCCTCCGTCTTCATGCCCGACGTAGCCCGGAGGCGAACCTATAAGGCGCGATACCGAATATTTCTCCATATATTCCGACATATCGATCTGTATCAAAGCTTCCTCTTTGCCAAACATCTGTTCGGCAAGGGTCTTTGCTAAATAAGTCTTGCCCACGCCCGTGGGGCCCATGAACAAAAAAGAACCTATAGGGCGCTTAGGATCCTTTAAAGCCGCGCGGGACCTTCTGAGAGCCCTGGCTATTACCGCCGTGGCCTCGTCCTGCCCCACGACTTTCGAGCGCAAATTATTTTCAAGCTCCAGAAGTTTTTGGGTTTCGCCCTTCTCCATTCTGGAGAGCGGAATGCCCGTCCACGTGGAAACGACGGCGTAAATGTCGTCTTCGCCGACCTCTATGCGCTTGTCGTCAAGCGACTTTTTCCATGCCGCCACCACGTCTTCCTTTTGTTTTATGAGGGATTTTTCCTCATCTCGCAAAGCCGCTGCCTCCTCGAAGCGCTGGTCGCGTATGGCCGCTTCCTTTGCGCTGTTTGCCTTTGCAATTTTTTCGTTTATATCAAGAACCTCGTGCGGGCGCTCCATAAGCTTTATGCGCGCCCTTGAGCCGGCTTCGTCGATGACGTCTATGGCCTTGTCGGGAAGGAACCTGCTTGTGATATAGCGCTCCGACAATTTGACAGCCGCCTCAAGCGCGGCGTCGGTGTATGTGCAATGGTGGTGCTTTTCGTAATTCGCACGCAGGCCGCGCAATATGCGCACGGCGTCCTCGGAGCTTGGCTCGTCCACCTTCACGCTTTGAAATCTGCGGTCGAGAGCGCTGTCTTTTTCGATATACTTGCGATATTCCGCAACAGTAGTTGCCCCTATGCATTGCAATGAGCCGCGCGAAAGCGCAGGCTTGAATATATTGGAGGCGTCCATAGCCCCCTCGGCGGCCCCCGCTCCGACTATCGTGTGGAGTTCGTCTATGAACAATATTACGTCTCCGGATTTCTCCACTTCGTCCATCACGGCTTTTATGCGCTCCTCAAACTGGCCGCGGTACTTTGTTCCGGCAACCATCAAAGCCATATCCAGAGTTATCACGCGCTTGTTGGCCAAAAGCTCCGGAACTTCTCCGCGCGCAATTTCCTGTGCGAGACCTTCAACTATCGCAGTTTTTCCAACGCCGGCCTCCCCGACAAGAACGGGGTTGTTCTTTGTGCGGCGGCACAATATCTGAATTACCCGCATTATTTCATTCACGCGACCCACTACGGGATCGAGCTTGTCGTTTCGCGCCAGTTCCGTAAGATCGCGCCCGAAGGCCTTCAATGCGCTTCCCTGTTTTCCCTGCTCGCCCATTTGCCCGGACATTCCCCTGTCTTGCAATTCAGGATTGGAGATGTCGTTCTCGGGAGTATCGCCTATAAAATTCGGGTCCAATTCGGCCAAAATTTGCTTGCGGCAGGTGTCGATGTCTATGCCGAGCTGCCTCAATACGGCAGCCGCAACGCCTTCGCCCTCGCGCAAAAGGCCGAGCAGTATGTGTTCGGTCCCTATGTAATTATGCGCAAGCTGGGCAGCTTCCTGAGACGCGAATATAAGAACTTTTTTTACTCTGGCGGTATGCTGTATGTCCGTATCGGAACTCTCCACGCCCACTCCGACTTGGCGTTCCACTTCGGCGGACACATTTTCGAGGTTTACCCCCATTTTGCGCAGCACG
>CALXOC010000087.1 GCA_944389915.1 uncultured Opitutales bacterium | reverse complement strand
TCCATTGGAGGAAGGCGTCTTCGCCAAATATTGCCGATATGGTGTCTAAGGTCGAAGAAGAAATGTCGTTTGACGAGTCGGAAGTGTTAAAACCGCTTAGAGAATCGGCGCTTATTAGGTTAAATGTTCCGTACATTCCCTCTTCATACCCGACATTGTAGAAGTCGAAATACAGTTGTGTATTCTCATTCTTGGAAAAAGTGCCCCCCACTTTTATTAGCGCATCTTCGCCGGTGCAGTTGAAAATCGAGGCATCGAGAAACATGCTAAGCGTTGCGTTTGTAGCCATCTTAAAATCGCCTGAGGTTTCTATTCTTCCTACATACGCATTCATCTTTCCTTCGACTGTAAATGTTTTTGCTGTGAGCGCGTCGAGTGCCGCTCCAGATTGCCCGAAGTTGAATGAATGGCCGCCCCTGAGTGCAACATCTCCCGAAACGTTTATTTCAAAACGCTGTTGGGCTGCTCCCTCTGTAATATAAAAATTGGCGCTTACATAACCGACCTTCAATGCGCCGGTATTTATAGTGAAGGTAGAGCTCGAAGAATCTGCGCTACCCAACAGAAAACTTGGCGAACCGCCCCTTATGAGCATTCCGCCGTTTGTTATGGATTCTTTTATATTTATGGGGTATGACAAGGTGTTATCGTTCCCCCATGTGACTGTTTCACCTTCGACAGTTGCAAATTTGTAGCTATGAAAATAGATTATGTCTGTAGCGGATGGGGCGGTTGTCGCCTGCGCATATTTGCCTGCTATGCCTCCGCTTGGTTCAGGGCAGTTCGCGCGCATTGCGGCGTTGTCGCCGGCGTAGTCGCTCGAATATAAGTATAGCGCCATTGAATATACATCATTGGAATTTATATCGCTTAAAATGTAATAATTGTCGGGATTGGAAAGGTCGGAGTTCGTTCCCTTATATGCGTAATAAGCAGCAGATGCGATTTGTGATAGTGTCGCTGATACGATAATAAATGATAATAACTTTTTCATATATAGGCTTCTTTGAAAAAAACTTATGCGGGCAATTGCTAAAATTGTCAAGTAATTTAAAACTCTAAAATCGAGACTAAATAAAGTCTAATTATTTCACAACTGTCCATAACCTGCTTGACACTTTTTAAACATGTAAGATACTCGAAAGTTTCATCTTTAAAGAAATGACAAAAGAGCGATTGCAGGGACACGCATGCATATTTACTGCGAACGTTATTTTCGGGATTTACATACCGATATCAAAGTATTTGGTGGCCAACTGTATGTCAGGAGAAATGTTAACCTTGTTTAGAATGTGGGGTGCGGCCATTTTATTTTGGATATCGTCGATTTTTGTAAAGTCCGACAAGGTAGACCGCCGCGATTTGGCGTTGATGTTCGTTTTTTCGCTTTTTGGAGTGGTATTAAACCAAGGCGTCTTTATATACGGGCTGGGGAAAACCTCACCGGTGGACGCTTCTGTGATTGTCACAATGACGCCCCTTATGGTTCTGATAATATCGGCGCTCTTTATGGGAGACCCAGTCACTTCAAGGAAACTGACAGGCGTTTTTACAGGGGCAACCGGCGCGATATGGCTTATTCTTTCGGCAAACCACGCTGTAAATTCGACAGGCACGGCGTCGGGTGACTTGCTTATTTTGCTTAGCGGACTTGCTTCCGCAATATATTTTGCTATGTCAAAACCTCTCACATCGCGCCATTCGCCGATAACGCTTATGAAGTGGATGTTTTTATTTGCATCAATAATGTTTTTGCCGATAACCCCATCGATAACCTGTGCTCCCGACGCGTTTAAGGATAATTTTGGAGCGGCCGATTTGGCGATGTTGCTGTACGTCGTAGCCGGCGCCACTTTTATAACATATCTTCTCATAGCGATGGCAATCAAGAGAATGAGGCCTACGACAATGGCGATGTACAATTACGTTCAGCCTTTTGTGGCGTCCATGGTTGCTGTGTATTTGGGGCAGGACAATTTTTCATGGGAAAAGGTTGCCGCGGCATTTCTGGTCTTTACCGGCGTATATCTTGTCACTTCCTCACACCAGGCAAAAGCCAAGGCTAGTGGCGCGGAAGGCGGACAAGGTTGAGCGGATTGCGGGCGTTCTTAACGGCGCTTTAATGTTTCTTTGCTATTGTGCAACTACACTACAGCTGCGATTGCGCGCGAATAAATATTATAAATTTCCGGTGTAAAAATTTTTGAGGCAACATGGTGGCCAATTTTGCCGGAAAATCGACGTGGAGAATTGCGGCTTTTGCATTAGGCATACGACTTCTTCTGCATTAGCCATACAACTTTTCTTTCTATTGTAAAATCGCCATAATTCCCGATTGTGCCAGAATTTATTAAAGGTGCGTTTGCAAAATAAGAAACCTCCACAAAAAAACCCGCGGAGAAAACCTTGCGGGCTTTTATAGGAATAATACTTATGGGAATAGTTGGCTTGGGCCGGAATTATGAATGAAGCTCCAAGTCGATGTCTATAAATCTGCGGTCGACAGCCTGGGCTGCGACTATCACGCTGGTGCCAATAATATTTGGGACGCTCGAACCGCGCGATATTTGAGCCGCGGGCTTTGTGAGCCCCGTCAGAATTTGCCCGTAGCATTCGATTTCTGGCGCGAGAACTTTTATCATTTTGGACGATATGTTTCCGCTGTCGAGATCGGGGAAAATTAACACATTCGCTTTCCCTGCAACAGAGCTTGAAATATTCTTCAACCGCGCGACTTCAGGGCTTAGGGCTGTGTCAATTTGAAGCTCTCCGTCAACTTCCATATCGAGCATATCCCGCTT
>CALXOC010000086.1 GCA_944389915.1 uncultured Opitutales bacterium | reverse complement strand
CTTCCTGGGGAATGTTCATTTCAACGCAGGTCTGGCCTTTATAGAGGCTTATTTTGCCGGGAGCGCCGCCCACATAGCCGAAATCGGCGTCGCCCATTTCGCCGGGGCCGTTGACAATGCAGCCCATTACCGCTATTGTTACGTTCTTCAGGTGCGATGTGGCATCTTGAATTTTTGCGACGGCGCTCTGTATGTCGTAAAGGGTCCGTCCGCAGCTCGGGCATGCTATGTATTCGGCTTTAGAGCGCCTCGCTCGCGCCCCCTGAAGTATTGCAAGGGCGTATTGGGCGTTTTTGTCGGGATCTTGGGATATTTCTACGGAGGCCATGTCGCCGATTCCGTCAACCAAAAGGGAACCAAGGTATATTGAAGCTTCGCTTAGAAGGCTCATTTCGTCTCCGTCGGCGTTTGCGGCTTTGCTTCTATCAAACTTAAGCCATATTGGCGCATCGCAATTCAACTCTTTTAATCGGGCCGCGAAAAGCCTTGCCTCTCCGACCGCATGGCGGCCGCCGGAGGGCGAAGGGGGAACTAAGAGCAAATTTTTTGCCTTGAGCGCATCGCCGAAATCAAGCAATTTTTCCGTATCAATCTCTGCCGCCACAAACGCATTTTTAAGCAGGGCTTCCGATAATTTGCATGCGTCCGAAAATTTATCGTAGAGTATTGCGGATTGCCCGTCCAAGCGGCAGAGCTTGTTCTCAAATGCGAACTCGGCGTGTTGGCTCTTTCCCATCGAGGCAACCGGCGGGACTGCGTTTTCGCCTATCTTTGTATTTATGCAAACAACGGCGCGGGCAGGGCGGCGCGTGTAGGAGTAAAAATCTATGTTTTCCTTTTCCTGTCTGATGGCGTTTTCTGAGCGCACCTTGTCGGCAAGGGAAAGGAGCATTTTTGCTACGGGAATTTCCTTAACTGGATCTTCAGTGAGTGATACCCTTATTGTGTCTCCGATACCGTCGAAGAGCAGTCCCCCAATGCCCATGGAACTCTTTATGCGCGCATCGATGCCGAATCCGGCCTCCGTTACGCCGAGATGCAGGGGGTAGTCGAATCCCTCCTCAAGCATTCGCCGCACCGCCAGTCTATAGGTTTCCGTCATTATGCGGGTATTGCTGGCTTTGAACGAGAATACAAGGTTGTGGAAATTTAAGTCCCGGCATATGCGCGCAAATTCAAACGCAGCCTCAACCATGCCGAATGGGGTGTCTCCGTAACGCCGAACTATGCGGTCAGATAACGAACCGTGGTTTGTCCCTATGCGCAGGGCCCGCCCCAGCTCCTTGCACCGCATTACGAGGGGGGTGAGCTTTTCTCTCACTTTATCGAGCTCGGCTGCGTATTCAGCGTCCGTGTAATCGGGTTTGCCCTCAAGCTTTTTATCGGTGAAATTGCCGGGATTTATGCGTATTTTTTCAACATGTTCAACCGCCTCCATGGCCGTTTGGGGCAAGAAGTGTATATCGGCCACAAGGGGCGTTGAAAAGCCCGCGGCTCTGAACTTTTTTGAAATATCGCCGAGAGCGCGCGCGGCTTCCAAGTTTTGGGCGGTCAGCCTGATTATTTGGCAGCCTGCTTCGGCTAACTGTATGCACTGGCGAAACGACGCTTCAACGTCCTGGGTCTTCGTGTTTGTCATAGACTGCACGACTATCGGGTTGTCCGCGCCCATCTTTACGCCGCCTACATTAACCTCGCGCGTCTTTAGCCTGACGCAGTTGAATCTTGATGTGCAATAGTTGTTATTCATGTTTTTTAAAAGTTATCTCGCTGACATAAAATTCCGACGCCGCGCCGTCCGAATCGTCAAGTTTTGCGTCTCCGCTCCATCGCATAAAACCGCAGTAGACAACGTAAAGCATCAGCGCCAGAAAAAGTATGGAAAAGCTTCCCTGTACTCCAGCGAAAAAACTCGGCGGAAGCGCCTTGCCGCGCAAGCGCGCAATAATTGCGAAAAGTATATGCCCGCCGTCCAGAACCGGTATGGGGAGCAGGTTTAATATGGCGAGATTCACATTTAAAAGCACCCCGAAAGACAGCACCAAGGAAAAGCCGGTCATAGAGAGCTTATATATCACGCGCCCGATGTCTACGGGTCCGGCAAGACTGTTTATGCCGACGTCGCTCTGCGGGTTTAAAAGGCTCGATATTGCGTTCCAAGTTCTGGAAATGCTTTCTTTAAACTGGGCGGCTATGCTCGGATGGCTTATAATAGTTATATTTTCAAGTTCGTACCCGAGCATAGTGCGCTCCTTCGGAGGGAGAATCTTGAAAAGGGATTTCTGGGGAAGCACGCAATCGCAAAGCTTCAAGGAGGGGTCTATCAGAGAAAGTTTTAATCCCGATTTTGAAGTTGCGGCAAGGGTTGCGAGTTGCGAGAGCTTTGTGACGCTTTTGCCGTTTGCGCGATACAGCGTCATGCCCGGCCGCAAATTCTCCAATGCGGTGTCGCCGCCCGAAATCGACAATATTTTAATGGAGCTTTCTCCGCCTTTGCCATCAGTCTCAAACAGCGAGAGCGCGGAGGAGTCAGGCAGGGATATCTCGCAATATGGACGGGTCAATTCCACTTTTTGCGGGGAGATTGCAATATTTAGTTCTTTTGAGCCTCTCAAAACCTTCAGGTTTACAGCCGCTCCCGCAGGCAGCGAATCCAGGTAATCGGAAAGTTGCTTGTTGGAATATAGGGTTATGCCGTCGATGCCGATTACGGTGTCTCCGGGACGCAATCCGGCAAGGGCGGCGGGAGAATTTTCCATTACTTTTGCAATGCGCATGTCCATTGCCGGAACCGCGCCTATCATTCTGATTTCGTCTCCGGTTGCGACGTTTGTCCGTATTAGAATGGGGTTTAGCTCGATAATTTTCTCGGCGTTTCCGCGCAGAACTTTCAAGACGGCTTTTGGCGAGCCGTCGGGAGAGCGGCCGGAACCTATGGCTATGCGCTCTATTATCTGCATGAAATCGCCGACGTTTGCGCCGTCGACCTCGAGAATTTTGTCTCCCGGTCTTAGCCCGGCGGCGCGCGCGGGTGACGGATAATTTTTCCCGTTTATGTCTGAGATTTTCTCCGGGACGTAGCCGACAACCGTAGTTTTATATACGGCATTTTCCTCTATCCCGGCTATCCAAACCATTGCCGCCAACAGAACCGCAAATAGCAAATTAAAAAACGCTCCCGCCGCGCTAACTATGATTTTGTCCGAACACGATGCAGGCGGCAGCTTCTTTATTTGCTCCCTGTCCGAATCCTCCCCGCCTTCGAGCGCCCCCATGTCGGCAAGTTGCGGAAGCGCAACATAACCTCCGAGCGGCAAAAGTGAAACGAGGTATTGGCATCCGTCTTTTCCCCTCCATGAAAACAGCCTTGGTCCGAAGCCTATGGAAAAGCGAAGCACCTTCATTCCGCGCATTTTTGCCGCCAGAAAATGGCCGAGTTCATGCACGAAAATGGAACCTCCAAAAAACAGGATTACCAGCAGGAGTCCCCAAGTATTTGAAAATATTTCGGCGTAAGTCCCCATATTAACCTGCCAGAGCGCCTGCTATTTTGGACGCTTCCATGCGTGCGCGGGCGTCGCATTCGAGGATTTCTTCGAGATTGCGCGGATCGCTTCCGCCGAGTTTGTCTATAGTTTTGCCCACCACTTCGGATATTTTTATCCATGGAAGTTTTCCCTCCATGAATTTTGCAACGGCGACTTCATTTGATGCGTTGAATACGGCCGCGGCCGTTCCCCCGATTTTGAGCGCCTTGTAGGCGTGCGCAAGGCATGGGAAACGCACGGTATCCGGAGGATAAAAATTCATGCAAATTGCCTTTGTAAAATCTATGGGCTCGTAAACCTTTTTCCCGCGTTCCGGGCACATCAGGCTGTGCGCTATCGCGAATGTCATTGACGGCGGGGACATGTGCGCCAATACCGAGCCGTCCACAAATTGAACCATGGAGTGAACCAGGCTTTCTTTTTGCACAACCACCTGTATTTTTTCGGCCGGCATGTCGAAGAGCCAGCTTGCCTCTATTACCTCCAAGCCTTTATTCGCCAAAGTTGAAGAGTCTATGGTTACTTTGGGCCCCATCTCCCAATTTGGGTGCTTTAAGGCTTGTTCCGGCTTTATAGACAGCATTTGCTCGCGCGTAAAATCCCTAAACATTCCCCCGGATGCCGTTATGATAAGTTTGGCTACGTCCTTGTGCCGCTCGCCGTTCAGACACTGAAAAATGGCGTTGTGCTCGCTGTCGAGCGGCAGCATTTTCACGCTATTGCGCCTTACCGCTTCCATTACGAATTTTCCTGCCATCACAAGCAGCTCCTTATTCGCAAGGGCTATGTCTTTCCCCGATTCTATCGCGGCCAGAGTGGGTCTCAATGCGCTTGTCCCAACTACGGCGGCAACGGTTGTGTCGGCTTCGGCAAGTGTGGCAACCGTTGTCAATCCCTCCTCTCCGGAATAGAGATTTCTGCCGGAAAACAGTCCGGAATCTTTGGCTTCTCTGTAGGCTTTGGCGTCGTACAAGGCTACATGTTTTACATCAAATTCGTCGGCTATTTTTGCGAGCTTTTCATAATTTTTTTTGCCGGCTATTCCGACCACTTTCAGCCTGTCGGGATTGGCCCGCGCCACTTCCAATGTGTTGTCTCCAATGGAACCTGTGGCGCCGAGAATTGCAAGGTGGCGAGTATTCATACGATAAAAGATATTGAAAATAATAAAACTCCGGCCGGGGCTGTGAGAATCATGGAGTCAGCCAGATCCAGGGCGCCTCCTATGCCGGGAATCATCGTTCCCGAGTCCTTTACTTGGGCGCGTCGCTTAAGGACGGATTCCAACAAGTCGGAAACTATAGACAAAGCTCCTATTGCAAAACCTGCAAATACAGACATTGGAAGGTTTGCATCGGGATTGAGAAAATCGGAAAACCCCCAGATTAATCCGGCGGCAATGCAGCCGGAAGAAAGTATTCCGCCTATTGCGCCTTCCACGGTCTTGTTCGGGCTGACGGAAGGGGAAAGCTTATGCCGCCCAAAGGCCCTTCCAATGACATACGCCCCGACATCTGAAAACTTTGCCGTTGCCAAAATTAATACGCCCGCTGCCATTCCCTTGTAGGCCGTGATGTCGGAGCCCGGAAAATCCATGGGGGGATACTCGCAAAATGCCGTCAGCCATTGAAGGGTAAATGATATTGCCGTCAGCGACAATATAGAGGGTATTATTGTGCGTTTTGGATAGTCGGAAAAGGGGTCTTTTAAAGTCAGGCTCGCAATAAAAGCCGCGCACGCGGCAAAAACTATGCTTCCCTGCATGGTCGGAGGACACACCCCGAATCTGTATAAAAACGGAGCTGATAAAAATATTGCCGCGTTGCATAGCTGCAAAGTTTTTGTCATGGGTTCAAATCCGGCTTTTTTTAGAATTTCGCACAATTCCCATAATGCGCTTGCTGCAAGCAGAGTTATTAAAACAAGCCAACCGTAGTTGCCGGTGTATATTAGAACGAGAGCCGTCAGCGCCCACAATAGCAAAGTACTGAAAATTCTTGCCGGCATTATTTTTTTAATTGATCCGCCGTCAAACCGTAGCGCCTTTCGCGGCACTTGTACTCCATGACGGCTTTGTGGAATTCGTCTCGCCCGAAGTCGGGCCAGTAGGTCTTTGTGAAATATAATTCGGAGTAGGCGGATTGCAGCATTAAATAATTGCTCAGGCGCATTTCTCCGGATGTACGTATTAGCAAATCCGGATCGGGCATGCCGGCGGTGTCGAGCATCTGCTCTAAACTGTTCCATGTTATCTGCTCGGGCGATATCTCTGAATCTTTTGCCTTTATTAGCAATTTTTTTATCGCCCGCGTGATTTCATCGCGGGAACCGTAATTGAGGGCAAGCGTCAGAACTCCAGAGTCGTATTCCTTTGTAGTTTCAACAAGGTTTTTTATGCTTTCCACGCATTTTGAGGGCAGGGCCGAGATGTATCCTATAGTATTAAAGCGTATGCGGTTTTTTACAAAATACGGGGCGTTCTTTTTTATGGCGCTCGCCAATAGCGACATAAGGGCGTCGACTTCGGCTTTAGGCCTATTCCAATTCTCCGACGAAAATGCGTAGAGCGTCAAATATTTTACCCCCTCGTCGCGCGCTGCGCGAATAACCTCCTCTATTTGGCGCGCTCCCTGCCTATGCCCTTGGATTCTCGCCTTACCGCGCTCTTTTGCCCAACGCCCGTTGCCGTCCATTATGATGGCTACATGCTTTGGCGGACATTGCGAAGATTTGTTATCTTTGGGTTTAGGCATAATTTATATATAAAAAGGGGTCAGGTTACCCACGGCACATTTTAGGCGTCGCTACCGTTGCTTCCTTCCGAACCTGGCGGGGTTCGCGCGTCCGCAATTGCATGGGACCCGACCTTGTGTTCATTAGCGCAAATCCCCTCGGCAAACGCAAGTAAAAAACGCCGAATTATGCCTATAGGATTTAGCTTTATGCCTCGGATAAAAGCCAAAAAGCGTCGAAATTTTCGGTGTATGATTTGCAAGCGGAATATGCTATTTTTATACATTCCCCGCTTCATCGTTCCGATGGCGCATTAGCGAAGTTTAACCTTAAATTTTCATAGGCGCTTCGATTGCCTGTGCGGCAGATTTTTTGAGGGGGCGCGCCAAGCGAAATAAAAGGACGCGCTTTTAGATGGGGGGATCTTTTTTGCAATTTTGCATTTTTCACGCCCACATATAGCGGATTCAAGAGTTTTAGGCGTGCCGAGCTTGCGGCTAAGCGAAAATTCGACTGATGCGATTTCCATATTTTATTCAATGCCATATGCAAAATTCTCCGACGCAACTAACGATTCCGTAGCTCATTGCGGGCTATATCCTTGTAGCGGTATTTGAACGCGCCTCCCGGTTTATAGGGGAATGTAAAGGCATTTTTATTTTAGATTCTCGCTGCCTGCGCTCCGTATTGAAAATATAAAAAATACGCTCGCTGCACGCCGTAAAAAAAAGAACCGCACTTTAGCGTTGCGGTTCTTTTAAGAGTTCCGGATTTTTCAGCAGAATTTTCCGCCTTGATTTTTACGAATTCGCCAACTGGCGCGCTTTTGCAACTGCGTAATCGCGGTTCATTTTTGCGATAAAGTCGAGGGTGATACCCTTGGGGCACACAGCTTGGCACTCTCCGTAATTCGAGCAGTTTCCAAATCCGAGTTCGTCCATTTTTTCGACCATCGCTATTGTGCGCCTGTCCTTTTCCGGAGAACCTTGCGGCAAGTAGTTTAGGTGCGAAACCTTCGCCGACGTGAAAAGCATTGCGCTGGCATTCGGGCACGCCGCAACGCACGCGCCGCAACCTATGCAGCTTGCCGCATCCATGGCCTTTTCCACGACGTCTTTGGGGATAAGTATCTCGTTTGCGTCTCTGGCGGAACCGGTGCGCGAGGTGATGAATCCGCCTGCCTGCTGTATCAGATCGAATGCGTCGCGGGAAACAATCAAGTCTTTCTTGACGGGGAAGGGGCCCGCTCTCCACGGTTCCACCACTATGGTGTCTCCGTCCTTAAACTTTCGCATGTGCAACTGGCACACGGTTGTTTCCCGCTCGGGGCCGTGCGGTATTCCGTTTATTGTCATCGAGCACATGCCGCATATTCCTTCGCGGCAGTCGTGATCGAATACTATGGGCTCTTTGTTTTCGGCCACGAGCTGTTCGTTTAGAATGTCGAACATTTCCAGAAATGAGCTTTCCTCGCTAATATTCTCAACCGTGTGCGTTACAAAGCGGCCCTTGTCATCGGGATTTTTTTGCGTCCAAATCTTAAGGTGTATTTTCATCTTGTTTCCTCAAATTTTATTTGTATGAGCGGACGACGGGTTTAACTTCGTCGTGCGTTATTGGTTCCTTATGCATAATCGGCGGGGTGTCGTCGCCCGTATATTCCCAAACGGCGGCGTAGGAGTATTCGGCGTCGTTTCGCTTGGCTTCCCCGTCTTCAGTCTGGAATTCAACGCGGAAGTGCGCTCCGCAGCTTTCGCGGCGTTCGAGGGCGTCGCGCACCATGACTTCGGCGAAATCTATAAAGTCCGCCACGCGGCCGGCGCGCTCAAGCTCTATGTTTATGGTGTTTTCGTCGCCGACAACCCTCAAGTTCTTCCAGAAATCCTTGCGAATCTGCGGAATTATTTCAAGCGCCTCCTTTAAGCTTTCTTCGGAGCGCGCCATTCCGCATTTTTCCCACATAACTTTTCCGAGCTCTATGTGGAACTGGCGCGGACTCTTTGTCCCCTTTATGCTCATTAGCTTGTTGATACGCTCGCGGACGTCTTTTTCTACAGCCTCGAATTCTGGCCTGTCGGTCTTTATATTTTGCGCGCCTACCCGAGCAAGATAGTCGGGCAGAGTATAGGGTATTACAAAATATCCGTCCGCCAATCCTTGCATCAGGGCCGAGGCCCCGAGCCTGTTGGCTCCGTGGTCGGAGAAGTTCGCCTCGCCCAGAACGAAAAGCCCGGGAATCGTGCTTTGGAGGGTGTAGTCTACCCACAGCCCTCCCATCGTATAGTGGGAAGCGGGATATATGCGCATCGGAACTTCGTAGGCATTTTCACCCGTAATGCGCTCGTACATGTCGAATAGATTTCCGTACTTTTCCTTTACGGTTGCCAAACCGTCGCGCTTGATGGCGTCGGCAAAATCGAGATATACTCCCTCACGCTTGCCTTTGACAGCCGGGCCTACGCCCCTGCCGTCGTCGCAGGCTTCCTTTGCAGCCCTTGAAGAAATATCGCGCGGGGCAAGATTGCCGAAGCTCGGATATTTTCTTTCAAGGTAATAGTCCCTGTCCTCTTCGGGAATATCGTTGGGATTTTTTCCGCAATCGGCGGCGTTTTTCGGCACCCATATGCGGCCGTCGTTGCGCAGAGACTCGCTCATGAGCGTGAGCTTGCTCTGCTGGTCTCCGTGGCGCGGTATGCAGGTGGGATGTATTTGCGTGAAACACGGATTCGCAAATCCGGCGCCGCGCTTATAGCAGCGGAAAGCCGCCGTAACATTGCAACCTTGCGCGTTTGTGGAAAGGTAGAAAACATTTCCGTATCCGCCTGTGCATAATAACACGGCGTCGGCGGCATAGCGCTCGATTTCGCCCGTCAAAAGATTGCGGACTATTATGCCTTTAGCGTTGCCGTCTATAACAACGAGGTCCAGCATTTCCCGGCGGGTGTGCATTTTCACTTTGCCGAGACCTATCTGCCTTTCGAGAGCTGAATATGCCCCTAATAGTAGCTGCTGGCCAGTTTGTCCGCGCGCATAGAAAGTCCTGCTGACCTGTGCGCCGCCGAAAGACCTGTTTGCGAGCAATCCGCCGTATTCGCGGGCAAAAGGCACGCCCTGCGCCACGCATTGGTCTATAATATTTACGCTCACCTCTGCCAAGCGGTATACGTTGGCTTCGCGGGAGCGGAAGTCTCCGCCTTTTACGGTGTCATAGAATAGGCGGTAAATGCTGTCGCCGTCGTTCTGATAGTTTTTGGCCGCGTTAATCCCGCCTTGCGCGGCAATGGAGTGCGCGCGGCGCGGGCTGTCCTGATAGCAGAAACAATCTATGTTGTATCCTTGTTCCGCCAAACTCGCGGCTGCGCTTGCTCCTGCAAGTCCGCTTCCTACAACTATCACGCGAAATTTTCGCCTGTTTGAAGGATTTACAAGTTTTGCGTGAAATTTAAAATTAGACCACTTTTCCGATATTGGCCCTTCCGGAATTTTAGAATCCAAATTCATAATTTATCCTCTCTTATTTTTTTGTGTTGATTTTGGAGGCTGCAGCTTTGCACTGCGATTTTTCGCACAGGAAATCGTAATTTATAAAAATCGGTTTTTTGCCGGCATTTTGGAGTTTTTCAAATTGCGAAGCAACTTCTCGCTGCGGCAGAATTTGCAAATCGGTATATTTTGAAACAAGAACAGCAAGCGGATTGAGGCTGAATCCGAGGGCTATTACAATGCAATATATAACTGCAATGGCGTTTAGCCTGTAGCGCCAGTGCTCATTTCTAAAACCTATGCTTTGAAACATGCTGCTTACGCCGTGGGAAAGGTGAAAGCCTATGACTATCATAGAGGCGATATACGCAATCGCCACCCAGTCGTTTGAAAACCCGAGTATGAGCATGGCATAAACGTCGTGGAGCGTTTTGGACTCGTATAATCCTGAGGTCGCAACCCAATCAAGCTCCTTAAATTCCGGGTTTAAGTTGAGAACCGTATAGTGTAAAATATGAAGGACGGCAAAAGCTATTATGATGGTGCCCGTATAAATCATGGTGCGCCCCGCCAGAGTGGATGCCAGGGATTTTTTTATGGCGTAGCGCTGCGGACGTGCCGCGCTATTCTCCACTACCAGCAGATATGCGGTTAAGAAGTGCAAGACGAAGCAAAGCAACAAAGACAACCTAAATCCCCAGAGTATTTCCCAGGGCAGGGTTTGAAGGAAGTGGGCGTAGGCGTTTATCGCGTGCGGGCCGCCTTCCAAGGCCTGCAGGTTGCCGAGCATGTGTACCAGTAAGAAAGAGGCAAGTACAAAGCCGGTTATCGCCATCACGAACTTCTTTGTAAGCGACGATAGTATTGATTTTTTTATGTTGACCATGATTTTCGATTGATTTCTGAAAATTTTTAAAGAGTCAAGTTATGCAAAACCTTGCCGATCTTTCAATCTAATTTTGTATCCCAAAGCCAAAAAATCCATATTTTGACGGCTTTATTTTGCGTTTTGCGCAATAAAAAAGGCTTGCCCGAAATAGCGGGCAAACCTTAAAGGCCAAGAAGCTTAATCTTTTAAGCTTTTGTAAATAAAAAAGTTACATTATGCATCTACTTCCAATAACTTGCCGTCGCGCGAGAATTTAAGTTCGAGCCCGTTGGCGAGTTCAATTTCAAAACCATAATGCTGAATTTCAAATTTCACAGCTTTGATGGAAGAATAATTTTTTGCTATATAATCAGCTGCCGCCTTTGGCAGGAGATTTGTTGGTATTCCGGCAGACTTGTTTTCTATTTCCTTTAGTTCGCCGGAAGGAAGAAACTCGGCTTTAGTGCCGTCGGAAAATATCACCTTGTAATCTTCAACCAGCGTCATTTCGCGGTCTATCTTTATTCCGGCTATTTTAGCAGAAGGAAAATTTTTTGCTATATACGTCCGAGCCGCCTCGGGCAGCTTGGAGGCATCCGTGGTAAATTCGTCGGTGGCTGAAGCCGCTGCAATGGTTGCCGTTATCGCGATTAGCATGCATGTAATTCTTTTCATATCAGTATGGTGTTAGAGTTAGACTATACTAAGATCGCATTTATTTTTAAAAGTTTCAAGAAAATTTCGCAGCAATGCCGATTGGGGAGCCTTTGGCTGCGGATAAAATTTTTTCCAAAATTTATTCTTAAATGTTGAATTTGCCCGAAATTTACTTACAAAGCGCAAGCTTGAAACATGGAAAATAGGCGCAAACTTTTATTCGTTGTAACTCTCGCCGGATTGTCCGCTTTCGGGCCATTTGTAACGGACATGTATTTGCCGGCCTTGCCGGTGTTGCCGGAAGCGTTTTCTACTTCGCCTTTGGCTGTGCAAATGAGCATGAGCGTATGCATGTTCGGCCTCGCCTTGGGCCAGATCTTTATCGGGCCGCTCAGCGATAAGTTTGGACGCCGCATGCCGCTTTTGCTGTCAATGCTGCTTTTTGTAGTTGCCACATTCTGTTGCGTATTGGCGAGCGACATTTACTTCTTTATAGCGATGCGGTTTTTTCAGGGAATTGCCGGAGCCGGCGGCATAGTGTTGTCGAGATCTATTTCTTCGGATAAATATTCGGGAATGGATTTGGCGCGTTTTCTCGCACTTATAGCGGCGGTTCATAGCATTGCGCCGGTTGCAGCTCCCATAGTTGGCGGACTTACCCTGACTTTTATGGATTGGAGGGGCATTTTTATCTTTCTCTTTATATTGGGCATATTTCTCCTTTTAATGTCTTGCTCTATAGAGGAATCTCTCGAGAAATCCAGAAGAAGCGCTCTATCAATCTTTTCCGTTTTTAAATTATACAAAAACGTATTTTTGGACAAAGTTGCGTTCATGTATATTGTGCAGCAGGCAGCTATGTCCATAATTTTATTTGCATACATTTCAGCTTCGCCATTCATATTTGAGGGCATCTATGGGCTTAATCCCGTTCAATTCGGAGGGATATTTGCTGCAAATGCCATCGCCATAGGCGTCGGCGCGGTTCTTTCGGCAAAATTTAGACGGAGGCGCAGAGCGGTTGTTTTCGGGGCATTTGGAGCGCTTGCAGGCGTCATTGTCGAATCTATTCTAATATGCGGCGGCGCAGGCGCGGCAAGTATGGAAATTGTATTGCTTGCAACCATGCTTATGTACGGTTTGGCCGTTCCCGCCGCGGCTGCAATAGTCTTGGACAGCCAGCATAAAAATGCCGGGACGGCTTCCGCGTTATTGGGGGCTCTTCCGTTTTTTCTCGGATCCTTGGCGGCTCCATGTACGGGATTGGGCAATATAAAAACGGCTTTTTCAGGGATAATAATTTTTGGAGGCATTTTAAGTGCTCTGCTCGCCATGGTAGCGCGCCATTACCAGAAAAAATACGGTCCCACTACCGCCTCTTGAGAGCGGTGTTAAAACAAGCCCGCGAAGTCAAAGATTGCGGCTCTTGCATTCCGGAAAAAAACTAAATTTCCGAAGCTGGATTTCCGAACACCTTTGTGTTCGGTTTTATGCGGCCGATAACAGAAGAATTTATGCCTACATTGCACCAGTCTCCGATTTTGGCTGATGGCACTGTTGTAACGGAGGAGGAAAAAAATACGCCTTCGCCAAGCGAAACGCGCCCGGTTATGTCAGAATGAGAAGACAAGGTGCACCAGCTGCCTATTCGCGCGTCATGTCCAAGCGCGCTGTTGGTGTTGACCGTTACAAAATCGCCCAATTCCAAATCGCAGTTTAATACGCAAAAGGGGCATATGATACAAGCCTTTCCCATTTTAACGTTTCTGCCTATGTATGCGAGAGGGTGAATCAAAGTTGTAAATTCCGCCCCGCGCGACATTAAGAATTCAGCTATGCGTTTTTTTTCCTTCGGCGCTCCCAAGCCCATTATATAGAGTTCGCCGGCAGATGGCCTCCATTCCGATATGGATCCGATTATTCCAAGGGGATAATTGTAGGGATTGAGCGCATTGGGGTTGTCGTCCAAAAAACCTTTAACGCGCCAATTTGCACCGTTTTCTATGCAGGATAAAGCATAACCGTAAACTTCGCGTCCAAAACCTCCGGCTCCTACTATTATTAAATCTTTCATATTATTTATGGCAGGTGTAACCGCCGTCAATTATAAGGTTTGTTCCGGTGACCCAACGCGATGCGTCGGAAAGCAGATACTGCGCGGCATACGCGACATCGCAAGCCTCGCCGTATCCAAGCAGATATTTGCGCTTGTCCGCAGCGCAGAGCTCAGGTTCCGAATTTATAAATTCTGCGGTCATAGGCGTATCAACCAATCCGGGTGATATGGTGTTTACCCGTATTTTTCTTGGGGCCAGTTCCACCGCTGCCTCTTTTGCAAATTCTATGAGAGCGGCTTTTGAGCTTCCATACAAAAAATGCCCGGGATTGGCCAATACTCCCGCGACAGATGCCGTTATTACAATTGAAGCGCCTCTTTTCAACTTTTTTGCAGTTATAAGTTCGCGCAAAATCCGCATAGCTGAAAAGCAGTTTGTATCGAATATCTTCTCGATGTCGGATTCGTTGGAAAATTTTATCAGAGAATTGATGGTGATGCCGGCGCACATGAAAATCCCGTCGAGAGGCGAATCGATGGAATCGACAAGTTCCCGCACTCCCGTGAGGTTTGAAATATCAGAGGGCAGGGCGAGTGCTGGGCCTGAACACATTGCAGCTGCCGCTTTGAGACGATTTTGATTGCGCCCGTTTAAAAAGAGAGATGCTCCGCTTTTTGAGAATAGGTCCGCAGAGGCAAGGCCTATTCCCGAAGATGCTCCGGTTATCAAAATTTTTTTTTCTGAAAGGGAAAATGCGTTCGCCATTGGATTTTTATGTGGATATGTGGAAGCTGCCGAATATGGATTCGCGCAATGCCGCAGTGCAGATTTTCAGTAAGCTTTAGATTGCACTAATTCATAAAGTTCCGCAACATTTTTTGTGGAATTAATTTCCGTTCCCTTTAAGGCTACTTTATACACCGAGCTAATCATTGCCATTGTCGACAACAATGCTATGGAATCCCATTCGGGGAGCGACGTCAAATTTGTTTCGGGCTTCAAATCCACACCTTCAAAGGCGTCGATATTCTCTTTTAAGTTTTTTATAAAATTCTTCATATTTACAATAATAATTGCCCCGGCACCCGAAGTTGAGAAATGCGGAACAATTGTTGCCATGGCAAACAGCCTCCGGGTTTGAAGGTATTTAGATTTTATACGCATCTAAAAGTCAAGTTGTTTTTTATTTCCGCCCTTTCTGGAAAGGCCCAATTCGCGTGTTTGTATGAGGATTGGCTTGTCTGGCAGAAAGCAGATTTACGGGTTTTATGTTGACAGGATTTAAGGGTGTTTATTCTATGAAAACATGAATTTTCGCGCAAAGATAGTTGCGTCCCACTATGTTTTACCCGTACAGGTTCTCAGCAATGACGACTTGGCCGTGCGCTTTGATTCGAAAAAAATAGAAAATATTTCTAAACTCAGCGGGATCTGCGAGCGCAGGGTTTGCCCTAAAAATATTACGGCGGCGGATTTGGGCTGCGCCGCCGCCGAACGAATGTTGGATTCCCTTTGTATCGATAAGTCTAATTTTGATATGCTGATTTTCGCGTCGCAAACTCGCGATTACATTCTTCCAGCTTCTGCGTTTGTTTTGCACGATAGGCTGAAAATGCCTTCTTCTTGCGGAGCTTTTGATCTTCCCATAGGTTGCGCGGCTTTTCCCTACGCAATGAGCATTGCGAACGGGCTCGTGGCTTCCGGGCAGTGCAAAAAGATTCTCCTTATAATCTCGGACACAATCACCCATCTTATAAATCCAAAGGACCGCGGCCTTGTCCCGCTTCACGGCGACGGCGCTGCCGCTTTTGTATTGGAGCGTTCCGAAGATGAATTCGGATTTGAATTCGCCGAGACGGGCCCGGATAGTTCAGGCTGGAAATATTTAATTGTGCCCGCCGGAGGAATGCGTATTCCTCTGTCCAGCGAAACAAAGATAGAAAAGGCAGGCATAGGCGGCACTACCACTACTGACGAGAATCTTCAAATGAACGGCGAGGCTGTTTTCCATTTTTCCATAACGGCGGTGCCTGAGGCAATCAGGAAAGTTCTGGCCAAACACAACGCTGAAATATCCTCTTACGACTTGGTGCTTTTGCATCAGGCCAACAAGTTGATGCTCGAGAGCATTTATAACGGGCTTGGAGTGGAGGAGAGCCACAGATTCCTTTTTATGGAAAAGATTGGAAATTTAAGCGCCGCATCAAGCCCCGTTTTATTGGCTGAAGCTTTAAGGGCCGGGAAGCTCGATTCGGGGGGAAGGCTCTTATTGTCCGCATTCGGAGTGGGGCTTACATGGGGGCTCTTTTCAATGAAATTTTCTCCAAACACTAAAATTTCCGCGGAGGCGTCTACTGAGTTTTAAATGAAACTGCACCATATAGGAATGTTGTCCAAGGACATGAGGCGGGAAGCCGAACACCTTAGGGAGTCGTGCGGCTATGAAATGGTCTCGGACGAGATTGTAGATGAGATCCAGACCGCTCGGGTAATGTTTTTAAAACTTCCGGGAGGAGATTCCTTTTTGGAACTTATATCTCCCTGCGGAGACGATAGCAAGTTGGACGGCGCCATAAAAAGGAATCAAAAGCTCCACCATATATGCTTTCAGAGCAGCGACATACTTTCGGATCTAAGAAACTTTCGCTCAAAAGGTTTTTTTATATTAAGCGAGCCCGTTGAAGCTTCGGCATTTCCCGGACGCAAAATAGCTTGGGTCATGGATTCCGATAGAAACCTCTTTGAAATAGTGGAAAGTGGCGGCGATAAAGTTTCAGGACTATAATTATGCATGCAAATATGCCGTATTTCTACAGTTTAATGTAAAAATTTTAAAAGCCGCTTTGCAAATTTGTTTGAACTTGCCGAAATTTTAGGCATGAAAACACCTTGAAAGTATTTATGTCCGAGAAATTGACAAAGTTGCAATCTATATTTAGAGACGTTATCGGAGACTCTTCGCTCGAAATTTCCGAGGACACCAAACGCGCGGATTTGGAGGACTGGGATTCTGTTGCAATGGTGCAAATAATTTTGGCTGTTGAAAGCGAGTTCGGCATTAGATTTTCCACTGGCGATATAGCAAATATAACTGCCGTTTCCGATATAATGAAAAAAATTTCAGGTTAGATGGAATCAAAAGACGACGAAGCTTTATCTAAATCTGCTTCTGACGCCATAGCCAGAGGGGATTTTTTTGCCGCGCGCGAATTTTTTTTAAATTCTCTGACGTCGGTGCTGAACAATTATTCTGCGGCGTTGAAATTTTCGAGACTGGCCTCCAGACTCATAAATTCGGATTCGCATAATACGCTGCGTCTAAGACCTGTAAAACTTGCCATTTTGTCTTCCACTACAACTGCATTTCTTGAACCGATATTGCCTTATTTTGCACTCTTAAAGTCCATGTCGGTGACATTGCGTAGCGGCGATTACGGCAATTGGAGGCAGGATATGTTAAATCCGGATTCTTGGCTGGGAGATTTTGACCCTGATTTTATTTTAATAAACTTAAATTATAGGGATTTCCCCATTCCCATGCAAGTCCAAGACCCCGATAGCGTTGCCGCTGAAATTTCCGCGGAGATAGCGTCGTATTGGGGCACATTAAAGAGATTTTGCCCGAAGGCTGTAATTCTGCAGTCGGATATAGACTCTCCATATGACGATTCGGGTGCGTTGATGACCTTTAAGTACGGGGGCAGGGGCGATGTCTACAGGCGTGTCTGCTCGGAGCTATGCCGGACCTCCGCGCAAAGCGGCGGCGTTGAAATTTTGCCCATTTCCGAATTGCGCGCGGAATTTGGCGCCCGGAGGTGGGAGGATGCTCGAATGTGGTTCCATGCTAAGCAGCATCCGAATACGGAGGCGCTCCCGCTATTGGCTGAATATGTTGCGCGCGTCATATCTGCAAAACTCTCGGCTCCCAAAAAAGTTTGTGTGCTTGATTTGGACAATACTTTGTGGGGCGGGGTAATAGGCGAAGACGGTCTAAGCGGCATAGAGCTCGGTTCTCCCGGAGCTCGCGGTGAGGCATTTGTCGCCTTTCAGTCTTATTTAAAGGAGTTAAAGGACAGGGGAATACTGCTTTGTGTCTGCTCTAAAAATAACGAAACCGATGCATTGTTGCCATTTGAACAGCATGATGCTGCAGTCTTAAAGAAAGATGATTTTGTATGCTTTTCAGCAAACTGGAAACCTAAGAGCGAATCTATATTGAAAATGGCTTCGGATTTAAACTTGGGCTTGGATTCGTTTGTGTTTATTGACGACAATCCAGCGGAAATAGCAGAGGTAAAATCTTCAATTCCGCAGGTAGAGGCACTTCTATTGCCCGAAGATCCTGCGGACTTTATATCCTTTCTTTCAGAGAAGAAACTCTTTGACACTCTGTATATCTCGAAGGATGATATTGAGCGGACTCTTTCATACAAGCAAAACTTGGATAGGATTCGCGCACATGCGGAATGCAAAAATATAGATGATTTCTTGAAATCATTAGATATGAAATGCATATGCAGCGGAATTAATTCAGCCAATATTGCAAGGGTTTCTCAACTGATTTTAAAGACCAACCAGTTTAATCTTACAACAAGGCGCGAAACGCAAAGCCAGATTGAGAGTTTTGCTTCCAATCAGGATAATTATGCAAAATGCTTTAGGTTGACAGATAAATTTGGAGACAACGGTATAGTTGGCGTAGCATTGGCGTCTGCAGCCTCTAACGCCGAAATTTTAGAGATAAATTCCTTTCTTCTAAGCTGCAGGGTATTGGGCAGGGGGCTTGAAGATTTAATGCTCGGCGACATCTGCAGATTCGCTTCCGAACGCGGTTTTAAGCGTGTTCGCGGAATATATAGGCAGACTCCGAAAAATTCTCAAACGTCTGATTTTTATCCAAAACACGGTTTTATTTTGGAAAGATCTTCTGATTCAGATCAGTCTTTCTTGGCCACTCCGGATCTCATACGCGTAAAGACGTATATAGAATTGTTTTCAAAGTAGGATTTGTACTTCCTTTCCATACTGGAAGCATTGGATTATTGTTCGCAATCGAGCCTACATTTGATTGTCCGCTTTTAATTGCCGCCCAATTGCAGTTTCGATATCGAATCGATGCAGTCTGATTTTTTACACCTTAGCAACATACAATCAGTTTGCAGCTAATGCTGTGCGAAGCTGCTCTTTCAGCTTATCTTGCATGCGTTAAAGCGCTAATGAAAGGCTATACTTTATGCGCCAAAACGATAGAAAGGCGCAAAAAAATACAATAAAATTAAACTATCAGACAGTTGTTATATGTTAATTCAATTTTGCCTTTAAGTAAAATTACCTGCGGTGAAATTCTTGGAGCATATTGACTTTAAATAGTGATTTTTAAACATATATTTGACCTGAAATGTTGTTGCAGCTACTCGAAATATACCATGAAAGACATCTTATTGGATATGGAAATCAAATCTTTTGCCCCTCAAACAATGCAATTTCCTGAAGTAGAGAAAAAGAGCAACCGTTTGCGGGGATTGATTGATCGGATAACCAAAGGCGGTGGTGGTTTTTATGAATCGCCTATTCAAAATGTTTCTTTGTTCCGTGCAACAAAGCCTAATGCGCCGGCCTGCGCGATTTACGAACCTTCGCTATGCATATCGGTTCAGGGGGCAGAACTTATAAGAGTCGGAAGGGAAGCTTTTGCGTGTGGCTCCGGGCAATATTTGTTAACTTCTATAAATCTTCCGGCTACGGAGCAGGTGCTTAAAGCGGATGCGCAGAACCCATATCTGGGATTTAAACTGAAGCTCGATTTGCGCGAGATCGCGCAAATTATTTTTGAGAGCGACATAAAAGCCGAAGATTTTATTCCGCCTTCCCGCGGCATAGTTTTGGGAAACATGGACTATAATTTTGCCGATGCGCTATATAGGCTGGTGTCGCTTATCGAATCGCCGGAGGATATACCGGTATTGTCGCCGTTGGTGCAAAGGGAAATAATTTACAGGCTACTTTCTGGCCCGCACGGATGGCATTTGAAGCAGCTTGTAACTGGGGGAAGCCCGACAAGCCGAATGTCCAAGGCAATTAATTGGTTGAAGTGCAATTTTAGGGAAAAAATGAAAATAGCCGACATGGCGGCGAAAGCCAATATGAGCATTTCCGCTTTCCATAAACACTTTAGGGCTATGACCCTTATGACTCCCTTGCAGTACCAGAAATTTTTGCGTTTAAGCGAAGCCCGTAAAATAATGCTTTCAAGTGAATCCGATGTGGCGGATGCGGCATACAATGTCGGTTATGAGAGCGTTACGCAGTTCTGCCGCGAATACAAGCGGCTGTTTGGCGACAGTCCCCGCCGCGATATAATGAAGCAATTGCCATGAAATGCAATTCGCAACTGGACGCCTGCTTGCACCTCTTTTTAGGCTTTCAGCTCGCAAGCGTTCATGCGAATTACGGCGTGCGGCATAAAAAAAGGAGCCCAAGATAAATTGAGCCCCTTTCAAAATATTTTAAGCGTTGTTAATACAAGCAAAAAGTCTATTTTAATTGTTCAAGTTTTGCTTTTAAAGCGTCTTTTGTGGCCATTCCCGAAACGCCGACTCTCTGGCCTTTGCGGAAGAATATTATCGTGGGTATGGCATTTACGCTAAAGCGCTGTGCTATATCCGGACTTTCATCCACGTTTAGTTTGCATATACTTGCCCAATCTCCAACTTCTTCGGCCAAAAGATCTATAGTGGGGCCAAGCATTTTGCACGGGCCGCACCATGGCGCCCAAAAGTCTACAAGAACGGGTTTGTCGGCGGAAATTGCCGAGTCAAAATTCGACGAATTCAGATGTTGTACTTTATCGGACATTGTTTGAACTATGGTTACCTGTGAAGAAAAATCATGACGGCAAAGGCCACTGCCACAGCCGCAGCCACAAAATCTAAGGCTACCGCCAATGTACTTGGCTTATCGTCGCTTTGCGCGGCAACTTTAACGGTATTTTTTGTTGCGCTCATGGTGGGCCTGGGCGTGAAGGAAGCCTTTGGCGCAGCTTTGGGCAATTCAAAGGAAACTTTTTTTGTTGCGGCTGCAGGAGCGTTTGGAAGCGTTGTTGCAGCCGAATTTGGAGCCTCCGGAAGCACTGTGGCTTTAGGGGCTGGGGCTTCCGGCAACACTACCTTCGGCGCAGGATTTTCAGGTAAAACTGCCTTTGGCGCTTCGGCGGCGGTTTCCGCTTCGGGGAGTACGGTTTTTTGGGGGGCTGAATTTTGTATTTCGTCTGGCATGTTCTTTTTTATAAAAAGTTCATAAAACAACCAATAACGGTTGTTTTCTTAAAAAAGTATCGCAGAGCGCCGGCTCTTTTCAAGCTTTTTTATGTTGATATTATTAATATTATTGCAACACTCGCGCGCATGATAGTTGATATGGAGATAAAGTCTGCTTCCGACAATATTGTCAAACGCGCCGGATATTTGTGGAGGTTTCTTTGACTTAGCGGCCAAGCGCGCTGAGATTGCGGCTCTTGAAGCAAAAATGGCCGAGGCTTCTTTTTGGGATAACCAGAGCGAAGCGCAGAAAGTTGTGTCTGAATTGGCAAGGCTCAAATCTCTTGTCGCTCCGGCTGGAGAAATCGAAAAGCGCGTGGAGGATTTAAAGGCCCTATTGGAGCTTGCAGAAGAATCAGACGACGATCCGGCATTGCGCGAGGAGTTGTCTTCGGAAGTAAAGCGTCTCAACGCGGACCTGGACAGGATAGAGATAGAATCCTTCTTAAGCGGGCCGCACGATTCATGCAACGCGATAATAACAATACACGCCGGCGCCGGAGGCACCGAAAGCTGCGATTGGGCCGAGATGCTGTTGCGCATGTATATGCGCTGGGCGGAACGCAGGGGGTACACTACTGAAATAGAGGATATCCAAGCCGGCGAGGAAGCGGGAATGTCCAAAGTTACCTTTCGCGTTTGCGGTTCCAATGCCTACGGATACTGCAAGGCCGAGCGCGGGGTCCACAGGCTTGTGCGCATAAGCCCCTTCGATGCTAACAAGAGGCGCCATACTTCTTTTTGCTCCGTAGACGTAATTGCAGAAATAGAAGACGATTTAGATCTCGATATAAAAGAAGAGGAATTGAAAATCGACACATACCGCTCCAGCGGCAAGGGCGGGCAGCATGTAAATAAAACGGAAAGTGCGGTTCGAATTACGCATATTCCGAGCGGCATAGTAGTGGCATGCCAAAACGAGAGGTCTCAATTTAAAAACAAAGCCAGCGCAATGAAAATACTCAAGAGCCGCCTCTATGAGAAGCTGCAGGACGACAAGCGCGCCGAAATGGACCGGTTTTACGGCGAAAAGGGCGAAATATCTTGGGGGAATCAAATCCGCAGCTATGTGTTTCAACCATATCAAATGGTGAAAGACTTGCGAACCGGAGCCGAGACCGGCAATCTGCAAGCCGTTATGGACGGCGATTTGGACATGTTTGTCAATGCGTGGCTGCGCGCGGGCGGGCCGAGCTCGAGAAATAAAAACATACAAATGGACGACGAATCTTAAAAATTGAAGTTTTTATACGGACATGGAATGCAAAATCATAGAAAATAAAAAACGCTGCGCATGCACATATCCTTGCCCTAAGTCCGGTTTGTGTTGCGAATGCGTGAGGTATCACGCTTCGAAACGCCAGCTGCCTGCGTGTTTTTTCGACAAAAAATCCGAGGCCACTTACGATAGGTCTTTTGAGCACTTCGCAAAACTCGTTATTGAAGGTAAGCTATAATGCCGCGCATCCGAGACAAAGTGCCGGAAATAATGGCGCCGGCGGGCGATTTTATAAATTTATCGGCGGCGCTTAAGTCCGGCGCAGACGCGGTGTATTTCGGGCTCAAGGGCTGGAATATGAGGGCGTCGGCGAAAAATTTTTCGCCCGCTGAAATGCCGGAAGTTGTGGAGGAATGCTCCAAGGCGGGCGTCAAAACTTATTTGACGCTAAATAATATTTATTACGAAGGCGAGCGGAGGAAAATACGTGAAATAGTTCGCAAAGCAGCGAAGAGCGGTGTCGACGCAATAATTGCTTGGGATTTTTCGGTGATAGACGCCGCGAGGGAATTGGCAATGCCGGTTTTTCTTTCAACTCAGGCAAGCGTCTCAAACGCCGCCTCAATTGCCGCATATTACAAGCATTTTGGAATAAAAAGGTTCGTTTTGGCGAGGGAGTGTTCGCTTTCGGACATCTCGAAAATAAGGTCGGCATTGCGCAGGGAGCTTCCAAATGGGGAGTCTGAAAATATCGAGTTTGAAATTTTTGCGCATGGGGCCATGTGCGTGTCCTTGAGCGGCAGATGTTTTCTGTCAGGCTTTTCTTGCGGGAAAAGCGCCAATCGGGGCGAATGCCGCCAAATGTGCCGACGCCAATATTTAATAAGCGATGCCCGCGACGCATCTTTAAATTTCGTGTTGGGAAAAAATTATGTTTTGAGCCCTAAAGACTTGTGCACTTTGCCTTTTATAGAAAAGATTTTTGCCGCTGGGGTTGATTCGCTGAAAATCGAGGGGCGAAACAGGAATGCCGTGTATGTCGAGACCGTCGTATCGGCATACAAGCGCGCGCGCGATTTTTATTATGCCGGGCGAAGGCGTAAAAATTTTAAGTCCGAATTTGAAGATTTGAAAAAAAATTTGCTCGGAGAGCTTGAAACTGTATTCAATCGGGGATTTTCAAGCGGTTTTTACATGGGCAAGGCGATGGATGATTGGATTTCGCCGGGAAACATGGCCACCAGAAAAAAAGTCATTGTCGGGCACGTTATAAACTATTTTGCAAAGGCGCAAGTGGCGCATGTAATAATAGACGATGCCTCGCTTTCATGCGGCGACGAGATACAAATAGAGGGACCAAGCACCGGATATTTGAAAATGACTGTCGGCGGGCTTCGAGGAAGCGGGGGCAATGCTGTAAAATCGGCTTCCAAGGGAGAAAGCGCAACTTTTGTTTGTCCCGAAAAACTTAGGCCGATGGACAGAATTTATAAGATGCTTTAACTCTGTCTTTTTTGTGTTTCTATAAAATTGCACTATATTGACTTCAATTTAAAGTTTTTCAAACTTGAGGTTGACCCTTCAAGTCCGGCTTATAAGAATGTCGGCATGAAAAGAAGAGAATTTTTAGCATCTATACTTCCAATGCCGCTTTTTGTTGCGGCGGCATGTGCAAAACGCAAATCTGCTTTCCCGCTCGGTGTGTGCGATTGGTCCGCTAGGTTGGTCGGCAATCCTTCCATAATGGATTTTGCAAAAAACGCCGGGCTTAACGGCGTTCAAATATCCTCTAAGATTTCATCGCCCAAACTTCCTTTTTTTAGCGATTCCAAAATTGCCGCCTATAAAGCCAGAATGCTTGGCACCGGCATGGCGGTATGCTCCATAGGAGCCACTTGCATGAACGCGCATCCATTTTACGCGGCAAACGGCGCGGTAGATTATATCAAGTCGGCTGTTGATGCCGCTGTGAAACTTGATTGCAAAAACATATTGCTGCCTTTTTACGGCCCGGCCGATATGCGCAAAAAGGGAAGCTTGCAGATGAACGGGGACTTCTTTAAGCCCCTTGTGGAAAGGCTGAAAGCTGTTGCTCCATACGCTGAAAATGCGGGCGTGAGCATATCTCTTGAAAATTCCCTCTCTTCAGCCGACGATATAAAAATATTAGATGCAGTGGGCAGTCCGAATGTGAATATTTATTTCGACGTAATGAATTTCGGATATTACGGGCATACCGATACCCCTTCGCATTTGCGGGCCTTAAAGGGAAGAATAGGTCAGATACACTTAAAGAGCTCGGAGCACCTTCTAAATACGGGCAAGGGGCATCCCTCGGATATGGCGGGCTGCCTGCAGGCGATAAAAGATATTGATTATAACGGTTGGTTGGTATTTGAATCCCACAGGTTTACTCCTTCAAAAGAATTTGGCGCTCTGGAATTGTTTAAGAGCAATGCGGAATTTGTAAAATCTTCCATGTTGTTTTTGTAATTATTTTCCAATAGGTTCATCGGAGCTTTTCAGCGCTTTTTCTATTACGGGCAGAGCGTTTTTATACATGGCGTAAAAACCGAGATCGTTCGGATGCGTGCCGTCGACTGAAGTGTAAGAGGAATCCACGCCTTTCATTAGGTCGCGTCCGTCCACGAACCACACGTAGTTGTCTCCATTCTTTCTTGCGTTTTCGTATGTGCGGCGCACGGCTTGGGTACGTTCGTCAGTTGCATTCGTCACTCTCGAGAATATGACTATTGGCAATTTCGGGTGGGCTTGGCGGATTATATTAAAAAATTTCTCGTGCGTCCGCCAAAGGTGCTCCGCATTTGGAGCGTTGTAGTCGTAGTCCATGACAAAGAGCGACAAATCTAAGGAGGCGATTAGCTCCGCCATTTTTGCTTCGCCCAGGGCGGATCCCGAAAATCCGAAATTTATCATAGGGGCGTCGAGTTTGCGGCAAAGCATGGCTGTATAGGCGTTAGAAGTTCTTGAAGCGCAGGCTCCCTGGGTTATCGAAGAACCGTAAAAAAGTATGGGCTTCGATATTTTATGCGCTCTCGGAGCTTCGATTTTTGAACCGGGGGCCAATCCTATTTCCAGAGATTTTACGCCGTTGTACAATGGCATATACAATGTGAACTCCCTCATGGCTTTCGGCATTTTCCCGGCAATTTTCACTTCGAGAGGGTCGGGGATTTTACCCTTATAATGTGCCGGATTTACCGTTTTCACATACGTGTTTCCGTCTACAAACAGATCGAATCCCGAACTTCCCGTGTGCGGCATATGCCCCATGTTTGGGCTGTTATTGGCAAGAGAGCTTTTTAAATAGATATATGGCGAATTAGTCCTGAAGCGTACGCAACCTCCGGCCGTATGCTTGGAAAGAGCCAGTACGCCTTTGTTTACTTCCGATTTTTTTACGCCTTGCGGCAACCTGTTTAGCGCTTCTCCGTTTTTGTACCATGGGAATCCCTCCACTTTGAATGGCGGAAGAAGGGCGTTCATATACACGACAAGCTCTCCGGTGCCTTTTTTTTCAACCGCAAAGTTTGAATCAATTTTTGCAATATCGCTTTCCTCTGCCGATAGGGGAAAAACTGTGCTTTGGAGCAATAAGCTAAGAACAGCCAGTGATAGGATAAGTTTCGACATACAGGTAATTTACTTAAAAGCAGAGATGCCCTTTTCAAGTAAAATTCACGCCTAAGGCCTGTAGAGGGGAAGAATTTTTATAAGATTTATTCCTCGTCAAATTTTCTATCAAAGAGTGCGGCGATTTCATCCAGCATTTGCTCTGCGTCTTCACCTTCCGCTATAAATTTAACTTCGGAACCTTTTCCTGCTGCGAGCATCATCAAACTCATAATGCTTTTGGCGTTTACTTGTTCCCCGTCTTTTTCAACTAAAACATCCGTATGCGCGTACTTATTTGAAATGCGCACAATCATTGCGGCCGGACGGGCGTGGATACCCATCTTATTTTGAACTGTCAGCGTTCTTGTTACTTCTGTTACCGCCATGACTGTTAGTTGCAATTTTTGAATTAAAGCAAGTGATAATGCCTTAATAATCATTCAGGTCAAGAAAATTTAAATAAAAACTCCAAAGTTTTTATAAAATATGTTGTTAAGAATTTAAATAATTTGGCGGAGCGGGAAAACTAACAGAGAAAATTTGTTAAAAAATTTTTATTTTTAAGCCAAAACACGCTGAAAATTTGAATGTTCATCAATGCTCATGGGTGGATTGTAAATAAAAAAAATCCCCCGGATTTGGAGGATTTTTGTTGGAGCATGGGTTAGAATTTTAGGCTAATTTGGGCGGAAATTACGCTTGCCCTGCCGTGAAATTCCCCTCGTATAGTACCCGTTGGTCCGGTGTTTTCTATCATTGGGTTGTCGTAGAACCATATATACATATAGCCGACGTCGATGCTAAGGGCCTGGTATTTATATCCTATGCCGCATGCAAACCAAATACGGTCGGTGCAGGGAATGCGCACAGTTCGATGCTCTTTCGACTTTATTGGCGATTGGTCCCATGCCGAACCGATGCGAAATACAAAGTTTTCGTTAAATTCAGGATAATAATGCAATCCGACCGATATGCGCGATACGTTGCTCCACGATTCCTGGGTATTGCTTATTACTGCTCCCGTCTGCTCGTTTTTTATGCAGAGTTCGTCGAAAGAAGACCACAGTGTATATGCGTAGTCTGCCATTAGCGCGAAGCGGTTGTATTTTCCGGGAAGCCGCTGGTATATTCCCACATTAAATGTTTGAGGCAAGTTTATATCTGCGTATGCGGGGGCCACGACATCTCCGTTTACCCTCATATTGCCCGATATATTCTGCGCCACTTCGCTTCTCCAGCTGAAGCCTATGCGCCCCTCGTCGGCATACTTGATTGTGAATCCGGCATTGCCTCCTATGCCCCAGCTTTGCGCGGTAAGCCTTGTCATTGCAAAATTTGGGAAGGCCAATGCGTATGCCTGTGTCAGCTCCGCGTGTATGAATTGTGCGGATACGCCACCGAAAACAGAAAACCAGTCGTTGACTTTATAGGCAAGGCTTGGATTTATGTCTATGGTTTTGAGATCGCTCGATATTCCGTGGAAGCGCCCGAACCAGTTGTCGTCGTATTCGGTTGTAAGGCCGTATGTGCTCGTTACCGAAAAGGTGAAACTGACATCTTCGGTAGCGCGGTAAACCACAAAGAAATTTGGAACCACTCCCAGTTTCCCGCCGTTTCCCCCGTTGTTTGGGACGTTTGTCATGTTCCCCTGCTGCATTCCCAAATCGGTTGAGCCCATATCATCAAAGTCGAAGTTCGGAACTATAAAATTTATAGCCGAATCGACAAGCACGTCGCCAACTTCAAATCCGGAGAAGAAGACTGCCGACGGATTCCAGAACGCTGCGGAGGCGTCCCCATTCGCATTTGTCGTTGCGCCCGCGAGCGCGGAACCGATATTACCGGTACCTTGTTCCAAAACTTGGAAACCTGCTCCGAACGCTCCGCCTGTGCAAAATAATGCGACAAGCGCAAGTATTCTATTTTTCATAATAATTGGTGTATGAGTTTTAGAAGTGCTTCTTATAATAAAAAGAAAGCGGCGGGAGTTTTGCACATATGGACATTCAAGTGAAGCTTTTTTTTGCAAATATCGCTTATTTTTTTATTTGCGTTTCGATTTTAAAGGAATTCGGAAATTCTTGTTGATTGCAGTCCTTAAGATGTGTTAATTTTACAGGGTTTTATAGAAAGGAACTCGCTTGAAGGCGCGCCTCACACACATATCATGCACCCTTCCGAAGGGGAGATTGACCAACGAAGTTTTGGCCGGACGTTTTGGAAGCGATGTAATGGAGAAAATAACCCGAATGACGGGCATATATGAGCGCCGCATATGCGCCGAGAATGAATGCGCCTCGGATCTGGCTGTAAGCGCTGCGGAAGCGCTCTTTAATTCCGGCGCCTGCGATAGAGGCGAGATTTCGCTACTGATATTTGGCACGCAGACTCCCGACTACATAATGCCGACTACCGCCTGCGTCATTCAGGAGCGCCTCGGCCTTCCAAAGTCTTGCGCCGCCTTCGACGTAAATCTCGGATGCTCTCAATATCCATATTTGTTGGCGACCGCCCGCGCTTGGATTGAGTCTGGATTGTGCTCCAAAGCCTTGATACTCACCGGAGACACGCCTTCAAAATTGATAAACCCTTTGGATAAAAGTGCAGTAACGCTCTTTTCCGACGCCGCGAGCGCCTCCATATTGGAAGTTTCCGAATTTGGCGACACCGCAGATTTTGATTTTGGCACCGACGGATCGGGGTACGACAGCCTCATCGTTCCGGCTTCGGCTTTCAGAAATCCCCCCGCTCCCGAAGATTTTATCGTGCGCGAGGACCAGAACCATAATTTTCGCTCTAATGCTGACATGTACATAGACGGGCTCAGGATTTTTTCATTCGCATACAAAATAGTGCCCGCCTCCGTTTCAAAGCTCTTAAAAAGGAATAATATCTCTGCAGCCGACATAGATTTGTTCGTATTTCACCAAGCGGGCGAGATGATGCTCTCCTCAATCGCAAAAAAACTCGGCATACCCCCGGAAAAGATGTATTGCAACGTGCGCGAATACGGTAATTGCGGAGGCTCGAGCCTCCCGCTGGCCCTTGCCGAAGCCGCTAAATCCGGGCGCTTAAAACCCGGCATGAAAGTGCTTGTCAGCGCTTTCGGGGTGGGGTTATCGTGGGGAAGCGCCCTATTGACTTGGCCCGACAAACTTTATTCGCAAATAGACTCCTAATGTTGCGGCCCTATAAAACTATTTGTTCTTGCCGGTAAAGATAATATGAGGGCGTGGTTGTTGGCGCTTCTCGAACTTGACAGGCACAATATTTTTGCGTCATCGGCATGCTTAAAATCGAAAAGAGCAGGGCTTTCCATCATTGCGTTTTTCTGTTTCCACAATCTCCCGCCCCGGCTCAACGCGCCGAGCGCGAAAACCAAATTGAGCAAAGTAGCGCCGGTTTCTATATTGCCTGTTTGAAAAGAGCTGCAAAAGGAGGGCTTTTCAGGGAAGATGCCACGAAGCAAGCGCAGGGTTTTTTCGTCCTGCCGGTTCCCTTTGGGCGCCCACAGTATTAAATCGATGTCGAAGGGGCTCAAATCAGCGCGCTTTAAGGCGATTTTTGCCGCGCGTTCAAGGCCGTCGCATTCGATGCCGGGAGATAGAAAATCGCAGGAATCGATGGTGCTTGCACATGAGAGAAGGCGGGCGTAGATTTTTGCGCCGCGCTTTGCGGAAGATTCCTCGCTCTCGATTAACAGCGCGGCGGCGCCCTCTCCCATGACGCTTCTAAAGTCGTCGTCAAAGCGGGGGCCGAAGTCCCTTTCGGATTCTCCGGTGTAGAGGAAGCCCACTTTCTCATAGGCTTCGAGCTCCTGCGCGTACAACTCGTCGGAGGACACTGCTATGCATGCGTCGGAACGTCCCTCCAAAACAAGATTGTAGGCGTATTCGGCAGCCTGAATGCCCGAATCTAATCCGCTTGTTAGGGTAGTGTTGGCTCCCTTTATTTCCAGTGCCTTTGAAACCCAGCCGGTCGTGGAATTTGCGGTTATGTTTGAAAAACTGTTTATGTCTCCGCGCATGTCGGGATTTGCAAATACCGCCTTCATATGGGCCGATTCGTCGCTTCCCCTGCATACTGCAAGCGCCATGCCTATTCTATCGCAATTCTCCCGCCTTATTTGCAGAGATGCGCTGTCAATAGCCGCCTTTGCCGCGAGGGTCGCGTATATGCTTATTAGATTCATTCCCGCGAAATCTAAGCGCCTGTCGAGGCTTCTCAATGGCGGCAAGTCCACCATTCCGGCGAAGCGGTCCGAGGCGAATCTGGATATCTTTTCAATTCCGATATCTCCGTTCATTAGCCGCCTTAATTGGGTTTCAATATCCAATCCGAGAGAACTTATGCCGCCGATTCCGCTTATGACTATTTTTTTCTTTTCCCTTTTAGTTTTGGGCTTTGAAATAAAATCCGGCTTCGATACCACAATAGCTGCGTTGCTCCCGGCAAAGGCGTAGTTTGCCGACAAAAAGCAGGGGTAATCAATGTTTATTGCCTCTTTTGCAACGCTTATGTTTGCGCAACCCGCGCGGGGATTTGAAAAGCGCAGTGTTGGCGGAATAAAATTCGCGTTCATTGCGAATAGCTGGCATGTGGCCTCTATTATCCCCGTTGCGCCCATGCAATGCGCCGTGTATGACTTTGTGGAGGTTACATGTATCTTCTCGCCGCCGGCGCAAAAGCGCGCAATTGCCAGGGCTTCGGCTTTGTCGTTTGCGGCGGTTCCGGAACCGTGCGCATTTATGCAGGCAATGTCGGAAACTTTCAAGCCCGAATCTCGAAGCGCTTCGAGCATTGCCCTATATGCGCCGTCGCCGCGGGGGTCGGGCTGCGTCGGATGGTGCGCGTCTAAAGAGCTTGAGTGCCCTATGACTTTGCCGTAGCACTTCCCGCTTTTTGCCGATACTTTCGACATCGGCTCCAATACCCAAAAAGCGGCGCCCTCTCCTATGTTCATTCCAATAGGCGTCGAGAATGGCGCAATTTTTTCCGAAGATACCACTTTTAACGCGTTAAAACCGGCATAATTTGAAAGTACCATGGCATCGGCTCCTCCCGCTATGACGGCTTCGCAGCGCCCGCTCTCTATTAGGGATTGAGCTAATCCTATAGCCGCCGTAGAGCCTGAGCACGCTGTGTTTATCATCCAGCATTCGCCGGTGATATTTAGACATTTGGCCAACACCTTTGCCAGGGCGTAAAACTCCGATTGCGCGCATACCGACATATCGAAGCGCGCCGCAGGGTCTGCGTATTTTTTTATGTATTCCGCCTCTCTTGAGGCCAATCCGGCGTTGCAACTGGCAAGTACCATGCCGAATTTTTCTCCTTTGGGCAAATCATCTCCGGCGTCTTTGAGGGCCATTCTTGCGGCATTTATTGCCAATCTCAAAAAGGGGTCCGTATATTCCGAAAGCTCCCGTTTTGTCATATGCAAAGAGCAGTCAAAAGCATCTACTTCCGCGCAAAGTTTTGAGGCGAATGCGGATACGTCTATTTTTTTAGCTTGGGCTATTCCGTCTCTGCCGCTTCTTAAAGATTCCAATATGGATTTCTCATCGCACCCGATTGGGGATATTATGCCTACGCCGCTTATGGCCGCTTCGGGCAATATTGATTCTGCATCGGATTTCGGCGTTTTGTCTATGTCCGGGAACATGGTATTATTTCTATTTTGCATTTACGAGTTCAAGACTCAGGCGAAAATCCCTTCCTTCAGCTTCAAGTATGCGGGGAAGGCGGGGGGGCTTCCCGCCTGTGGGATAATCTTTGAAATTTATCTTAAAGCGGGGCGTGATAATGCTTGTGATTTGCCATTTTGAATCGAAGTATGCGCGCGAATAGGAGGCGTCGAAAAGCAATATCGCCTTGAAGACGGGCAATACATATTTTTTCGCAAAGGATTCGCCCAAAGGGGGAGGGGCAAAGCATAGCAAGGCGTCCCCCCGAGAATCCAATTTGAGTTTGGCTATTGCAAGGCCTGCTGTCTCCATCTGCAAGGCGGTGGAGTTGTCGGGAAAAAATTTGACATGCGCGCTGATTGGCAGGGATTCCCCGCCGAAGGATAATATTCCGCGTTGAGAATATGATTTTCCCCTAAAGGGCGATTCTATAGCGTAAAGCTGCGCGAGCCCGAGGAGAGCGAAAATGAACATTGCTGCGAATTTTCTCATCGTCTGCTCCATGCCGATTTTTTTCCGAAAGCCTCCGGATTCTTTGTGTCAAATGCCTTTTCAAGGTCCTGCGGATCTTCCGTTATTTTTATTATTTTATAGATGGTCCAATCTCCGTCCGGCGCGTCAATGCGGATTTTAGATGGCGCAGTGCTATTGCTATTTAAGGTTATTTCGATCTTTGAAATGGCGCAGATAAGATTTTCGCTTTTTGGCACAAGCGTTACGACGCCGTTTTTGAATGTCATATCAAAATTGTTTTTGCATCCGGAAAAGTCGCATAGGGCCATTTGCGTAATTTTTTTTAATATCGGCAAAATTGCCGAATCTGCCCTCGACTTTATTTCGGCATATTTCCCGTTCGCAAGTTCAAAACGGCTCAATTTGCCTTCAGAAAGTATGGCTATGCTTTGCGGAATTTTTCCGGTCTGCCAACGTATTCTGCCTTTAGAATCGGCAACAAGGAGTATGTCGGCTACAATCTTTTCTTCCAAAAGGCTCACAAATTTTTCCTGCCTCATCTCTACTTTTACGGAGTTCATCTCTTTGAATCTTTTTGAGATGTCCGCCGGAAAGTTAGCTGATGCGGAAAGGGCTCCGAGAGCAAATAAGAATTGGCATAATAAAAATGTTTTCATTAAAAAATCTCCCATATTGACACGGCCCGCTGCCCGGTACTCGACTTTGTGTACGACAGGTGGAATCCTTTTCCGCGCTCGCGCGCCAGTATGGGAGCGAGCGCGGAAATGGAATAGTTTGCGCCAAAGCGCCTTTCGTAAAATTCGCATAATGGCAGTTTCAGAGCCTTAAATAGCGAGCTTAAGTAATTGCGCTGGGCCCTGTTGTAAGAAAAAGGGCAGAATACCGATGAAATTTCAGGTATTTTTGCATTGTCAATTAGGTGCTTTATGCGCTCGGCCTCGCAAGCGCAATCTCTACGGCAGGATTCTATGTTGAGCAATTTCAGGCGGGCAAAGCTGCGCGGCGACCTTGTGGAGCTTGCCAGATATGCGGCGGAAGTCTCCGAGAGGGGGATTGAGTTGTCCGCAAAAGACAGCGCGCAATTGCGTATTTTGGACAATAGCGGCGTTCGTTCGTCGCAACTGCCGACAATCGCTTTTTCAATTCCGTCGGAGCGCATTTCCAAAATAGCCTGCCATAGCGCGCATTCAAAAGACAGTTCCTTGGCGCTCAACATGCAATTTAAGCCTTTTATTGCGAATCGGATAGCTATGGAAGAGCTTATTGCATTGTGGACGGAATTTGTGAAGGCCGTCGGCAGAGCTTCGCATTCTGCCTTGCTTATTACATTAGCAACAAAGCGCTGGGTGCATTCCAACATTCCGAGTCCCGTGCCGAAGCTAACGCAGCTGTTTTCAGGATCCGGGCAATAGCCGGCCAAGGCTTCTGAAACCGACTGCAATGCCATCTGCTGGAGCTTTGCCCACCGGCGCTTTTTTATTGGCGGCAATTCGGGAAGCAGCTTGGAGATGTCGCATTCAAGATTTACTCCGATTCCGCCCAAAACATTTTCAACACCGATTGCCCCGTTGTGAACAGCCCCGCCGCCGTCCAAAAAAATTTCGCTTGGCCCCTTTTCTGGGAAAAGGCAAGGCGTCGGTTTTTTCGATATCACAAGCGATGAATTGTTTCCTCCGAATCCGAAAGACGAAGTCAAAACATTATTGGCATTGAAAGGCGTGTTTTCCGCGATTGGAGTTATTCCCAAATTTTCGTCCCTTTTTGAAAAGCCGTAATTTTTTGGCAGCTCTCCGCGTTCTATTGCCTCGCAAGAAAATATGGCGTTGAGAAGCCCGCTTGCGCCGAGAGTATGCCCGAACTTGCCCTTTATGGAAGAAAATTTCGGTGGATTTTCCCAAGCGCTCACCATTGCGGCTACTTCCGCAGAGTCGTTCGCGCGGGTACCCGTGCCGTGGGCGCAATAGTAAGCTATATCGGAGGCTGGCAGTCCCGACTTTTTTATTGCCGACCCTATGGCGCGCTTCATGCCCTCGGCATCCGGATGCGGGCTTGTAGCATGGTAGGCGTCGCATGTGCAGCTCCACGAAGTTATGAATGCGCGTATTTTTATGCCGAATTTGTGGGCCAAATCGGCGCGCGTCAAAATCATCACGCATGCGGCTTCTCCCAAAGTTATTCCGTCTCTATCGGCGTCAAAGGGCTTGCAGGCCGATTTGGAGAGAAGCTCTAATGAGGCAAAACCGTTTACGGTTATTCTTGAGAGCGTGTCTGCCCCGCAGACTATTGCGGAGTCTATGTCGCCGCAAAGCAAAGCCGAGCATGCCGCCGAGAGCGCAAGCCCCGAGCTGGAGCATGCGGTGGACACCGCAAACCTGGGGCCCTCCGCGCGGGCTTTCCGCGCAATGGCATCGCTCAGCGAGGAGCATTCGTAATTTAAGAAATTTTTATACTCGGCACAATCATCGCCCTTGTCCAGCATATCTTCGAGGGCGTTTTCAGACTCTAAAATGTTGCCGACGCTCGTGCCGGCGAAAACCCCTATGCGCTCCTTCGAAAACGGGGTCAGTGGGGCCTGTTTAATGCAGTCTTCAAGAGCCGACAAAGATGCCCAGTTGCAAAGCGGCCGCCTATGCGAATTGCCTTGCATGTCAAAAGATGCGCAAAGCTTAGAGGCGTATTTGGGGCTGCGAAAGCGCTTTTGCGGGGCAAAAGCCAAGGAGTCTCCGGATAAATATTTCCAGTTTTCATCGGCGCCTTTGCCTCCGCATGCTACAGCCGAGAGCGCTATTATTGCGGGAGTTCGAATCATTTTTTGAGAGCCAATATGCTGTCGGCCATTGAGGATATGGAAGCAAATAGCGTCTTGGCGTCGGATTTGTCCTCAATAGTCAGCGAATATTTTTTCTCAAGCATAACCACCAGTTCAAGGGCGTCGATGGAATCCAATCCCAATCCGCCGTCGCCGAAGAGAGGCGCATTTTCGTCCAAATCATTCGGCGATGTGCCCGCAAGGTTTAGACACTCTATAACATCATTTTTAAGTTGTGAAATTAATTCGCTTCTTTCCATTTTCTTATTACTCGCTCGCCAGAGTAGCAGTTCAGGCTTCTCGCGCAAGTTTAAACGGATTTACTGCGCCCAAAAATCGAAAAAATTGTACCATTGATAGGGATATCTTTCCAACGTAAATTCCATATTCCCAACATAGGCGCGCAATGCCTCGGACTCAAAGTCGCGGCAGCCCGATTTTGGGGTTATGTCGAATGCCGATGTCTCGTAATTAAAAAGAGATTTTCTCACGCACAAGACCTGTATTATGCGCGCTCCGGTTTTACGCGCCAGCGCGTAGGCAAATGTGGGGAAGCGGGCCTCCGAAGCCAAAAAGTTGGCATTTAAAAACCTTCCGGAAATAAAGCGGTCGGCGTGCATGGCCAATAGGTGTCCGCGCTTTAGCGCGGAATAGGCGTAGAAAAAACTTTCGGGGCTGTTGGGGATTATATTTGGTGGGGTGAATTTATCGTTGCCGGATATTAGGCGTTTAATTTTTTCGTCTTCGTTCTCTTCGCCTATTACCGACACGGGAATGCCGAAAGACGCAAGGGACGCGGAGGCTATCTGCCATCCGCCCACATGGGCTGTCAATATTATCACCCCGCGCTTTTCTTTCAGCGCGCGTCGAATAAGGGTATCGCTTGCTTTTGAATCTATCCTTACGCTTTTTGAAGCCCCGAAAAACGCAGCGCGGTCGAGCATTGAGACCCCGAAATTTAACGCCAATTTGAATATAGGCAGCGAGGGAACGCTTATTTTGCGCTTTAAAATTTTTTCAAGATACACCCGGGAGCTTTTTAACAAGTTTATCCTGAATAGCACATAGTAGAGCGCAACAAAAAGCAACAGCGCATATGCCGGCAGAAGTCCTATTTTTAGAAGCCTTAAAAATATATAATTTCCCCAGTAGCCTCCGCGCATTCTGCCGGTCCACATTTTTTTGCTGTAGGTGTTTTTTTTCATTTTTCCTCAGTAAGGGAAAGGCCGAAAAATAAGATGCTCGCTGCGAGTATCGATGATATCGAAATTGCCGCGGTCAGCCCCAGTCCCTTTAAAAGGGGGTGCTCGGCGAATGCGAAGGTACCAAATGCGCACACCGTTGTGGCTGCCGACAGTAGAACCGCCGCAAGCGAAGAATCCGCCTTTTTTGACGCGGATAGAAACATTGCGTAATCCTGCGCCATGCATACCGCAAATATCGCAAAGATTACATTTACTATGTTTATATCGATGCCGAGGGCCGCAAGCGCGCCTAATGCCCACGTCAAGCCTATTAGCACCGGCAATATGACCCTTGCGGCCCGCATTGGGCCGCCCATTGCAATTATCAGATATGCGGCTACAAGAACCAGCGCTAAGCTGGCGAATGTTATAAGCCACATCTTCGCTTTTTCGGAAATATGCGTGCCGAAGTATTCCATATCTATATAAGTGGCGCCGCTGAAATTTCTTTTTATGTAATCATAAAATTTTGAACTTTCCCCGATTTTTGAAAGCGGGACGTCGAGCGCCAGACTTATTCCGTCGGGAGTACTGACCGCCCAGGCTTTCAGAATGCCGGAGCCTATGATTTGCTTCGGATTATAGCTTGTTTCTTCTCCGAAGTATTCGTCGATTTTCTTTAATAGGGGATCGCTTTTTATTCCCGCAGAACGCGCCGCGGAAGCTAAGTTGGCCCTGAGCAGCTTGAGCTTTTCGGGGGTCCAATATTTTTTCCAACGCAAAATGTTGTCTTCCGCAACGCCGATAGGAGGCAGGATATATGTTATTGACGGGTCTGCTATTCCGCTCTTGCCCAGAAAATCCGATATTTTCCGAGCCTCCGCAAGCGTCTTGCCGTCGGAATCGCATTTTATTGCTATTTTTTTTGTATTGAAGGTCTTTTCCCAAGTTTTGCCGATAGTTTTGTAGTCATTTTCAGATGCTGCGCTGCGCGCGCTTAAATTTGATATTTTGCCGTCAAATTTCAGCAATGATATCGCGCATAGAGAGGCTATGCTCATTGTTAAAATTGCGGGAATTATAGCCTTTCGCGTCCTTTTTAAGGCCAGAATTAGCGCCTGCGCGAGCCTTTCAAATGGGGTGGGGCGTCCGTCTCCGCCTCCCGGTATCATGCCGGGAAGCATTAAAAAGCTTAATATCGCCGAGCTAAATACCGATATCGCTCCGAAAAAACCTATCTGAAAAAAACCTTTGCTGCCGAGCGCGCACATGGTTAGAAAGGCTATCAGAGTAGTTCCCGCGGCGGCGCTTACCGGCCGTATCAGGCCGTAGGGATATGAATCGGGCGCCGATTTCAAAGCGTATATCAAATGAATTGCATAGTCAATGCCTACCCCGATGGCTATGCTTGCAAATGCTATCGATATGGTTGACAATTCGTTTAACGCAAGGCTCGATATCGCCAGGGCGATGGCCGTTCCGGACATGGAGGGCAGGAGGGCGGCAAAGGCGCACGCCTTGTTGTTAAAGGCCAAAAGGCACAAAATCAACATGAGAAAAGCGCTTAGCTTCAAGCATAGCGATGTGTCGGATTCCGCTATTTCGGCGTTGTCGGCCGACACCCTGTATGCGCCGGAATAGGCTATCCCGACACCCGGGAACTTTTCTTGCGCCCCAAGGCAGGCCGCCCTGACTTTAGAAATTAAAATTCTGCTTTGTTCGGAATCCGCCGAAGAAAAGCTTCCCTCCATGGCAAATAGGGCTTTTTTAGGCGTTGAAAGAGCGCAGCAGTTCTTTTTATTTTCGGCGGCTAATTTGTCGAAAAAAAGTGCCGATAGCCCCGCGGGATCATCGAGTAGAATCTTCTTATAGGCGGGAGACTCTACCGACGACAATTTTTCTGCAAAGAACTTCATGCGCTTTGCGAGATTGTCGGCGGAGCATATGTTGTCGATT
>CALXOC010000085.1 GCA_944389915.1 uncultured Opitutales bacterium | reverse complement strand
TGGAATAGGTTGATTTTTTAGATTTGCCTTTCATAGATTCACCCCGCATTCTACAAGTACTCTCAAGCGGTAATTTTTAAAGTTTCTGTATCCGTAGGCTCGTCTTTGGATTAGCTTCATCTTGCGGCGAAATCCCTCAGTTATTCCGTTGTTTTTCGCAAAGCTCCTTCTGGTTATTGGCGCAAACCATTCGCTTAGCGCGTTGGATATCCGCCAATGCAGTTTCGCACAATAAAAACATTGCGCGCCAATTAAACAATCGACTGAAATTCCACATGCGCCTATGCTAAAAAATACCTTCAATAAAATACTGCAAGAAAGGCATTAAGAGCACATTCAAAACTTTGATCGCCATCTTCGCGCAAATTTGTATGGCTGAGCTGGCGATTGGACAAAATTAAAATTCAATTATATAAGAAGCGCCCAAACGGCCTTGCAGCCAATTTGCCAAAATCTCTCACGCGCAATTTCTGGCCCCACGCGAAAAATGGGCAGATAAAAACTTTCTGCACAGAAATTCCAAGCGCGGCAACTGCGCCTTTTTTACATATGCTAAGGCGTTTTTTTGGGCGGCGCGCGCTTTACGTCAAAAAATGTTAGGCAAGCCTAATTTTTCTGTTGACAAGTTAGAACAATCTAACTTTCCTGCAAAAAAATGACGGATCAAATAAAAATCAACCCCGCCCATGCGTGGAACGAAGGCATGGACAAGCCGCCGGGCGCGCCCGGCAAAGCTTTTAAATTGCCAAGAACCGCCCCCATGCCCGCCTTGCTTAAGGCGTGCGCGCCATGCGCGGGAAGCTGCGGAAAAGTTCGCCCGCGCTGAAATGCAAATTTTCTCCGGAGGAATGTAAATAAAAATTCGGCCAAAAACATGGGGAAGCAGAATTCAAAAGTTAGATTACACTAACATTTAACATCAAAAAATAAAATGAAGGACAAAAAAAACACACTCGCAACCGCATTTGGCGGTATAGCAATAATTGCCGCTTGCGCATCGGCGCAAGCGGCCCCTGCGGAGATGGAATCCGCGGGTAAAAATTGGGCAGAAAGGGACAGCCTGTTTATAGGCGCGCTCGCGGAAGACATAAGCAAAAGTACGGGATTTGCGCCGTCGATAGTATGGACCGGAGAGACATGGGGCAACGTTTCGGACGGCAAGAACTTCCGCTCCATAGCCGACTCCCTTCTAACATTCGAGGTTCAACAAGATTTATCCGCGGCATTAGGCGCTGAAGCTTTGGGAAGGATAGGCATAAGCGCCTTTTATTACACCCAAACAAACAATGGGGAATTGGCGGGCTTTGATTCGTCTCAAGGCTGCTTTAGCAATATTGTAGCCGGAGACATGGCCCGTTTTTTCGAGATATACTATGCCAATGAATTTGAAAGCAAATTCGGCAACTTCGGATTTAGGATAGGACAGCTTGCCGCAGACGAGGATTTTATGGGAATGGATTATTCCGACGTATTTCTGAACTCGTCTTTCGGAGCAATGCCGAATGTTGCCCCCGCCCAGCTTTTCTCCCAATACAACGTTGCGACATTGGGCTTGGTGGTATACTATTCCGCGGAAAATTTCGATGCAACAATAGGCCTGTATAACGGCAATTTAGGCGAGGACATTCCCTCCAACAACGGTTTCGACTACAAAAACACCTTTGATTCCGTTGCCTTATGGTACCAATTTGGATATAATTATAAAATCGGAGGCCTCGACGGGCGCGCCATGATAGGCGGCAACTGGCATAGCAATCCGCAAAAAGCCAATTTCGACGCAATAGACGCAAGCGGCTTCTATTCCTTTTACCTTGGGATACAACAGGCGCTTGTGAACGACTGCGAAGGAAATGCGCTGTTTGGCGTGTACTGCAGACTGGGTTGGGTGCCTGAAAGCTGCGCTTCCGACCAAAATTTCTATGCCGATTTTGGATTTAATTGCTTCTCCCCAATTCCGGGAAGGAAGGGCGACATATTAGCGGTCGGATTTTCCGTCATAGAAAACGAGCGCTCAATGCGTGAAAGCTATGCCCATTATGAGGGAGCTTTGGAAATAACATACAAATGCCAGTTAACACCGGCCATATCGGTTCAACCGGATTTTCAAATATTCCTAAATCCCGGAAACAGAAATGAATTCGGGGCCGCGTATATAGCTGGGGCAAGAATGGAAATCAGCTTTTAGCTAAGCTAAAATATCCTAATACAATGCTCGCATAAAAGCCCAAATGCCCCGATATTGCCGTCAATGGCGGCAATATCGGGGCGGGCGCGCTTGCCAGGCAAAAAACAAAGTTATTGCATATGTGCCGAAGCTACGGCCCAGCCGATATTCCATGCCTCCGCGCTTCGCCTAAAGGCAAGCCCGCCGGAACCGCCGCATGGCGATAGGAATATACCCCCTGCCCGGGCTTTCCGCGTATGGGTTTTTGACAATACCCCCCATAATGGCTGTCTATTTTTTTATAATATGCTCTAAACGGGATTATTTTCTTTCATTTGCCGCGCAATAATGCAAGAATAGCCGCAAAAATAAGAAATCAAAAAATTTTGCGTCAAGGCGCGTGTAAAAATGGAAGATGTAATACCAGTATTTTTCTCTACAGACTCCAATTATGTACCGCATCTATGCGTTGCAATAAAATCAGCATCAGCAAACTGCCCGGCGCCAATATCATTTCACATACTTTCCGACGCCCTTTCCGATGAATCGAAAGAAAATATCGTAAAGAGCGCATATCCCAACAATGTTAAATTTTATCAAATAGACCATTCAGATTTTAAAAAATTCGACGTGGTGCTCGAGCACCTGTCGCTTGCCGCATGCTACAGGTACATAATTTCAAAGCTATGCCCAAACATAGACAAAGCCGTATATTTAGACTGCGATCTAATTGTTCTGGGAAACCTTGCGGAGATTTTCCGCGAGAACCTAAACGGCCTGTACGCCGCGGTTGTAGAGGATTACGTGCGCCAAAGCCATGTCCGCTCTCTCGGCCTGTCGAGATATTTTAACAGCGGCGTCCTTCTATTAAACCTCAAAAAGATACGCTCCGACAACTTGATGCCGGAATTTTTCCGCATTTCAACGGAACTATCGGGCAAATCAAAATACCTTGACCAAGACGTTTTAAACCTCGCCTTCAACGAAAAGGTGCTTTGGCTGCATCCTAAATGGAATGCAAGCTCGCCCATTTTCAGAAAGGTGCCCAATGAAGCGGCCTCATCTGAACTCTTGTTTAAAGCGTGCACTGAACCCGCAATAGTGCATTTTACCGGCCCGGACAAGCCGTGGAAAATTCCGCGCTCAATAATTGCGCACCCGTGGTCCCCGGCATATTTCCACTATCTCAGGCAGACGCCTTACGCCAGCCTCGAAAAAGACTACGCTGAAAACTTCCCATATTTTAAGACTCTTGCAAATTACTTCAAACGCCATTTGTTCTTTTTTCTCCGCCCGCATTTTTATAGAATGCGCAAAATGTACCGGCGCAACCAGAAAATTTTTAAATGAACATGTCCGAAGCGTACATAAATATAGCCTACGCCCCAGACGACAACTATGCGGATATCACCGCCGTATCAATTCAAAGCGCAATAGACAACTGCGCGCCGCTTAAACCGCGAATATTTATTCTGCACTCAAAACTTTCAAACGTAAATCTGGACAAGTTTCGAGAAATAGCAAAAGCTTCGGGCGCAGAGCTGGTATTGTCCGAAATAGACGAATCGGAATTCCACGGCCTCCCCATATCGGATTGGGTCACCGTGCAGGCGTGGTTTAGAATAAAAATACCGGAACTTTTCCCTGAACTCGACAAAGTTTTATACCTCGATTGCGACACCCTTGTGGACGGACCGCTTGAGGCTTTGTGGAACTCCCCCGTCGACGGCCTCGCAGTAGGTGTTGTGCGCGACATATGGAATGTAGACAAGTATGTTTCCAAGCTCGGAATGAAAAGCAAAGACTATTTCAATTCCGGAATGATGTTAATCAACTGCCGATATTGGCGCGAAAACAATTTATCGGGAAAGATGCTTGAATACGCCCGCGGCAGGAACGTGGAGTTTTGCGACCAGGACACCCTCAACAAAGTCATCGACGAACACAAGTTAATGTTGCCCATGAAATTCAACTATCTTGAGCCGTGGTGGCGCGGAGGCTACCATGAATACGGGGGAGAAAATCTCGCCCTCTACGCCGAGGCGAAAAGCAACCCCGTTATAATACATTTTACCGGGCCAAAGCCCAACAAAAAAGGTTGCGGGCATTCCATGGTGGAACGTTGGTGGAAGTACGCTAAGCGAACGCCAATAGCCAATGAACTGCATGCCGCATTCGACGCATCAACGCCTCCGAAAAACAAATCCGGCGGCGTGCTTAAAAGTCTGTTTTCCGTAGGCAACGAGTTTGCTGACTGCAAAAAGCAAAGAGTCCTGCGCTTATTGGGAATGAAATTCAAACTTGGCGACTCAAAAAAATCAAATCCATAATTAATGAACAGCATTTTGCAAAAATTCGGACGCCTGCGTTCGCGCTTATTTTCCCTAAGGGATATAGACGGCCACTACAAAATAAACATGCTTGGAATACGCGCAAATTTCCGGCATAGCTCGAAAATATCGTGGCCAAAAATAATGGAATCGGGCATTTCGCCCCGGAGGAGAAATCCCAGAATAATCGCTTCGTTTACCTCCATTCCCAAGCGCATATGCGGAGTCGCAAAAGTGGCGTCTGCGCTTCTGGCGCAAAACTGCAAGCCGGACTTGCTTGTATTGTGGCTCTCTCCGGAGGAGTTCCCGGAAGGCGAGTCCTCGCTTCCCGAAGACCTCATCCGCCTAAAGAACTACGGGCTCGATATAAGGTGGTGCCCAAATTTATTGTCCTATAAAAAGCTCGTTCCCGCCCTCAAGGAATTTCCGGACGATATAATCATAACATTCGACGACGATATTTACTACGCTCCCGACGTCATAGAGAACCTATACAACTCCTATAAGAAATATCCCGAAGCCATACATTGCTACAGGGCCGGAAGGATTTCCGTTGACTCCTCAGACTCCATATGCCCGATGCCAAACAAGACACTGATGTTCATGGCATTTGACAAGCCGAGCTTTCTGAATGTCATTATGAGCGGAACCGGCACTCTCTTTCCTCCGCATTCGCTGCATCGCGATGCCCGTAACGAAAAAATATTCATGGAGCAGCTCCCCACAAACGACGAAATATTCTTTTGGGCCATGGCGGTGCGCAACAACACTAAAATTGTAAACGTAAAAAATTTCAACTTTAACATGATATGCTTGAAAGAGGCGCAAAAGCATGCCTTGAGCAATATCAATAAGCCTGGAAGCCGCACAGGCATTGACGGCAAAAGGGCGTTATTGCTTATGGTTGAAAGATACCCCGAACTTCTGCCAAAACTCAAGGCCGAAAACCCCAAAGAATAGGGTGTGCCATGCATTAAGCAAGAAAGCATGCCACCTTAAAAAATTCCTAATCCCGCAGTGAATTGAATTCCGCAAAAAAACCGTTTTTGCGCCGCGCGCAAAAACGGTTTAATGCCTTATAAAACAGAACGCTTAAGCCACACGCTCGACAACTATCGTTGGAGGAGTGGGCCTGCGCGGAGCCAAACGGTATGCGTTGCGCAAATAATCTATGGCCGCGTCGAGATTCGTTTCATCGTTGTAGTGGATCATTAGCAGGGGTTCGCCCTGCTTCACCTGGGTCCCGACCTTTTTAACCTCGGTTACCCCTACATAAGGATCAATCTTGCCCGACTTGGTCATTGAAAGTATTTGAACGCCCCTGGCTATTTGGCCGGCGTTTATGTTGTGCACATAGCCGCGCTTAGGAGCCGGAAGCTTGCGCACATGCTTGGGCATTGGATACTTCGACGTATCTTCAAGCCATGGAGCGGCTCCACCTTGCGCCTTTACCATCTCCAAGAACTTTTTATACGCAGTGCCGTCTTCTATAACCCTCTCCACCGACTGCTTTGCCGACAAAGTGGAACCGGCAACCCCCGCCAAACGCAGAATTTCCATTCCGAGTTTTAACACGAGCTCCTTCATATCGTCGCTGCCGCCTCCGCGTAAAAATTCCACCGCTTCAAGAACCTCCAAGCCCATTCCCACGCTGTTTCCAAGCGGCTGGCTCATGTCGGTTACCAGCGCCACGCAGCGGTGCTTCATAACGCGCGCAACTCTGGTTATAGTCCTTGCAAGCTGTTTGGCCTGCTCTATATCGTGAAGATACGAACCGTTACCCCACTTAACGTCAACCACAAGACCGTCGCTTCCAACCGCAAACTTCTTGCTCAATACGCTCGCCGTTATAAGCGGTAGGCTTGCGATTGTAGCGGTATTCTGGCGCATTTTATAAATTTTAGCGTCGACCGGTGATACGGAATCGTCATGTTCGCATATGGCGCACCCTACATTGGCAAGCTGTTTATGGAACTCCGCAAGGCTTAGTTTGTTCTTAAAGCCGGGTATCGACGACAGCTTCTTGTGCACTGTTATTACAAAATCCTCGTCCGCGCTGGACATGCCCGGCACAACAACTCCGCAAGCCGCGCCTATTGCGGAAAGAATAATCGATGTTTTATCGCCAACGCCGCCGGTTGAATACTTTGCCACTTTCGGACGCGTAATGTCTGAAAGATCTATTGTCTCTCCGGTTCCTATCATTTCGTCGGCAAATACGGCCGTTTCTTGGGCGGCCATATCCTTAAAAAATATTGCCATTATCAACGCCGCCATCTGGTAATCAGGCATTTCGTCCTCCAAGATGGAATCCACTATATTGCGAACTTCGTCTTCAGTAAATTCTCCGCCTTCGCATTTCTTCTCTATTAAATACGCATAAGACGGTTTTAAGGATTTGCCGATTATTTTTCTTATTGCCATGTTGTTTCCTTTATGAGTGATGCAAAGCCCTATAATTCGCGCAAAAATCTAAAAAAACGCACGGATATAAAACTATCCAAGCATCTTTAGTCCGAATGCATACAGGCCCTTATATTCTTTTAAGGCATATTTTTATCAAAATGTCGAGATAAAAATTTTAAATTGTGAATTTCAGTAATATAAATAGCGCGAACTTCAATAGATGAAATGCCCAATAAAAGCGGTATCTTTAGCCCAAGCGAACTTAAAAGCAAAGCTTGCACCCAAAAGAAGCTTTTAATAAAAAGCGGCATATGCCGTTTTGGGGACTTTAAATTGTGCGCAAATTTTGCTTGGCAAAAACTGCGCTTTTAATAAGGTTTGAGAGAATGGGTACAAAGTTGAAAAGTGAAAAGTCAAACCAGTCGTTTGAGGATTCCCTCCGTGAATTGGAGGAAATCCTCAAAGAATTGGAAGCGTCAAAAGTGCCGCTTGACGATTTGCTTGCAAAATACCAGCGCGCAAGGGAATGCCTCTCGGCGTGCCGTACCAAACTCGATGCCGCAGAACTAAAAATCAGGCAGCTTGGCGACAAGGAGTGCCCAGATTTCGACTTCGAGGAATAAAGGCAAACGTTAACCATGCTATAAAATGTCGATACTTAACCAGATCGCAAGCCCCCAAGACCTAAAAAAAATTCCCGCGGACAAACTTCCACTACTCGCGCATGAAATTCGCTCCGAAATAATAAACGTAACCTCCCAAAAAGGCGGGCATGTGAGTCCCAATCTCGGAGTTGTTGAGCTTACCATAGCGCTTCATAGAGTTTTTAACACTCCGAAAGACAAACTCCTATTCGACGTATCCCACCAATGCTATACCCACAAGCTTCTAACGGGACGCAACGGGGAAACTTTTAAAAATTTGCGCCAAAGCGGGGGCATAAGCGGATTCTGCAATATTTTTGAGTCTGAACACGACGCTTTCGGAGCCGGACACGCCGGAACCGCCGTATCCGCCGCATTGGGGCTTTGCGCCGCCAGGGACAGGGACGGCACCGACGAACACATAGTAGCCGTTGTCGGGGACGCCGCACTCACTAACGGAGTCACGCTTGAGGCATTCAACAACATAGCTTCAACCACAAAGAAGATGATTGTCGTATTAAACGACAATAAAATGTCGATTGCAAAAAATGTAGGCGCCATAGCAAAATATCTGAACGAAGTCATAACAAACCCGGCCTACAACCGCCTGTATGCCGATATGAACGCCTTCTTGAAGAAACTCCCCTTCGGGGAGCCTATCGCGAAATTTACCGAAAAGACCGCAATAGACGCAAAGGGTTTTATATTGCCATCGTCGTTTTTCGAATACTTCGGCCTTATGTATATAGGCCCCATTGACGGGCACAATATACCCCTTCTGGAAAAGTACCTAAACTACTGCAAGAGCTCAACAAGACCCATACTGCTGCATGTGCTGACACAAAAAGGCCGCGGGCTTGACGTAGCTGTGCGCAATCCCGAAAAATTTCACGGGGCAACCCCATACGATATCAACACGGGAGAGTCCACCTCCAACTCCAACAAATCCATACCGAACTATCAAGACGCCATGGGCAAGGCTCTCTTGCGATTTGCAAAAAAAGACCCGAAAATCATAGGAATCACGGCTGCTATGGCTTCCGGCACGGGTCTGTCTTTTTTGAAATCGGAGCTTCCCAAGCAATTTTTCGATGTAGGGATAGCGGAGGAACACGCGGCGGTATTCGCCGCCGGCATGGCGCGAAAAGGATATAAAACTGTAACGGCAATATATTCAACCTTTATGCAGAGGGCATTCGACTGCGCCATGCACGATGTCTGCCTTCAAAATTTGCCCGCAACATTCTGCCTCGACCGCGCTGGGCTCAGCCCAAATGACGGCGCCACACACCACGGGCTTTTCGATATTTCATACCTGCGTCCGCTTCCCCGCGCGGTTATTATGCAGCCTTCAAACGAAGACGAGCTAAGCGATATGCTTTGGACTTCCATAAATTCCGGCAAGCCCTGTTTCATACGTTATCCGCGGGGAAAAGCCGAAGGCGTGCCCATTAAAGATGAACCCGAAACAATAGAGATAGGCAAAGCCGTCCAACTGCGGGAATCTGACGGCGATATATGCCTGTGGGCCTTGGGCAATATGGTTGGCGAAGCGCTTAAAGCCGCAGATATCGTCGAGGCGCAAACAGGCAGAAAAATAGGGGTTGTAAACGCGCGATTTGCAAAACCCCTCGATATTGAGCTGCTGCTAAAACACGCCGACGAAAATAAAACCATAATAACCATTGAGGACCACAGCGTAAGCGGGGGATTCGGCTCCGCCGTATTGGAGGCGCTGGCTTCAAACAACAGGCACAACAATATAGAGCTAATCGGCTGGCCCGACGAATTTATACCACACGGAACAGATGTAGCAAGCATACGCAAGGAATTTAATTTGTCTACCGAGCAGATTGCCGAACGCGTAAAAAAGCACGTCTCTAAGAGAAGTCTAATACGCGAAATTTTTCACTAAAAGCCGAAATGCGCGCATGCTGCCCGCAAAATATGCGCACTGCAGTGGTTTAGAAAAATCCTTAGCGGAAAGACTTTGGCATCGTTTTTGCAGCGCAATAATTGCGACGGCACTTTTTGCGGCAATTTGGCTGCCGTATAAAAAAAATTCCTCCGCCTTGCAAAGGCGGAGGAATTTGCTTTTAGGCAAAGTAATAAAAGCCCCTACTTGCGCTCGGCAAGATACTTATACTTAGCCCAACGGGCGTTCACAAACTCCTGAGCCTCGGCATCAAGAAGCGCAGCCCGTTCGGGATCGAGCCTTTGCAACATCTTAAAGCGGTTTTCAACACCCATGTATTCCGCAACGGGAATTTTCGGGTCTTTTGAATCGAGCTTAAATGCAGCTTCGCCCGTTCCAAGTTTACGTGGATCGTACCTAAACAGCGGCCAGTAACCGGATTCTACAGCGGCTTTCTGCTGCGCCGGTCCGTTTATTAGATTGTAGCCGTGCGATATGCAATGGCAGTAGGCTATTATGATGGATGTCCCCTCGTAGCTATTAGCCTCCTGCATGGCCTTTACAGCCTGCATGTCGTTGGCGCCTATGGCAATCTGGGCAACATACACATTCCCGTAGTCTATCGCAAGCATGCCGAGATCTTTTTTGGGAGTCGACTTACCCATTGAGGCAAACTTGGCAATAGCGCCCAAAGGCGTCGATTTGCTCATCTGGCCGCCGGTATTGGAATAGACTTCGGTGTCCATAACCATTATGTTTACATTCTTGCCGCTCGCAAGCACATGGTCCAGGCCGCCGTAGCCGATATCATAAGCCCAGCCGTCTCCGCCGAGTATCCACACTGATTTCTTGACGAGGTCGCCCGCCAAAGACATGAGGGCTTTAGCCTCCTGCGAGGAATCGCCGGAGAGCTTGCCCTTGAGAGCGGCAACGCGCTCGCGTTGGGCGGCTATGCCGGCTTCTGAAGACTGGTCCGCGTTTATTATAGCGGAAACAAAATCGTCTCCGAGCTTTGAAGCCATGCGCTTGAGCAAATCCTTGGCCATCTCCTCCTTCTTATCCAGGGAAATGCGGTATCCGTATCCGAATTCGGCATTATCCTCGAAGAGCGAATTTGCCCACGCCGGGCCCCTGCCGTCGGGATTTGTGCAATATGGCGTTGTGGGCAAATTGCCGCTGTAAATCGACGAACAGCCGGTTGCATTGGCTATAAGTAGCCTGTCGCCAAAGAGCTGCGTCAATGTGCGCACATACGGGGTTTCGCCGCACCCGGCGCAAGATCCGGAAAATTCGAATAGCGGCTGGCGGAACTGGACGTCCTTTACGGTATCTCCAAGTTTGAGCCTGTCCGGATTGGGCAGCTTTAAGAAGAACTTGAAATTCTCCCTCTCCTGCTCGCGAACCGGTTCTTGAGGCACCATCATCAGAGCCTTTACGCCCTCTTCCGTCCTGCTCTTGCCGGGGCATACAGTTGCGCAGAGCCCGCAGCCGGTGCAGTCCTCCGGAGCAACCTGAATCGTGTATGAACAACCGGGATTTTTCGGGGAGCGGAATGCCACATGCTTGAAAGCAGCCGGGGCCTTTTCCAATTCTCCGTCGGGATAGAATTTCGCCCTGATTGCGGCATGGGGGCATATCTCGGCGCATTTGGTGCACTGTATGCACAAGTCGGGATTCCAAGAGGGAATCTCTATGGCTATGTTGCGCTTTTCCCACTGTGTTGTTGCCGAAGGCCATGTGCCGTCGACGGGCAGCGCCGATACCGGCAGCTTGTCGCCCTGGTCGCGCATCATAACCGCAGTAACGCGCTTTACAAAATCCGGAGCCTCGTCGGAAACGGTCTTCGGGAAGCCATATTCGGAAGTCGGCTCCGCCGGGACCTCAACCTGCTGTAGATTCGCCACAGACGCATCAACCGCTGCAAAATTCTTCTCAACAACCTGCGGGCCTTTCTTCCCGTAAGTTTTTTCTATGGCTGCCTTGATTTTCTTTATTGCCTCATCGGCCGGGAGAACTCCGGATATTGCAAAATAGCATGTTTGCATTATGGTGTTGATTCGCCCGCCCATGCCCATCGTCTTTGCCACATGGTATGCGTCTATGACATAGAACTTTAGCTTCTTGTCTATAATTGTCTTTTGCACCTCTTTGTTGAGGCGGCTCCACACCGTTTTGGCGTCGTAAATGGAATTGAGCAAGAATACCGCGCCCTCCGCGGCACAGCCGAGAACATCGTACTTCTCCATAAAGGAGAATTGATGGCAGCCCACGAATTGCGCGTTGCTTATGAGATAGGGCGCCCTTATAGGATTCGGTCCGAAGCGCAAGTGGGAAACGGTTATGCCGCCGCTCTTCTTGGAATCGTACACAAAATAAGCCTGGGCATAATTCGGAGTCTCATTGCCTATTATTTTTATGGTGTTCTTGTTTGCCCCAACTGTTCCGTCGGAACCCAAACCAAAGAATACGGCGCTCATCAGGCCATTGTCGGAAAGTTTGAAATTCTCGTCGTAAGTGATTGAGCAATTTGTAACGTCGTCCACAATTCCCACAGAGAAGTGGTTCTTGGGCTTTTCGGCGCTCATATTGTCGAACACGCCTTTGGCCATTGCCGGAGTGTAGTCCTTTGAGCCGAGCCCGTACCTGCCCCCGACAATGACAGGATCGAAATCGCGCGGCAATAACCCGCCGTTGCGAGCCTCCGCTATCGACGAGCTCACCTCCTGATAGAGCGGTTCGCCCGAAGCCCCAAGCTCCTTGGTTCTATCCAGCACCGTGATTTTCTTTGCGCTCAAAGGCAAAGCCTTGGCGAACATCTCAACGCTGAACGGGCGGAACATTCTCACCTTTAGAACGCCCGTCTTGGCTCCCTGGGAGTTTAAGAAGGCGGAAACCCTCTCGGTTGTCTCGGCGCCGCTGCCCATTACAACCACAATGCTTTCAGCGTCGGGAGCGCCCACATATTCATAGGGTTTGTACACCCTGCCCGTGAGCTTGCCAAGCTTTTCCATGTTTGCCGCAACTATTTCGGCGCACTTGGGATAGTATGGGTTGCGCGCCTCCCAAGATTGGAAGTAGACGTCGGGATTCTGCGCCGTGCCGCGTATAAAGGGGGCGTCAGGAGTCAGAGCGCGGGAGCGGAACTCCAAAACCCTTTCGTAAGGCACCATCTGCGAAAGAACTTCGTCCGACAAGGGCTCGTAAGTGTTGACCTCGTGGGAAGTTCTAAAACCGTCGAAGAAATGCAAGAACGGAACTCTCGATTCCAAAGTCGATGCGTGGGCTATTAGAGCCATATCATGGGCCTCTTGAACGCTGTTAGAGCACAGCATTGCAAAACCGGTCTGCCTGCACGCCATTACATCGGCGTGATCTCCGAAAATAGACAATCCGTGGCTCGCCAAGGCTCTGGCGCTGACATGCATTACAAAACTTGTGAGCTCGCCCGCAATTTTGTACATGTTCGGTATCATCAAAAGGAGCCCTTGCGAGGCCGTGAAAGTGGTCATTAGTGTACCCGTCTGAAGCGCGCCGTGAACGGCTCCGGCAACGCCGCCTTCGCTCTGAAGCTGGCTTATCGACGGGCTTACGCCCCATATGTTTTTCTTGCCCTTTACTGCCCATTCCTCGCACGACTCCGCCATCGGAGAAGATGGAGTTATAGGGTAAATTGCGATGGTTTCGCTCAGACGAAAAGCTACGGAAGCTACCGCTTCGTTGCCGTCCGTAATAACACTATTCTTATTTTTCATATGATTCCTATAAATGTTATACGACAGTTCCCATGGCAAATCAGCAGCCCGATAACGCAAAAAAATCGGAAAGCTGATTTGGCATTAAAACAATCCAATAAAATCTACTCTTGTCCGCAGAGTTCGTCAACAATTTTCGACACAAATAAATTTCTTTTAAAAAATAGTCCGGCAATCCTTTATCTGCACGGGAAAATCTTAATTATTATCCCCATTTTACAAAAAAATCTCAATCGTATGAGCCCTGCCGTAAAACTACAATTTTGTACACATATGCGCGCATGTAAATATACGAACTATTTTTGGCATGAAAATATCAGCATTCACAGATGCAATTTGACGAGCTATCCGACAAGCAATCCTTAAAATTACATTTTGTAAAAATTCGCGCAAAAATAAAAATATTGCGTAGTTGGATTTTTTTTGCCACTAAACGCAAAACTACTCTTGGGAAATATTTTTATGAAAAGCCTGTTAATATTCATATTCGCCGCAACAGCCTTAAATTGCCTTGCCACCCCCCGCAGTATTGATCTGTTCAACGGGGAAAACCTTGACGGGTGGACGGCCTTTGTAGACGGACAGAGCAATGAAGACTCCAAAGTCTTTTCCGCAAAAGACGGATTTCTGTGCGTAAAGGGAAATCCTTTCGGTTATATTAGAACAAACAAGAAATATTCGAACTTTAAACTGCATGTGGAATGGCGCTATCCCCAAAAGGCAGTTAACAGCGGCATATTTTTATTTGTGCAAGATCCAATGAAGCTGTGGCCCAATGCAATAGAATGCCAACTCATGAAAGGCAGAGTGGGAGATTTTGTCCTGCTGGGCGGCTCTGACATAGCGGAGTTCAAATTGCCCGGCGGCGCTCCGCGCCCAAAATTCCCCGTTGTTAGGCGGCTTGCCGAATCCAGCGAAAATCCCGACGGCGAATGGAATTGCGCCGATATAATCTGCAAAGAAGGCAATATTACACTATATATAAACGGCAGATTGCAGAATACGGGAACAAAATCTGCCCATAAAGAGGGTTATATAGCCCTTCAGTCCGAAGGTTCTGAAGTGCTTTTTCGAAATATTAGGCTCACGCCTATGGATGATTGATATTTTATATAAAAAACGTACGAAAGATCTATTATAAACATGAAAAATCCTATGATAAAAAGACTACTCTTAATATTTGCGACAAACCTAACAGCATTTTGTGCAATTTGCACGGGAAGCGAATCCGCCACAGTTTCAATAACATTAAAAGATGGCGGTATTCAAGAAAAGCGGGTTGAGCTGAAAAAGATGGAAGACGGAGCCCTGCGTTTTGTTTTCCCCAAAGAAGACATACCCGCAAACGCCGTAAATTTGGACGTAGTCCCGGATTTCGCAAAGGCCAAAAAGGGCGACAGCGGCTACTGGGTTTTCCCGCGCGGAGAAATAGGCTCCTTTAAGCTCGACGACGGGCTGTATTACGGAGGAATAAAATATCCAATGCCCTTTTACGGAATGAAGATAAACGACAAAACCTTTATTGGAATAATAAAAGGGCTGTCGAACGAATTTTCCATGTACGCCGGAGCAAAGCGCGGCATTTATAAAGTAACCCCGAGGTTCAAGATATCGAAGATAGACTTCGCCCCATATGAGGATATAATAATAGACTATTATTTTCTCGAAGGCCGCGACGCCAATTATAGCGGAATGGGACGTTTTTACAGAAAGTATCAAATGGACCGCGGCGTTGTGAAACCCATACGCGAGCGCCTTAAGGAGCAGCCGCATCTGGAATACATGGCTAAATCCATACCGGTGCGCATTCAATACCACGGTTCCAAGGAGAGGGTAAAAAAAGATTTCACAAAAGAAGACGAGTTGCCCGTCATACCCGTGCTTCCCTTCGATAAGTCGATAGAATTTGTAAAAGCAATGAAAAAGGCGGGCATAAACGAAGTGTCTGTGTGCTCAGCAGGCTGGCAGAGCGGAGGTTACGACGGCCGTTTCCCGCAACTATTTCCCATAGACGATGTTCTCGGAGGCGAGAAGGGTCTGCGCGAATTTATAAGCGAATGCAAAAAGCTCGGATATCTAATATCCGCCCACACAAACAGCACAGACTGCTACCGCGTTGCCGACATTTACAGCGACGACCTCCTTGCGCTTACACCCGACGGCAAACATAAATCCGGCGGGGTTTGGAGCGGCGGAATAGCGCGCCAATTATGTGCAAAGCGAATATGGCAACTATGCCTTCGTGAGCAGTTAAAGCAAGTGCGCGACCTCGGCTTTGAGGGCTCCCACTATGTCGATGTATTTTCGGCGATACCGCCGTATACGTGCTGCAATAAAAACCATCCCGCAAACAGGAAGGAAATGGCGCAAGTTCAAAACGAAATTTTGGCCTATTGCAAAAAAATCTTCGGAGGAGCTTCAAGCGAGTGCGGCTACGACCACGTTGCCGGAAACCTCGACTATGTAAACTATGTAAGCACGTCTATCAAAAGCCAGGTTGAAAAGCCAAATCCAATGGTAGACTATATTGCGCCCGTATGGGAAATAGTCTATCACGGCATTATCTTGGCAACTCCCGACAGGCTTGTGCAAAATCATACGAGGGGCGCCAGAAAATATCCGGATGTTGACAGCGGAAAACTCGAATTTATGATAGGCGACGGCATAACGAATCCCATGCACTCTCTGAAGCTTGTGGAATTCGGGGGCAGGCCGATTTTCTACACGAGCAATTTCGACGACATCAAGTACATAAAAAAAGCCTACGACGAATTCCTACCCGTGCGCCATCTTCAGCTCGAGCTTATGGATTCCCATGAAAGAATCGCCGAAAACGTTTTTGTAACCACATACGCCAACGGCGCTAAGATAGTATCGAATTATTCCGACAAAGAATTTTTATACGATGGCAAAAGCGTAAAGCCAATGGGCTACATCCTTTTAGAAAATAAAAACTGATTTCGCGCGCTAACTTTTAAGGCATGGCGAATAGATGCACAGGGCATAGAAACACGCCCTGTACCTTTTGTTTCCGTCTTAAATTGTCCCGCAAAGTTTGCGCGGAAATTGTCGATAAAAACCTACGCAAATCCCTTGCGGCAGAATGCCGAAGCCGTCGGAGTTTTATTATAAGAATTTAGGCGAACGCATTTGGCATGCGCGTCAACGCATATATAAGCTGGTATCTTAAAAAAGCATTCCAAAATGCGCAATTTATTACCGCAAAACATTAATTTAGTTCTTTTTATGAAAGGCAATTCCAATCAAGCTTAATTTTTTCAAAGAAAATTGAAATGTTTTGGGCTAAACTTGACAAAGTTGCATTGTTATGTAAAGTAATATTCACAAAACAAACAACACATATGAAGCTGAGGTTTAAATACACAATTACATTTGCGGCGTGCTGCTTAATATCGGCACCTTACATGGCCGGTTGCCTTGGAAGCGCGCAAAACACATCGTTAAAATCAATAAAGATAACACCGGAAGACAACAAGGAAGCCCTGATAAATCCCGGCATGGGTTGGGTTCACCACTATTATTCGGGCCGCACCGGAAACTACGGCTATTATCTTGCCCCAAGCGACTCTCTCGACTGGTTCCCGGGCGCCTCAGTGCAGTATATGAGGATACCTTGGGCCTTTGTTGAACCTGAAGAGGGCAAATTTAACTGGCAGGTTCTCGATACGCCCGCCCAGAGATATATAGAAAAGGGAAAGAAACTGGCCATACGCATAAACGCCTGCGAGCACTGGATACCATACGCAACTCCCCAATGGCTCGAAAAAAAGGCTTGCCCGGGGGTTCGTTTTACCGTGCGGGTGGGCCCCGACAGCAAAGGCGCGTGCTGGGAGCCGGATTATCTGAGCCCCATATTTTTGGAAAGCCTTGAAAAGCTCGTAAAGGCCCTGGCCGAGCGCTATGACGGCAACGAAAATGTTGCTTTCATAGACATAGGCACCTTTGGCCTGTGGGGAGAGGGGCACACGGGCGGGTCGAGCAAACGCAGCCGCGAATACAATATAGAAGCGGCAAAAAAACAGATAGACATTTATACGCGCCACTTCAAAAAAACCCTCCTGTGCATTAGCGACGACGTCGACGGGGCCGTAAGCCAAGGGCCTTTCCCCGTCCTCGACTATGCGCGTTCAAAGGGGGTAAGTTTGCGCGACGACTCGATAATGGTCAACAAAGAAAGCGGAAAACGCAAGCCGTGGTATCACGCCGAACTTGCCGGCAAATACTGGCGCGATATGCCTGTTATTGTGGAGCACGAACATTACGGGCTGTCAAAAATAAGGGGAGCTTGGAGCGGAGAGCTATTGCAAAAAGCGGTGGAGGCCTATCACTGCTCATATCTGTCTATACACTGGTGGCCCGAGGTGTTTTACAAAGAGAACAAGGAGGCAATAGAAAACATAAACCTGCGTCTCGGCTATAGGCTGAATCTAAAGGAATTTAGCATGCCTTCGGAACTCGAGATAGGGGAAGCCTTTACAGCGAAATTTGAATGGGCAAACGCAGGGGTTGCGCCCATGTATGAAGGCGCGTGGGCCGCCATAACTTTAAAAGACAGCTCCGGAGGCATCGTGGCGGTGCTTGTGGACGACACGTTAAATATGAAAGACCTTCCCGTGGCCCCCAAGGGGCGCCCCAAAAGCGTCATTAGCAAAAAAAGCTTTTCTGTGGCATTTTTAAATCCGCCCGAATGGTTCAACGAGTACACAAAAACAATGGAATATCGGGAAGGCGCCGAATTTTACGGCGCTCCGACAGTCCCCGCCACAAAAGCGGGAGTATACGAAGTTTACATATCGGTTGGAACGCGCGACGGCACGCCAAAAATAGCCCTTCCGCTCGACTTGCCCGACGACGGGAAAAGGCGCTATAAAGTTGGGGAGATAACGCTCAAAGCCCCGAAAAATCCGGGGCTTGAAGTAAAGACCACAAAGGAATCGCCCCTCTCTACTATGGACTATATAAATGGCAAAAAAGTCCGCTATTAACAATGGAAGCTTCATTTAATTTGGGGCCTGCCCCAGGATTTCAGGCATGTTATATTGACTTTTTCCAATAGTGGGTCTTTTTTCAAAGCCTATGAAAAAGTTTGGCTTTATAGGCGCAGGGAAAATGGCCGGCGCCATAGTGCGCGGAATGTTGTCGGGGAAGGCCGCAATGCCCGATGAAATAATCTGCGCTTGCGGAAACGACAATACCGGTTCCCTCTTGGCTGAAGACACGGGGATAAGTCTTGCAAACTCCCTCGGCGAGCTTCTTGAGGCGTCGCAAAACATAGTATTGGCGTGCAAGCCCCAGCAACTTGCGGAAGTTGCAGAGTCATCGCCAAGGGCGAAAGCGGGCATGCTAATTTCCATATTGGCGGGGACTCCAATATCGCGCCTAAGGGATTGTTTTCCGGGGGTAAACAAAATTGTGAGGGTCATGCCCAATATGCCCGCGCAAATTTCCGAAGGCATATCGTGCTACGCCCCCGAAAAGGCTCTTGACGAATCCGAAAAAGAACTGGTTGAGAGGGTATTGGGCGCCATAGGAGACTGCATTGAGATGGAGGAGAACCGCCTTGACGCGGTTACTGCGCTCTCCGGAAGCGGGCCCGGATATGTGTTTGAATTTGCGGCGGCGCTTATTGAGGGGGCGAAGAAATCTCTCGGATTTAACGACGACGAAGCAAAAAAGCTCGTCTATAAGACCATGCTTGGAAGCGCAATGCTTCTTTGCAAGTCCCCGCTGGGCGCCGACGAATTAAGAATAGCCGTATCCAGTCCCGGCGGAACTACTCTCGCCGGCTTAAAGGCCTTTTCCGACGGGGGGTTCAGGAATATGGTAAATGCGGCGCTGCAGGCTGCATGCAGGCGCTCGGAAGAACTATCCAAGCTATAAAACCATGCCATTTTTACTTTCTAAAAATTTAATGAAAGTAAATGCTTGACGCAACGATTTTTTATTGGCACATTGATTGGAAACAAAAGCAAATAACGCTTGTTACATTATTTTTATATGAAAAAAATACTCCTTCTCTCAGTTGTGGCGGCCTTGTTGTCTGGATGCGCATTCAAAGAAGATGTCGTTATCAATTCAATGCCCGAGGGCGCTGATGTATTCATAAACAATGAGCTAATGGGTCAAACCCCCATGACCCTTGACCTTAACCGCGACAGCGTATATGAAATAAAACTGGTAAAACAGGGTTATAAGGATCAGGTTGTAAGTTTGGCTTCCGTAAGGCAGAACCCCCTGGTAAAATTTGGCCCGCTTGTGGACATGGGTTATTACAAAGAACTGACCCCATCGCCTGTCGACGCCTCCCTTAAGCCATCATTCCTTCCGGAATATCCCGGATTGAACGCTTTCTCGGATATGACTAAAAATATCTTGCAGGCGGACGAGATGCGCAAATCCGGAAAAATCAGCCCGCAGGAACACTCCTATTTGATATCCCAAATAACCGAGTTCTACTCGAAAAAGAAGTAGAAAAAATATTTTCTTTAAAACCGCACTTGCAAAGTGCGGTTTTTTTTGCGTTTGTAACTCAAGATTTGGCGAAACTATTTCGCTGCAAATGCATTAAATATATAAGGCATCCGTATGGCTAAAGACGTAATTCTACTGGGAAGCGGCTCTCTCTTCGTGAAAATTCTCGAAGCGCCTCCCGCAATGTCCAATGAAGATATGCGCGATTATGTGGAAACCTTTGCCGAGCAATTATCCCCACTGCCGCCCGAAGCGCTGAGATTTTCATATATGCGAAAGGGAGCCTCCATAGTACTCTTTGCGGGCTCAAAAGACAGATTATTTGCAGAACAGGAGAAAAACTCCGTAGAAAGCGCAACTCTTGTTGTTCCGGCAATAGCCTTGCTCAAAAATGTCGAGCTTCCGGACGGCCCTTCCCTCTTTGAAGTCGGCGACTCAATTACCCTCATAGAGTGCGAAAACGGAGTATGGAAAAATTTAACGGCCAT